>NZ_JAVQNT010000035.1:0-122871 GCF_031799075.1 Acinetobacter sp. V91_7
TTTAATAAACAGGATACAATATAGACAAAATTCAATGAACTGATGAATTAATCAGCATAATAAGTCTATGACAAAAGCAAATTTTGATGAGCTATGGGCATTTGTTGTTATTGCTGGAGAAAAGAGTTTTCGACGCTCAGCTGCTAAATTAAATGTGACGCCATCTTCATTAAGTCACTCTATGAAGGCCCTAGAGACGAGACTAGGCGTTAGACTTTTAAACCGATCAACCCGAAGTGTTTCTTTAACAGAAGCTGGTAGTCATTTACTCAATAAAATCTCCCCAGCCTATAACGATATCATTTCGGGAATAGAGAGCTTAAATGATTTTCGTACTAGCCCTCAGGGCATTGTGAAAATTAATGCTCCAAGATCAGCCCTGACATTATTTTTTCTTCCACACCTTAAAGCCTTAAGTGAACTATATCCGAATATTACTTTTGAAATTACGGCGAACGAGGAATTTATCGACATCATCCATAATGGCTTTGATGTTGGAATCCGGCTGGGGGAGAGTATTCAGGAAGATATGAAAGCTATTCCTATCTCTAAGAACCTCAAACTGGCAATTGTTGCAAGCCCAGCTTATTTTATAAAGTATCCTAAACCAGTATCTCCTAAAGATTTGCTAGATCATAACTGTATTGGTTGGCGTCAGATAAACAGCCAGACTCTATATAATTGGCCTTTCGAAAAAGGAAATAAAAAGCTTAATTTGGCCGTTAAAAGTACGCTCATTCTAGATGATGCTGATTTAATGATAAGAGCTGCTTTGGATGGGCTTGGTGTTGCATTTTCATTGGAAGAGCAAGTATTGCCATATATTCAATCTGGGCAATTGGAGAGTGTTTTGGATGACTGGTGTGGGAGCTTCGCTGGATTTTATTTATATTATCCAAGTCATCGGAACCATTCAGCTGCTTTAAAAGCTGTAATTGATTATTTTATTAAGCGAATTTGATCAGAATGCTAATATCATTTAAAGCTAATTTTTGATTTCTAAATTAACCAACTTAATGAAGCCATAGCTTGGATACGGTCATCGAATAAGTCCATATTGATATCTATTCTATTGTCTCGGTCAGCTATTAATAAAAAATCTTTGTTGTATCAACTTCCGGCCTGGTAAATAAATAATCAATCACTGAATTACTGGCCAAGTTCTAAATGTTGATGGTGGTGAAAGCTTACTAGAGAACAATTATAAAAGATCTAAGTTGATGGAACCTTAAATTTCATTAGATATCGTCTAATTTTGAGGAAGAATGAAAATTTTCATAGGAACAATATATCGTTTACTATGATAAAAATAACTTTTTTAATTCTAACTCACTCTAAATGGCAGACATAATCAATCACTTCATTTGTCATAATTTTAAATTTACTATTTTCAGGAACATTAAAAGATTCACCGCTAGAATAAATTGTAGCTTCTGGTTCATCGCCAATTTGAACAGTGCATTTCCCAGAAATAATTTCGATGCGCTCTGGCACATGAGTTTT
Organism: Acinetobacter sp. V91_7; assembly: GCF_031799075.1. Lineage (NCBI taxonomy): Bacteria > Pseudomonadati > Pseudomonadota > Gammaproteobacteria > Moraxellales > Moraxellaceae > Acinetobacter > Acinetobacter sp. V91_7. The sequence goes on from NZ_JAVQNT010000035.1 coordinate 1,504, forward strand.
AAATGTTAAAGCCTTATCTGATGGAAGAATAACTCCAAGAGTCTTTTTTGTTCCATCAGCTAGTTCAATTACATGACTAATAGAATGCCCCTCATAGTAGACATTAGCTTTTTTTGTTATAGAAACAGAATCAAATTGATTTGGCATTTCTTGTATCTCTTTATTGTACTAAATATTATTAAGATAATAATAAAAGTTCCTCTGAATCTTCAAGCTATAAAATTACATTTTAGATAAGCAATAAAAGTAACTTTTCTCTCAAGTAGATCACTAACGAGAAATTAGTAAATATCAATTAAATGATTCAAAAATAAAAAGCCCAAGGTGAGAGCTTTCTAATCTATGAAATACCTTTAGGGTCTTGATCAAAAGGTAAGCTAAATAAGGCAATTGCACGCAAGATAAACTGATGACTAAAGTCTGGTTGGTAGATTTAATACTACCTGAGCATCCTCAATAACATCTAAGCGTAGAATTATCTAGCGTAGTTTTTATATATAAATAAGGTCAGAAAAGATGAAATATTTGTCTTTTTCTAATTTTTAGAAAACTTATCTAGAGTATAAAAGTATATAAAAAATAAGATTTTGAAAAATATAAAATTATAGTTATGAGCATAGGTAGAGATAAGTTGAGCTAAAAACATTACTGATATGAAATAAAATGAATAGTAAACTACTGGTTATTCCATAAAAAAACATCATAATTGGATATAACCTTTATTTATAAATCTTGTCCTAAGCTATTATGAAAATTGAAGATATTGAAGCTTTTGTTTGTTTTGTCAATGTTCAATCTACCAGTCTGGCTGCCCAGCAATTAGGTATTTCACAACCTGCTATTACTAGAAGGATCCAAAATCTAGAATCAGATTTGGGATTACAACTTTTTGACCGTAATACACGCCCTCTAAAATTGACTCAGCTAGGATTTCAAATTTTTGAGCAGTGCGCACAGGTTACTGCTGAAATAGATGCATTAGGGCAACTAGTTAACAGCTATAAATTATCGACCCAAAACTTACGGATTGGTATTGCGACAAGTCTATCAGACACGATCTTGTCAGGTATTTTAGAAGACTTAAAGCAAAGTTATCCAACATTAAACTTAGAAATTAGCACAGGTTGGGGTATCGATTTATTAGATAAATTTAAGGAAAAAAAGCTAGATTGCATTTTTTCAACAACAGCTCAAACTTATGGGCAGAATGACCAGAAAAACATGGAAATTTTAGGTCAGTTACAAATTGTGCCGACTGTTTCTAAAAAATTAAAAAAGATGTCCGTTCAGCATCTTGCCGATTGTCAGTCTTTAGGATGGATTCTTAATACTGAAGGGTGCGGTTTTCGCCAATATCTTGTATCGGAGTACCATAAATTGAATCAGTTACCTAATATAAAAATTGAGGTTACAGGAACCAATTTGCAGATGAATTTATTGGCTCAAGGTCTTGGAGTAGGATTATTACCTAAAGAAGTTTTTGAAAAGAGTATTTATGCTGCTCAACTTACCTCAATCGAACTTACTGACTTCAATTTATCAGTGCAACTTTTTTATATGATTCAACCCGATTTGAATGAAGTCTATCAATCAATTTGCCAGGAGATGAGCCGTAAAGTACAGAGCATACTAGGATGGGGATGAAATAAAATATCAAGAAATTTTATTGAGCATAATCAATATAAAAAGCATTAGTTGAAGATAACGCTTTCGTTGACGTCCGCAATGTTTTGAGCCTCACTCATTCTGTTAGTATTCTATATTTTAATATTATTATATATTTAATATTTGTTTTTAACATATTAAGACCTGCCGTATCCTTATAAAAAATACATCGGATTTAAATATGGCAATTCAAATTTTAGGAATGATCTGGCACCGTGAGGCATCTGAAATTATTCCAGCGACAAAAACTTTTGATAAAAATTATATTGTCAAAATTGCTCAGGCACATGAACAGGCAGGGTTTGACCGTATTCTATGTGGCTATTGGTCCGATCAGGCTGATGGTTTTTTAGTGACAGCCTATGCTGCTGCACATACTTCTAAAATAAAATTTTTACTAGCACATCGTCCGGGTTTTGTTTCTCCAACATTGGCAGCCCGTAAATTGGCAACCTTGGATCAGCTGACGGATGGACGTTTAGCACTACATGTTATTTCTGGCGGGAGTGATATTGATCAGAAAAAAGATGGAGATTTTTTAAATAAACAAGAGCGCTATGCACGTAGTGCTGAGTTCATCGAAGTTGTACAAAAAACATGGTATAGCCAAGAACCTTTTAGCTATGAAGGTGATTATTACCATGTAGTAGATGCTTATTCTGAAATTAAACCACTCCAAACACACTTACCAATTTATTTTGGCGGTTCTTCCATAGAAGCTTTACAAGTTGCCGCAAAACAGGTTGATATTTTTGCACTTTGGGGAGAGCCTCTAGCGGGGGCCCAAGAGCAGGTTGAAACACTAAATCAGTTGGCAGCACAACATGAGCGCCAACTTGATTACAACATTTCATTTCGTCCAATTATTGCTGATAGTGAGTCCAGAGCTTGGGAAAAAGCGCAAGAAATTTATCAATTATCTAAAAAGCAATTAGAAAATTTTGGCTTGCAAGCTGCCAGAAAAAAACCACAAAGTACGGGTGGGCAACGTTTACTTGCAGCAGCTGGTCAAGGCGAACGTTTAGATACCAATTTATGGACTGGTATTACTTCTTTAGTTCAAGGCAGTTATAACTCCACGGCATTAGTGGGTACCCCAGAACAAGTTGCAGAGTCTATTTTGCAATATTACAAACTCGGCATTCATAGCGTATTGATACGTGGGTTTGATCCTGTTCAGGACGCAATTGATTATGGTCGAGAGCTATTGCCCCAAATCCGTGAAAAAACAGAAAAATATGATCAACAGCAACAGCTGATTTCGGCCTAATCAGAAAGGAAATAATAATGAATCACTATAGCAAAATTTTATTGGGTGTTTTTACAACAGCAATTTTAGTCGGTTGTACAAAAAAAGAGGCTTCACCTGAACATGCTCAGGCATCTGAAGTCAAAGCAAATAAGGGGCAGGTTGTGCTCAATATTGGTGATCAAAAAGGCAATATGCGTGCACAGCTTGAAGCATCTGGTGCTTTAAAAAATGTCTCATATAAAATCAATTGGTATGAATTTCCAGCTGCTGCACCAGTTGCAGAAGCATTAAAAGTAGATGCGATTGATATTGGTTACTTGGGTGATGCACCGTTTATTTTTGCCAATTCTAATGGGGGAACAGCCAAGGCTATTGCCGTTTATAAAGCAGATCCATATCCAGTTGCTATTTTAGTGCCGCAGAATAGTCCAATTAAGTCTGCCAAAGATTTAAAGGGTAAAAGTTTAGCATTTAATAAAGGCTCAATTAGTCATCTTTTAACTTTAAAGGCCCTAGAACAACAAGGTCTAAAGCCTGAAGATGTGACGTTTAAATTTTTACCGCCTGCCGATGGAAAATTAGCTGTTGCCAATGGTTCAGTGGATGCTTGGGTGGTATGGGATCCATATACGGCATATGCTGAGCTTAAGGATCATTTTCGGGTTGTGGTTAATGGTCGTGGTTTGTATTCAGGTTATACCTTTTTAGCAGCCACGGATAAATCTTTAAAGGATCAGAACAAACGTGTGGCAATTCAAGATTTCATCTATCGTTTAAAAGAGTCGCAAGCTTGGGCAGGACAACACGGGGATGAGTTTGGTAAAGCTTATGCCAAAATAACTGGACTACCAGAGGATGTGGGAATCAAAGCTTTTAAACGTCGTAATGCCTCGTGGGAGCCGATCGATAATGAAGTGATCAAAGTTTCTCAAGGAACAGCCGATTTTTATACCAAATATAAGCTGATTGATAAAAAGTTTGATGTGACATCTTCATTTGATACTGGTTTTAAAGTGGAGCAAAAATAAAGATGAGTCAGTTGCAACAAGTACTCCAGCCGTTGATTGAAAGAATTGAATATGGAATTTCACAGCAATTAGAAGATGTTGATCTCATACAATCTTTTATTCCAGAGTTTCGTAGATTGCTGCATTTAAATGATTGGTTGCCAAGCTCTTATCGGCAACCGAATCCTGAACGCTATCAACAGTTTTTATTATATCGCGATCCGGAAGATCATTTTTCAATTGTCAGTTTTGTATGGGATAAGGGACAAACTACACCAATCCATAATCATGAAGTTTGGGGAGTCGTTGGTGTCCTGCAAGGTGAAGAAATCTCACAGCGTTACCAAAGAAATGCATTAGGGCATTTTGAGATCACAGGTGAACCAGATCATTTAAAAGTTGGCGAAATTGATTTTTTTACTCCAGCCTTGGGTGATGTGCATCAAGTGAGTAATGCGCTGTCCGATCAGGTTTCTATTAGCATTCACATTTATGGTGCAGATATTGGCAAAGTAGAACGCTATACCTTTGCTTTAGATGGCACAGCAAAGCGTTTTATTTCAGGTTATTCAAATCAGGAACATTAATATGACAACCAATATTCAAACTTATCAAGATATCCGCAAAAAGCTATTGGCTGGTCAAGAAATCGCACTAATTGATGTACGTGAAGAAGATCCATATGCTCAAGGTCATCCTTTGTTTGCTGCCAATATTTCTCTTTCCAAATTTGAAGTAGAAATTCTCAATCGAATACCTCGTCTGTCTACTGATATTGTTATTTATGACAATGGTGAGGGTTTGGCAGAACGTGTCTATCAACAGTTACAAGCATTGGGCTATCAGCAGATTTCATTATTGGATGGTGGTTTACAAGGCTGGAAAGATGCAGGCGGTGAAATTTTTATTGATGTCAATTCAGCAAGTAAAGCCTTTGGTGAATTTGTTGAACATTATAAAGGGACGCCGTCACTGTCAGCTCAAGAAGTCAAAAAATTAATTGATGATCAGGAAAACATTGTCATTCTGGACGCTCGTCGTTTTGATGAATATCAAACCATGAGTATTCCGGGCGGTATCAGCGTACCTGGTGCTGAATTGGTACTTCATGCTAAAAATATTGTTAAAGATGAAAATACTAAAATTATTGTGAATTGTGCGGGGCGTACACGTAGTTTAATTGGTACACAGTCATTGATTAATGCCAAGATTGGACATGAAGTCTATGCTTTACGTAATGGTACGATTGGTTGGACATTGGCGCAGCAACAATTAGCTTTAGGACAACACCAACAATATACTAATTTTGCTAATAAAAATAATCCATCAGGCATATTAGAGAATACCAAACAATTAACACAGCAGGCTGGTGTAAAAACGATTAGTTTGGAACAACTACAACTGTTCCAACAACAGAGTGAACGCACCACCTATGTTTTTGATGTACGATCAGAAGAAGAGTATATACAAGCGCATTTACCCAATAGCCGTTGGATTGGTGGTGGGCAACTAGTTCAGGAAACTGACCATTATGCGAGTGTACGCGGTGCCAGAATTGTACTCATTGATGATCAACTCGTCCGTGCTTATATGACTGCATCTTGGTTAGCGCAAATGAATTGGGATGTCTACGTACTCGATGCGGATTTTCAGACAATATTTACCGAGCAAGGAGGGTGGAAACCAGTTGTTCCGTTGTTGCATATAAAACATCGGATTACACCTGAACAATTGCAAGCATGGTTAGATGACCGTGAAGAAGTCACTATTCTGGATTTTACAACTAGTGCAAACTATCAAAAAGGGCATATTCCTACTGCTCAATGGGTCTTAAAAGCAGATATTGAACGACTGTTTAATGAGAAAAAAATTCCAACAAATCATAAAATTGTTGTGACTTGTGGTACTAGTCTGTTAGCACAATATGCAGTATCTGTTCTTCAAGCCAAAATTTCAGAAAATGTTTATGTCTTGGAAGGGGGGAATCAGGCATGGGCAAAAACTTTTGTTTTTGAAACTGATAAACATGTGTACTTATCTCCCCGTATAGATCGGTATAAACGCCCTTATGAAGGAACGGATAATTCTATCCAAGCTATGCAAGACTATTTAGAGTGGGAATATGGATTAGTTGCCCAACTCAATACAGATGGTACACATGGTTTCTTTGTAGTTTAGTTAAATATTTAACTAAGATATTGATAAAAACATAATAGCTCTTTTAAAGCGAAGAAGAGCTATTATGAAAATCAAAAGTATTAATCAAAACTTGTTCTTGAGATTTCTCTAAAAAAGTCTTTTTGAATCCAAGTAATAACTGTTGCCTGAAAAACAGTTATTCAACAATAAACTATCACTTTTATGCACAGATAGAGAAAGATATTTTCATAAGCTATTGAAAGTAATTATAAAAATATTTGGCATGTAAATTGAAATATAACAGTAATATTTTTTTTATCTCATCGTTTAACAATCGACGTTATGAGGGGGGTATTGCAAAAATGTCAGATTATTCGCAAAGTCTTATTTCACTGTTGGCATACCACGCAATAGCACGTCCAGATGCAATTGCATTAAGACATAAAAAGCTAGGTCTGTGGCGGCACTGGTCATGGAAAAATTTACTAGAACTTAGCGAAAGATACGCGTCTGCGCTTTATGAGTATGGTTTTCAAAACAAGCAAACTTTTCTTATTGTCAGTGCTCCGAATATTGATGTAGTTGCTATAAGTCTGGCTATACAGGCTTTAGGTGGCGAAGTTCAATTGATTGACCAAAGTGTTGATACATTAAAAACAGAAGACTTTTTACGACACCTTGCGATTTTAAAGCCAGATTATATTCTCGTAGAAGAGCTAGAGCAGCTTGTTTCAATTGAGACATTACGTTATCACCCAATTTATATTTTTTATATTGAACAAAGCAAATTAAGTACATTTGAATATGACTATGTTGTAGCTGTCGATAAGTTATTAAAAAATTCCAACGAGAAATATCGTATTGATTTTAAAACGAGTCAGCTCGAACCTGCACAAATTGCTTTTAGCTTTGAACGGATTGAATCTAATCAACGACTGAGAGTGCAATATTCTCATCAAGATTTGATTGCAGAAGCCAAACGTTTAGTTCAAAACCACCACCTAGATCATCATGAGGAAGCATTTGTTACGCGTGCTTTTTCAAGTGTTGGGCACATTCGTTATCTATGGTCATCATGGTTACTTGCAGGTTTTAACTTAAATATTCCTGAGACCTTAAATACTCGCGATCAGGATAGACAGATTATTTCGCCAACATTGATTTTAGGGACCAATCAAACCTATGCCCGTGTTGAGCAGTTAATTTATAACCGCTTACCAAGTGATAAATGGCTTGCCAAACATTACTGGCACGCACTTCAAAAACAGAAAAATGAAGAAAAATTATCTTTGATTGATAAGTTGAGCTTTGCCTTATTTAAGCAAGTCATTTTAGAAGAGTTGGGTTTTTCACATCTTAAAGTGGCTTTAACAGTGGGGCAGCCTGTAACGCTTGCAACACGAAATTTTTATCAAAGTTTAGGTGTGAATTTACACGAATGGGGAGAATATGCCGAATGGCAAAGTACCCAATTGGACAATTCGCAGCTTCATTCTTTGCCCATAACAACAATAAATTAAGAGGGGAATATATGTCAGTATCCTCTGTGGTATTGCTAGAACTTAAGGCGATTGATTTATCTTTTGGCTCTTTACAAGTGCTCAAGCAACTTAGCTTAGAGGTGAGAAAAGGAGAGATTTATTCTTTAATTGGTCCCAATGGGGCCGGCAAAAGTTCTGTAATTAATATTATTAATGGCATTTATCAGCCGCAATCTGGTCAGATCATTTTTGCTGGTCAGGTTTTGCATAACTATAAGGCAAAGCATGCACCCTATTTAGGAATTGCGCGCACCTTTCAAAATTTAGCACTCTTCAAGCAAATGTCGGTATTGGACAATGTCTTAACTGGACGAGTATTAAAAAGTCGTCACTCATTATTAGGTGCATTATTGTCTTTACCAAGCACTCAAAAAAATGATGATTTACAGCGTTTTAAAGCTGAAGAAATTTTAAAACTGTTGAATCTACAAGAATACCGAGACCAATTGGTTAGCTCGCTGTCTTATGGTTTGCAAAAACGTGTGGAGTTGGCAAGAGCATTGGCAGCAGAACCTCAGTTTCTGCTTTTAGACGAGCCAATGGCTGGAATGAACCATGCTGAAAAACGAAGTATTGCCAAGTTTATTCAAAAGATAAATCAACAGTTGGATATAACCATTTTCATGATTGAGCATGATTTAGCTGTCGTTATGGATATTTCCAACCATATTGTGGTGCTGGACTATGGCAAAAAGATTGCAGAAGGCACTCCACAACAAATTCAAGAACATCCCGAAGTGTTGAGCGCATATTTAGGGATTCAAGCGCTTGAAGCACATTGAGCATATACAAATAAATTAAAAAATAAGAGGTTAGTTTTTATATGTCATTTTTTCTAGAAGTCTTGCTAGGGGGTACATTGGCAGGTGTCATGTATTCCTTAGTTGCCATTGGGTTTGTTTTAATTTATCGGGCATCGGGTGTTTTTAATTTTGCACAAGGTTCTTTGGTTTTATTTTCAGCCTTAACTTTTGTCAATTTAACTGAACGTGGCATTCCGTTTGTGGTGGCTTTTATTGTCACGCTATTTGTCATTTTTGTGCTGGTGTTATTGATTGATGCATTGATTTTAAAACATTTAATTAATCGCTCTGTCATTACATTGTTCATGGCAACTCTGGGCTTGAGTTATGTCATTGAGGGTTTAGCTCAAACTGTATGGGGAACACAGGTTCATGGATTAGATCTGGGAATTTCTGATGCACCCATCAATTTCTTTGGCATCATGCTGAGCAAGTTTGATCTGTTCGCAACAGGTATTGCTGGAACATTGGTCATTATTTTATCTCTTTTATTTAGTAAAACTCGCTTTGGCATTTCACTACGTGCAGTTGCTGATGATCCTTTAGCCGCACAATCTGTGGGGATCCGTTTAAATCATATCTGGATATTAGTCTGGACAGTGGCAGGGTTTGTTGCATTAGTCGCTGGTTTGTTGTGGGGCGCACGTTTAGGTGTTCAATTCTCGCTTTCATTGGTGGTACTAAAGGCATTACCTGTACTGATTATTGGTGGTTTTACTTCGATTGCAGGTGCGATTTTAGCGGGCTTGATTGTGGGAGCAACCGAGAAACTAGCGGAGATTTATTTAGGTGGCATTATTGGCTCTGGAATTGAAAACTGGTTTCCATATGTGTTGGCGATTCTCTTTTTATTGGTATACCCAACTGGTCTGTTTGGTCAGAAACAAGTGACGAGGGTATAAGCCATGTTTTTATTTAGCCAAACAAGACAATATGTACAGCAATATAAAGATGAGAAACGCATTTTCCGTCTAAAAGAGCATCGTATTTTATTTATTTTTGCACTGTTGATTGCCTTTCTTTTCGTTCCATTTGTTGGGCCAGATTACTTATTTAATGCCATTTTAGTCCCTTTTCTAGTTTTGGCACTTGCCGGATTGGGACTCAATATTCTGACAGGTTATACCGGACAACTTTCATTAGGTGCCGCAGCTTTTATGGCAGTGGGTGCGTTTGCAACATACAACCTAGAGCTGCGAATTCCTCAGTTGCCATTACTGGTCAGTATTTTTTTTGGCGGTGTAATTGCTGCTTTAACTGGGGTTGTGGTTGCTCTGCCAAGTCTTCGAATTAAAGGCTTTTATTTAATTGTTTCCACCTTGGCTGCACAGTTTTTTATACCGTGGTTATTCACACAGTATGGCTGGTTTACTAATAATAATGCTTCGGGAGTGATTACTGCTCCTCGTATGGAAATATTGGGTTATCCCATAAATAGCCCAGTCGGGCACTATTTATTAACCTTAAGTATTGTTGTGGTTCTCACCGTTTTGGCTCGCAACCTGATCAATAGTCAATATGGTCGTAATTTTCGTGCTGTACGAGATATGGAAACTGCGGCAATCACCATCGGCATTCCAGTGAGCCAGACTAAATTACTGGCGTTTGCGATCAGTTCATTTTATCTCGGTATTGCGGGGGCACTTTGGGCTTTTGCTTATCTTGGAACCATTGAAGCAGATGGGTTAGATCTTAATCGATCATTTCAAATTCTATTCATCATCATTATTGGTGGTTTAGGCAGCCTAACCGGCAGCTTTTTGGGCGCCGCATTTATTGTGCTGTTGCCTATTTTATTGAGTGTTTTGGGGCAAGCTGTTTTTGGACAGGCTATCGATCAAGCACTACTACAGAATCTACAAAAAATTATTTTCGGGGCTTTGATCATTTACTTCTTGATCAAGGAACCAGAAGGATTAAGCCGTTTACTACGTAATTTGTATCAGAGATTAAGAAAATGGCCATTACGTTACTAATTGTTTTAACAACACTTTTGTCTGTTTATTTAGAGATTAATTTATGAAGTTATTTAAATCCTTGTGGTTTTGGCTGGTGGTTATTGCCATCGCTTTAGTCGCTATTGTGTTTGTCACGAAAAAAGACAAACAAAATCCACCTGAGCAAAAACAACAAGCCGCAACTGAGCAGCAAACACAATTGTCGGATAAAAATGCCCAGTATTTCCCGTTACAGAGTTATCGGGTTGGCCCTTATGCTGCTGGGGGAACGGGCTTTTTCGGGGGCTTTATTGACTACATGAAAGCCGTCAATGCCAAAGGTGGTGTGAATGGCGTGAAGCTGGTGTGGTCTGAGTGTGAAACTGAGTACGTAGTAGAAAAAGGGGTAGAATGCTATGAGCGTTTGAAAAATGGTTTAAATGGAGCGCCTGCTGCTGCAACCAACCCTTTATCTGTCGGTATCGCTTATGCAACTTTGGAGCGTTCTACAAAAGATAAATTACCGTTGATTACTATTAATCATGGGCGTACAGATTCTACGGATGGCCGTGTTTTTCCATACGTGTTTCCATTGCAGCTCAATCCATATAGTGAAGTATCTGCAATTATTAATTATTTAGGTCAGCAAAGTGGTGGCTTGGAAAAACTAAAAGGTAAAAAAATCGTGGTTCTATATCACGGTTCTCCTTACGGGAAAGAAACTATTCCAGTCATTGAGATTTTATCGAAAAAATATGGCTTTGAAGTAACCAACATTGAAGTACCACATCCCGGTAATGAACAACAATCTCAATGGTTGAATATTAGACGGATTCAACCGGATTGGGTCATTCTTCGTGGTTGGGGTGTAATGAATCCTGTTGCATTAAAAACTGCACAGAAAGTGGGTTACCCAACCAATAAAATTATTGGAAATATCTGGTCAAACTCAGAAGAAGATGCTGCACCAGCAGGTGCTGCGGCAAATGGTTTTATTTCAATTACGACTCATCCATCAGGAACGAATTTCCCTGTATTACAAGAGATTAAACAACTTGTTGTTGATAAAGGCCAGTCAGATCTTGCCGATAAAAATCGTTTCGGTACGGTTTACTATAACCTAGGTGTGGTCAACGGTATTTTGAATGTAGAAGCAGTACGCGTGGCACAAAATAAATTTGGTAAACGTCCGCTTACTGGTGAAGAGGTTCGTTGGGGCTTTGAACATATCAACTTAACTGAAGCACGTCTAAAAGAACTTGGTGCATATGGTTTGGTACAGCCTTTAAAACTATCGTGCCAAGACCATGAAGGCGGTGGTGCGGTACGTTTCCAACAATGGGATGGCAAAGAGTGGAAAGTAATTAGTGATTGGGTACAAGCAGATCGCAGCTTATTACGTCCGATTATTGAACAATCTTCAGAAAAATATGCCAAAGAGCAAGGCATAAAAATTCGAGATTGCGCAACTGAAGAATAAGATCAGGAGATGACCGCATGTCTAAATCATTAAACAGTATCAAACCTGAAAGTAGTGAACCATTGTTAAATGTCGATGATATTGAAGTCGTATATGACCAGAGTATTTTGGCAGTTAAACGGGTGAGTTTAACTGTTCCTTCTGGTTCTATTGTTGCATTGCTTGGTGCTAATGGAGCTGGTAAGAGTACAACTCTGAAAGCAATATCACAGCTGATTTTTGCTGAAAATGGGCAAATTCACCGTGGCAAAATTGAATATCAGGGTGAATCCATACTTGGGAAAAATCCAAGTGATATTGTCAAAAAAGGTTTGGTGCAAGTCCTTGAAGGACGTCATTGTTTTACACATTTGACTGTTGATGAAAATTTACGAACAGGCGGTTTTATTTCACATCATTCGGGTGCCAAGCTTTCGACTGCATTAGAAAAAGTTTATCAATATTTTCCAAGACTTGCTGAAAAGAAGCAGACATTGGCTGGTTATCTTTCCGGTGGTGAGCAGCAAATGCTTGCCATTGGTCGGGCATTGATGACAGAGCCAAAGTTGGTTTTATTAGATGAACCTTCAATGGGGTTAGCTCCTAAGATTAGTTATGAAATTTTTGAATTAATTAAGTCGCTCTCTGAAGAGCAAGGTGTGAGTTTTTTAGTTGCTGAACAAAATATTCGTTTGGCACTTGGCTACACCAATTATGCTTATGTCATCGAAAGTGGAGAAGTCAAAGTTTCTGGACAGACTCAAGTTCTTTATGAAACCGGACAAATTCAAAAAGCATATTTAGGAGAGATTGCTTAGCTTTTAATAACCAGTCATCAATCAAATGATTGATGACTGGCTTGATATTGATAGATAAAAATAATTTATTCGCCGCGTTTATTTACAACCAACTCACCTAAATCAATAAGTCGAGAACGAATGACATTACGACTTAAACCTAGCATTTGTGCAGTTTTAACTTGATTTTGATGGCAATAATGATAGGCGATTCGTAATAATTGCTCTTCAAATTGTGCATAAACTTGTCCATCATTTTGCTGAAATAGCTGATGAAAAACTTCTTTTAATTTAGGATTTATGACGGGTTCACTGGCTTTTTTTTCTTGAAGCTTATTTGGGTTCAATTGAGTGGGTGGTTGAATTAATGTGAGATCATGACTTTCAATAATGCCATTTTGGCAAATTAATAGCGCATGGTGGATCATGTTTTCTAATTCACGAATATTACCGGGCCACCAGTAATTGCTGATTTTTTCTTTTGCAGCGTTGGAAAAATCGGCTTTGTCATAACCAAGTTGGGCATGATATTTATCAATAAAGTGATAGGCGAGAGGTAGAATATCTCCTTTTCGTTCACGTAAAGGTTTAATGTTTAAGGTAACCACATTTAGACGGTAATATAAGTCTTCGCGAAACTGATCGCTAAGAATGGCTTGTTCTAAATTTACATTTGTTGCTGCGAGTACTCGTACATTTACAGGAATACTTTTACGAGAGCCCAAACGAACTACTTCACGTTCTTGTAATAGTCTTAAAAGTTTAACCTGAATCCGTTTAGATAAATCCCCAATTTCATCAAGTAATAATGTCCCACCGTTTGCAGCCTCGAACCATCCGGCATTGCTCGATAATGCCCCTGTAAAGGCACCTTTTTCATGACCGAAGAGTTCGCTTTCAACAAGGGTCTCCGAAAAAGCTCCACAGTTTACAGCAATAAACGGTTTATTACGCCGTTTACTGTGGTTATGAATTTGCCTGGCAATGAGCTCTTTACCTGTACCTGTTTCCCCATGAATTAATACACTCGCTTCGCTAGGTGCAATCTGCTTGATATATTCAAGCAATTTTTTGGATTCTGGGTCGTTAAATACCTGTGCCGTGGCTTTATGTGAGTCAGTGCGCTGGGTAATTTCAGGTAGCGTAACAATATTATGCCGCATCTAATATAGGTCTCTCATTTATATCAAATCGTTTCTGTCGGTGGGAGTTCGATGCATATCGGTTATATTCCTAAGTATTCAGTTGTCGATGATGTTATGAATAGAATGATGCTTTGGGATAAAGATCATTTAGAGTCCAAATTCCTAAATCTTGCAGCTTATATTCCACTGGGTCATGTAAAGTTTGTGTTCGTACATTGCGCCAGAATCGGTCAAATCGTAATGATGCCTGAGTTGCTCTGGCTCCTGTCACCTCAAAAATACGATTGGTAATATCTAGACTTGTTCGTGTTGCTGCTACTTTTGCTGTTGCTACTGCAATAGCAACCTCACCACGTTGTTGTTCTGTCAGGTTTTCGGCAATGTCCCATGCTTCTTGTAATTTGGTAATCGCATTTTTGTTTAACAGGCGTAAGGCTTCTAGCTCTAACCAGAATTCCCCATAGTGTCGCAAGATGTAAGGGTCTTGGCCTGCATGTTCCACACCAGATAAAAACCATGCACGTGATTCAGTTTTTGTATAACGTTTGGCTTCAAGCATTGCACCTTCAGAAACGCCCAAGAACATATTCACAAAAACCAATTGTGCAATTAAAGGTCTTAACGTTGAAAATGGTGTACTTAGTGGCCCTGGGTCAAGCAACATATCTTTTATTTCAACACGAACCCGTTCGAAAATGGAACTACCACTGTCTGTTTGACGTTGTCCAATATTATCCCAGTCATGGTACAACGTAATTCCTGAGCGTGAAGTTGGTACCGCTGCAATTAAAAGATTTCCAGTTTTTTCATCTACTCCTGATGCAATAAGCATTTCTGAGTCAAGCGCACCCGAGCAAAAACTTTTTTTTCCGGAGAATTCGTACCAGTCATCTTGAGTTTTTACGACGGTACGTTTGTCGAGTGGGTTTAATGCATTTCCCCAAAACCACGATTTTTCAGCCGTGAGTTGGTACCAACGCTGCCATTGCTGTGAATTACCAAATAAGCGAACCGTTGCTAATAGCAAATGATGAAAACCAAAAACATGGGCGAGTGAGCTATCAGCCTGAGCAAAGATTTTGACAACATTAAAGATGTCTTGCCACTGACCGGACAAGCCACCAAATTGCTCTGGAATAGATAAAGAAAGAAGACCACTTTGACGAATTAAATCCCGTTCATATTTAGGAGTACCACCAACTTTATCTCGTTCTATAGCAGTTTGCGCAAACTGCTGAGCCAGAGACTGTGCAACAGGAATAACATCAGAAAGACTACGAATACTATGGTTCTGATTAAAAACGTTCATACTTGCCTTATCCTTTATTTATCTATTTTTGACATAATTTAAGACTTACTTTCACGATGTGGCGTGAAGGACGAATAAATAATTGGTTGGTGCTTCAATTGATTTATAAGTTGTTATAGCTAGATAAATCATAAGAGATCAACCAAACTAAAGTCTCATAGCATGCAGCCAGCAAACACTATGCCAATAAAATATTTATTAAATTTCAATAGACTGTATCTTTTTTCTCATGTGGCAGGTTGGCTTTAAATTCAAAGTGTTGATGTGCTGTTGCATAAACAACACTATGCTTTTGGAATGTTGTCTATTTCACATCGAGTACTCTAAATGAGCAAATAATTAAATTTAATATTATTTGCACTTAATATTATTGGTATTAGTTATCTAGAAAACTTAGATTAAGGTACGTTATTTAGCTATTTTTCTGATTTAAGAAAAAGTACTCGTTCAGATTGATCTCATCCACTTTAAATTTTGGAGATTATTATGGATATCGTCAAACATCCCGAATCTCGCCAACTCGTACGTACGGTTAAAGCTAGTGCATATGTATTTGAAGATCAAAATTCAAAGTGTTTAATGTCTTATGTTGAACAAATCGCACCAAGCGAAGCGTCCGTTTTAATTGTTGGTGAAACAGGAACAGGCAAAGAACTGGTTGCTCGAAAGATTCATGCTTTATCTAATCGGAAAAATAAACCCTTTATTGCTGTAAACTGTGGTGCTTTATCTGATACGTTGGCTGAAACAGAGTTGTTCGGTCATGAAAAAGGAGCTTTTACAGGAGCTATAAGCCATCAGATCGGGTGGTTTGAAGCAGCGCATGGCGGAACCATTTTTTTAGATGAAATTGGTGATTTATCACCAAGCATTCAAGTGAAGTTGCTAAGAATTTTACAAGAAAATGAAGTGGTTCGGGTTGGTTCTCGACAGACCAAAAAAATTGATGTCAGAGTAATTGCTGCAACGAATATTCGATTAGAAGAAGCCGTATATGCAGGTAATTTCAGAGAAGATTTATATTTTCGATTAAAAGTTGCATCGCTCCATGTTTTACCGCTTCGACTACGAACTGGTGATATTTTGCCTCTAGCACAGCACTTTATTTATGACTATTCGCAGAGTCTGAATAAGAAACCGTCTATGTTAAGTGAAGAAGCTCAACAATTGCTCGTTGATTATCATTGGCCGGGAAATATTCGTGAGTTGGAAAATGCAATTCATCATGCATTGCTCATTTGTAAAAATGGGGTGATTCAAAGTTATGATTTCCAACTTTCCGGTTTCAAGCATAAATTACTCACTTCCGAATATGATTTTTCGATTTATCGCAACTCAAATCAAACTTTAAAACAATTGCTGTTTAGTTGGTTTGAACAAGGAATCGAAGATTTAAATGAGCAATTAGAGGCAGAAATCACAGAAGCTGCCTATGAATATTGTCATCATAATCAATTGCATACTGCAAAATTACTAGGAATAAGCCGAAATGTTATTCGTGCAAGATTGATTAAACATGGTTTATTGTCTCCAAATATTCGCATATAGACCGTGCTTATTTTTTGTATCAACCCAAAATTACCATGTGATTTTGGGTTTTATTTTCTTACCCAAGAAAGATTTAACATTGTTGTTTGTTTAATTTCAAAATAAGACATATATCATTTACTATTGTGACTTTAGTTTTTAAGCACGTCTTTAATTAGATTTAATAAAATAGATAAGGGGGCAATAGTGCCAGAAATTGATAATAAACAACAACCTAATCCTGAATATTCATTAAAAGTTGATTGTGCATCAGCTTTGAGTTTCGTTTTACAACAAAATTCAGTGCCCCTAATCCGACAAGTTCTAATATCTTCTACTGAAACAATTTCTGACTCTCGAATTATTATTCGCTCTAACCCTGAGTATTTCAAAGAACATACCATCCATATTTCAAGCTTAGAAAGTGATCAAGTCTTAGCTCTAGATAAACCAAAATTAGCTTTTGATATTCAAATGTTGCAAGAGCTACCTGAAAATATGAAAGGGAGTATTGAAGTACTCTGGTTGAATGAAAAAGAAGAAGTGCTGGCAGAACAGCGGTTAGAAATAGATGTATTAACTATTGATACTTGGGGCGGAGAACGTCAGCCAATTGAGTTGTTGGCGAGTTTTTCACAACCTAATTCTTCAGCACTCAGCCCAATTTTAGTTAAAGCGAGTGAGATCTTAAAAACAAAACAACTCGGTTCATTAAGTGGATATTTAGAACGAGATCGGGATTCTGTTCTATCTCAGTTGAATGCACTATGGGATTCTTTGTTACCACACGATATTCATTACATTGTGAGTCCAGCAAGTTTTGTTAAATCGGGACAACGAATACGTTTAGCAAAACAGATTTTTGAAGAAAAACTGGCGTGCTGTTTAGATACTACAATGTTGTTAAGTGCCTTGGCTGAACAAATTGGTCTTGATACGTTAATCATTATTGAAGAAGGACATGCCTATCTTGGTGTTTGGTTAAATGAAACCCCAAATGTTGATTTAATTATTGATGATATTCAGGCATTAAGAAAACGTTATGATTTGGGTGAGATCGTTTTTATAGAAACGACGTTACTTACACAACAAGGAAAATTTACAACTGCGCTAGAAACTGCAAAACAATATATAAAGGATGAATCTCGTCAAAATAAGTTTTATCTTGCGATAGATGTTCGTCAATCCCGTTTACGTGGTATTAAGCCGATTTCTGCAAATCTGGAAAAGAAAAATCATTTGGATGATACAGAGATTGAGTGGGCGACAGCATCTATTCCTGTTTACGATAATGAGCGCCCTTTTGAAAACAAAGCCACACGTGTTGATCGTTGGTTACGCCGGTTATTGGATTTAAGCCTTCGTAACAAACTCTTAAATTTTAAAGATAATCGTTACAGTATTCCTTTACAGTGCTCTGAGTTAACACTAAGCAAACTTGAAGATGCGCTAGCAAATCAGGAAGGTTTCTTATTTAAGAGTATTGATAGTATTTCGCTAAAAGATGTCCAACGTGAAAATGAAAGCCAACATATTTATCAGTACGTTGATGAAAGCCTTTCTAGAAAATTATTATTTAGTCCTTTAGATACACCCTTATTAGAAAAGCGCCTGATCGAAGTCTATCGGGCTTCGCGTACTGCTTTAGAGGAAGGCGGAGCTAATACATTATTTCTTGCGGTTGGTTTTCTTGAGTGGAAAGAGTCAGAACGCTCGAAACGTACTTTTAAAGCCCCATTACTACTTATTCCTGTACAGATTACGCGTGAGACTGCTAAAACAGGCTATCGTCTATTTATGTACGATGATGAGCCACGTTTTAACTCCACTCTATTACAACTATTAAGACAAGACTTTGAACTTGATATTGCTGGCTTGAATCCATTACCAACAGATGAATCCGGTGTAGATGTCAATCAGGTCTTACATATTGTACGGAAGGCGATTGTAAATATAGCAGGATGGGAAGTAAAAGCTGAGGCTGCTATTGGTCAATTCTCATTCTCTAAATATTTAATGTGGCTTGATTTGTCTTCACGGATGGATGAACTGAAAAATCAAGCAGTAGTAAATCATCTAATTGAATCCCCAAGGGAACCTTTTATTAAACAAGATGAATTCCCTCAACCTGCTCAATTAGACCAACAATATAAGCCACAACAATTATTTACTCCTTTATCGTCTGACTCTTCGCAGTTAGCTGCAGTCATGTCCGCAGCATTAGGACGCACCTTTGTGTTGTCAGGTCCTCCTGGTACAGGTAAGTCACAGACCATTACCAATATGATCTCTCAATGTTTGGCGGATGGTAAATCCGTGTTATTCGTATCTGAAAAAATGGCTGCTTTAGAAGTCGTTTATCGCCGTTTGACACAAATTGGCTTAAGTGAACTGTGTTTGCAGTTACACTCATCCAAATCCCAAAAAATGGAAGTATTAGATCAACTGAGAGAAAGAGCGCAGAAAAATAATGATCCTTACTTTTTAAGTACTCAACCTAAAACAACAGAATGGCAGAAACTTTCAGATAGATTAATTCAAACACGAGATGAGCTGAATCAACATGTAAAAAATCTCCATACATCACACCCTATTGGCTGGAGTTTGTATGCCGCAATGAGTGATGAACTTCGTTATCGGAATACACCGCATTTACGTTTTCCTGATATCAATATTGCGACGTTGACAGCAGAAAAACGTGAGCTCCTGAGTGAGAGCGTGACACAAGCTGTAAGTTTACGTCAGCTCGTCAATGAAAATATTAAAGATGTATTGAATGGTTTTGCGGAAGGTTTGTCTGAGCCGATTTGGAGCCTAGCATGGCAAGAACAATATCAAATATTGCAAGATCAACTTGTAGATCAGATACAGCGTTTGCAAAGTTCAGTTTCTATTTGGCAAGAGGTTTATGGATTTGGTGAAAAGCAAAATCTGAATCAGGTTAAACATGATGTTTCTATTTTTACGGCATTATCCGATCTTGTTCAGCAAACTGATTTAAAATTATTAAGTGTTATTAAAGATTTAGATTTAAACACGATTATACAAGCGAAGCAGTTAGTCCAAGATTTAAAACAGCAGCGTTCTTCGTTAGTTGGACAATACCAATCTCAAGTTTATCAAGCAGATTTAAATCAAATTGCCTTTAAATGGCGTGAAGCAGAATCAAAAATTTTCCCATTCTCATGGTTCGCTAAATTCCAACTGAGAAACTTAGTCAAAACTTATCAAGACTCAACTCAACGTCCTACAGCTTTGGCAGTTGCTCATGACTTGCCAATATTGCAACATATCCAAAGTCAACAACGACAATTCAGTGAATGTGAAAATCAGTTGGCAAGTAAATTGGGTTCTTACTGGCAGGGTGAAGATAGTGCATGGCAAAGTTTTGAAAATATTCACAATCAGTGGCAAGAAATTAAGCAAATTGTTGCATCAACAATTACAGATCAAGCAACTTTATTAAAAGCTGTAGAGTTTAGTAAAAATAATAGTTTGGATGAAATAAAACAAAATATAGCTCAGGTGGAAAATACATTCGGTCAATTGTTGAATGATCATGCACTGAAAGGCGATATCCAACTTACTCCATATCTAGATATTAATTTTAGTGAAATTCTTGAAAGACAAAAGCAATTACAGCAACACAGTTCATCTTGGAGACATTGGTTAAATTGGCAAGCTATAAAGAGCCAGTTGATTAAACAAGGATTAAAACCCTTCGCCTTTGAACTTTTAAATACCCGATTGGAACTGGATGCTGCTTTAAAAAGCTTGAATATTAATTTAGCAAGACACTGGATTACTCATCAATTTAGTCAACATCCAGAATTAAATCAATTCAATAGCCAGCAACATGAACAGAAAATCCAGACTTTTGCACAGCAGGATAGAGAACACCAGCTTGCTGCGAGCCATGAGATTATTCATCGTTGGAATGCTATTTTTAGTGAACAAGATAAATATAAGGCACAGTGGACTGTTCTAAATAAAGAATTAGGCAAGAAACGTCGTCATATTCCTGTACGTGAATTAATGCGCCAGATTCCTGACGTACTAGTAGGGCTAAAGCCATGTCTATTAATGAGTCCGTTATCAGTCGCTCAATATCTGGATACTGAAGCAAAATTTGATGTGGTGATTTTCGATGAAGCTTCACAGATTCCAGTATGGGATGCGATTGGTGCATTAGCGAGAGGTAAGCAGTCAATTGTGGTGGGTGATAATAAACAAATGCCACCAACAAGCTTCTTTGGTAAGGGAGATTCTGAAGAAGAGGTTGATGAAGAAGTCACTGAAGATTTAGAAAGTATTTTGGATGAATGCCTTGCTGCTCAGTTACCTGAATTGGCTTTGAACTGGCATTATCGTAGTCGTTATGAAAGTCTTATTCAGTTTAGTAATCAGAAATACTACAAAGGTGGTTTATTTACTTTCCCTGCACCTGTTGCTAAGGATACCGCTGTAAAACTGCATATGGTTGAGGGTGTTTACGATAAAGGGGATACGCGTACCAATACGAATGAAGCTAAAGCAATTGTTGAATTTATTATTCAGCATTTACAGTCACAGTTAGGACAAGAGAACCCTTTGACCTTAGGTGTTGTGACTTTCAATATGACGCAGCAAAAGTTGATTGAAGATTTGTTGGATAATGAGCTAGCAAATCATCCTGAGTTAGAGACACTCAGTAAATCAGGCATTGAACCTTTATTCGTTAAGAATTTAGAAAATGTGCAAGGAGATGAACGCGATATTATCGTTTTCTCAATTACCTATGCAAAAGATCAAGATGGTCGTTTATCAATGAATTTTGGTGCGCTTAACCGCCAAGGTGGTCAGCGCCGTCTAAATGTAGCAATTACTCGCGCCCGTCAAGGTTTACATGTTTTCTCTTCTTTGAGTCCAGAAGAAATTAATTTGGCACGCACCAATAGTGAGGGCGTAAGAGATTTAAAAGACTTCCTAGTTTTTGCTCGCAGTGGTCAGTTGCATTTAAATTATGTTGATCAAAGTAAAAAGCAGACTAAAAAAGAGTTCGTACAGTACCTACAAACTAAGCTACAAGAACAAGGCTGGAGAGTGGATCTTGTAATAGGACAGGGTGATAGCTGTGTAGATTTAGCTATTAAGGATGATTTGAATTCGGGTAGTTATATTGCAGGTGTTATTGTAGATGGTGAAAACTATGCTAAAGCTGCTACTGCACGAGATCGAGATCAACTTAGACCAACAGTTTTAAATGGATTAGGCTGGGAAGTTTTATCGGTTTGGACGGTAGATTGGTGGTTAGATCCAGAGCAAAATTTAGCTAAATTGGTAAATATATTAAAAGAGATAAAAGCGAATCAAAATGTTGCTTAAATTATCTAGGAACAGATAGGGGGTGGCCTTATCTGTTCCTAGTCTTATTGAATAACGGATTACTAAACTTTAACTGGTAGATTTAATACTATCTGAGCATCTTCAAGAATGTCTAAACGTAAGATTATCTAGCGTAGTTTTTATATATAAATAAGGTCAGAAAAGATG
This sequence comes from Acinetobacter sp. V91_7, assembly GCF_031799075.1. Lineage (NCBI taxonomy): Bacteria > Pseudomonadati > Pseudomonadota > Gammaproteobacteria > Moraxellales > Moraxellaceae > Acinetobacter > Acinetobacter sp. V91_7. The sequence continues at coordinate 23,617 of NZ_JAVQNT010000035.1, forward strand.
AAATATTTGTCTTTTCTATAGCTTTTAAAAATATTATCTAGAGTACTTAAGTTGTATAAAAATATACTTATTTTCAAATAATAAAAAATATTTCAATAAGATATACATAGAATTATGTGGATACACCGAGATGTATTCAGTTAAAGACACAGCTTATAGTTTGATTAGAAGTATCATTAAGATTTGGAGTTATGATAAGTGTGTGACGAGTATGCCTCATCGATTGAAATTAGTTTAGGATGGCTCAGAGGATTACAAAAAAGAATGTAGCTGACTAAAAATTACCCATGGAAGAGCAAAAATAAATTAATTTTACCTACTTGACCTTATTGTGTACTTCAATCTTATATTAATCATGGAATATTAAAAAAAGGAAAAAGTATGACTATTTTTCAGAATAGACAGTTTGACAGAATCTACAGATATTTTTTGGCAATTGTACTGTTGTTTACTTTACCCGTTGCACAAGCTGCTGAACAAAGTAATAGCAAACAAGCTATGGGATCTAAAGGAAAGATTTTAGTTGTTATGACTAATCATGCTAAATATCCATCAAGGGAAGATACGACAGGGCTTTGGGTTACTGAGCTTACGCATTTCTATGATGTCGCACTTAAAGCAGGATATGACATGGATTTTGTCACTCCTAAAGGTGGTTTCGTACCATTGGACGAGCGTAGTCAAAAATGGATTTATATGGATAAAGAAGCACGAGCCCATCTAGCTGATAAATCTTTTATGTCGCGACTTAGTAACACACTGAAGCCAAGTGATGTTAAAGCTTCTGACTATAAAGCAATCTACTTTACTGGTGGCCATGGTGTGATGTGGGATTTTCCTAATAATCCTGAGTTAACTGATTTAAGTGAAAAAATTTACCGTCAAGGCGGTATTGTTTCAGCAGTATGTCATGGTGTTGCAGGACTATTAGCCTTAAAAGATGAACAAGGGCAGCCGTTGATTTCTAATCGTACGGTGACTGGATTTTCCAATATGGAAGAATCTTTATCTGGCATGAAAAAACAAGTACCTTTTTTTCTCGAAGATAGTTTAAAAGCGAAAGGCGCTACTTATAAACGTGGTTTCTTTCCATTTACTTCTTATGTCATTGTTGATGATAGAATTATTACAGGACAAAATCCCCAGTCACCAAGAGAGGTCGGGGAAGAAGTAGTTAAAAGATTGAGTACAATTAAATAGAATAAATTTTATACTTAAAGCTAGAGATAATCTCTAGCTTTTTTATTATAAACAAGAAAATAGGAACTTTTAAATAATTTATTTTAAAACTAAAAGTGATTAAATTAACAGCTTCTACCAGTCCTTGTGTTCCTCTATTGTGCGGTTGGATAGTTGGAAGTTTCCATATACATGGTTGCTTGATTTTGATCTAGCCTGTGAATCAAAAGAAAGATACTTCAATTAATATTTAAAATATTACTAAGTGTTGAAACGGTGTAATAATTGCTTAATAAGTTCTTTGCTTAGACCAAACATACTATGTGCATATCCATAATATTTAGGTAAGCCATCTTCTATAGGTGAGATAGCACGGTGGTAAAATTCATGTAGACTTAGTTCTGGCAGAGATGATGGATCTTTAAAATTAAGAGCAGGGATAAAAGCTAAGTCATGCTTAACATAGGACTTAAGATAACCATAAACTGGTTTTTGGCATTGAAGGCATATTCCTCTATTAAGCGCTGGAGGCAGACGGAATTTCTTAAATTCAATTGATTGAGCTTTTATACTAACATCTTTTTTCCATGCTACAACTACATCTGCATAAGGTGCTTTATAGACATTTTGGCAGATTAAACAATGGCAAATAAACCGCATGATCACTGGACCATTAAGCACCAATTCATTTTGTTTGCATGAACATGAAATTTCGAGACTCATAAATATCCCTTGAAATTTTTAACTTTAAAACTAGTAAAATGTTGGTGTATCAATGAGGGAATAAATACACCAACTACTTATTGAATGCTGTTACAAGGGGAGGCCTCTTAATTCTTTGCGTAGAATTTTACCTGACAGCGATTTCGGAATGGCTTCGATAAAATCTACTATTCGAATACGTTTATGAGGTGCTATTTTCCCTGCAACAAAAGACATGATTTCCTCTTTGCTGATTTTTGAATTTCGCTGAAGAACTATGAAAGCACGAGGAATCTCACCCGCACTTTCATCAGGATGTGCAACGACTGCAACGTCGGCAACTGCTGGATGAGTTAATAATAATGCTTCAAGTTCAGCGGGTGGAACCTGATAACCCTTATATTTAATAAGCTCTTTTAAACGATCTACCACATAGACTTCGCCTTGAGGGCCAACTTCAACAATATCACCCGTATGTAGATAACCATCGGTTGTAATTGTTGCGTCAGTAGCTTCTTGATTATTTAAATAGCCCACCATGACATTTGGGCCCTTAATCAGCATTTCACCTGCCTGTGTTCGCCCATTTGGAACTTTTTCAATTAGATTACCAGTTTGGGGGTCGATGACCTTGAAGCTAATATTAGGAATGGCGAAGCCAATTGAACCTACTGGAATATCAGGATTATCGAGTGGTGTGACATGCGATACAGGACTTAATTCAGTCATTCCAAAACCTTGTAATAAAACAGCAGGAATTTGTGCTGTTAAAGCCGCACCAAGTGCTTCATCCATTGGTGCAGCACCACAAATAATCGTACGGATACTAGATAAATCATATTCTTTCACTAATGGGTGTTTAGTTAAAGCAACTGCAATCGGTGGTGCAATATATATGCTGGAGCATTTTTCATTCTGAATCAGTTCAAGAAAAGGCTTTAAATCAAACTTTGGTAAAATAACCAATTTACCTCGCTGTCGTAATGTCAGATTCATAATGACGTTCATGCCATAGATATGAAAAAAGGGCAGTACAGCGAGTACTGTATCATCTTGACGTATTGGTAATACTGATGAGCATTGGGCAATATTTGCAACTAAATTACGGTGTGTGAGCATGACACCCTTCGCTTTACCAGTCGTTCCGGAGGAATAGGGTAAGGCAGCAAGTTGAAGAGCTGTCTCTACAAAATCTTCAGGTGGTTTATAATTTTGAGAAATAAGCTCTGAAATGGATAAGTAGTTTTCTGTATGTCCAATTACTATGACTTGTTCATGGCTAAGACCAGCATCAATAACTCCAGCAACAGCATTTTCTAAAAACATTGAAGTGGTGATACAGAGCTTTGCCTCTGAATCTTTGATCTGGCTACTAATCTCTGCTGGGCTATATAAAACATTTAGTGTCGTGACTGTTGCCCCAGCACGTAAAATAGCATGAAAAGTAATTACAAAATCCGCACTATTGGGAGCATGTAGAGCAATAACATCACCCTGCTTGATTCCTCTTGCTCTAAAGCCTCCTGCCAAGGCATCGATTCTTTGTCGTAACTGACCATAAGAGATTTTCTGCATACCATCAATTACGGCAATACGATCAAGTTCTTCTTCTTTAAGGGAGTTAAAAATATAGTCATATATTGAACCAGTTGGAATTTTGACTTCTGGATAGGTACTGTAATAAATCATAATGCGGTAATCTTAAATAAGAAGCCAAAATTAAGCTCGAAAAGCATCGACAAAAATTTTAAGCATTTTTGTGACACTTGGTTTTATACTGAATTGGGTAAGTTTCTGAGCTGTGTCCTTGGCTGAGCGAGCAGTCACAAACCATGCGGGTTTTGGAGAAAACGCAATTTCACCATTAATGAATGAGCGAGGGAAAGGACGGAATGGTCCCCAGATCACACTTCTTTCAGTTCTCTCGACTAAATGGGAGTTATGAACAATACCAATCCCACTACCAACATTTTCTAATGTGTTTCCTGCAAAAGCCCCCCACGAAAGTGATGGTATAAGAAAACCAATTGCACTCCAGACATTGATACCGATTGTTCCATAGCGTAAGTCAGCTAAAGAATTTTCAAATGCTGATCCCATTGATTTAAGGTCATGTGGAGAAACAATAATACTTGCGCCTAAACTGCCATCTAGCTCATTGTTGGCAAAATCAACGGCGTTACGAAAAAAACTAATGCCAGTACCATCAAGAGCAATATGTCCCAACACTGGAGCAAAGTATTCTGTAGTAAAAAGTTCTTTGGAGGTTTGCTCATTTATTTCGATTAGCATCGTATCATTGCGTCGCTTAGCATTTGGATAAGCTATTTGAGCGGCTGCCAGTTTTGCTTCTGAGCCGGGATACCATGTGGGCCTTTTAGATGCTTTCTCAAGTTCTTCTAAAACAATTGCCAAAAACTCGTCTTTCTGTTCCCATTCTTTACTTAGGATAATGGCCTGCCCAGCGATACAGTTATGGCCTCCATTATGAGTCCTTTGGGTCACTACATTTTCAGCCTGATAGCGAAGGTCTGCTTTTGACCATTTCCCTGGCAAGATAATAATCGGGGATACTCCACCAAGTTCACTCGTAATTGGTTTATTAAGTATGGGGCGACCAATTTTTGTGGTTGTTGACCCCCAAACAATTTTATCGTGTGTTAAAGCACTCCCAGTAATATGTATATGCTTAATGTCCAGATGGTCTGTTAAATAAGCACCTGTTTCAGCACCACCATTCACAATACGTAATAAATTCGCTTCAATCAGAGGTGAAAAAGCTTGTTTATAAACATCTAACAGTGAAGCAAAAGTTGGATTCAACTTCAGAATGGTTGCACGATTATGAGCCACCAATTCATACAGCATATCTAAAGGTCCAATGGCACTAATATTTCCTGCACCTAGCACCAATCCAACACCACCATTTTGGCCTAAACGCTTAGCACCTAAACCCGCATTAGCTCTTGCTTCTGCCTCAGATATATTTGGTTCTAACCAAAGATCTGCTCGAAATCCATGAAATAAATTAAGCTCATAGAAGTTGGTAGGTAACATTTTAAACTTAATACGATTATTGGGTGCTTTACTGGCTTTAATTCCGTCTAATGGTGATTTACCTTTAGCAAGTTTTTCTAAACTATCAATAACAGCTGCGAAGCCTGAAAGTGTGGCATAAGGTCCAGACATCCATTCTTCTCCCTCAGGTGAACCTTTAGGTGTACCTTTCGCTGAAATCGCGGCCTTTGCCCAGTCTTCACTTGCATTAGCAATACTGATATGTGTTTTTTTGAGTAAGGCGATACGTTCTTGTAAATCGAGTTTTGCCCAATTAGCAATCCCATTTGTGAGATTTTTAATCGCTATATCTAATTGTGCTTCGGTTGCAAATCGAATTTCTTTTACGGCGGTAGTCATTATTTTTTCCTTAATGAAATAAAGGAGAGTAAGTTTCAATCCTGAAAATTTACTTTTTGAACTTTTTTATAGCTTCTGTGTATTAACTGTGACCAGCTGGACATTTAATTGCGGTTGCCTGATATTCAGCTTTAATTCCATCCAGACCTTTCTCTACCACATGATCTAGGAGTCGTAGTCCATGATGCTCGACTATTTTTTTGACGGTTGGAATATGAGTAATTTTATTTAATAGTCTTAATGAACCTGACACCACTTCTAACGCAAGAGCAGCAGAGTGGTCCTTAGGGAGCTCTAAATCATTAGGGAAATTATAGCCGGGTAAAGTTTGCAGCATTTCTTCTGATAATAAACGTCGGACAACCGCGGTATGCATTCGTTTAGAAAGAGGAAAAACTTTCATTGTTGATGCTCCTTCAATGACTCCCTGTGTAATTTCTGCCGCTTCTTTACTTTTGCCATAAAGAAATTGGTGCATTCTGGTTTGGATTTGGAACTGTTGTTCGTGTGTTTTCCCTAACAGTTGATTATTAGCTCCCTCAATACGGGCAATCCAGCGCCACATTAATGAAAAACTATCTTCTTCCTCTTTACTTACTTTCCCACCAAAATAACGAATAATATTTACCCTATAAGGCCCAAAAATCTGAGCCGTTGCAGCTGAAGCAACTTGGCTAATCGGCATAGCTGTTGGAAGTTGCCATTGATCTGCATGTAAAATTCCCATACGAATCATGGTATGGAGAAAACGGATACGAACCCATAATTCCCAGCGGGCACCACCTGGCTTCATCCCTTCAACATCCAATGCGCCAACAAAACCAGTGGCTGTTTCCCAATAACGACGGCGGTAATCTCCACCTTTCGCTAATCGTCCGGTACTACCCATGACTAGTGCCGTTGCTGGATCAATATAAGTAAATGGTAAGCCACCATGCATACCGAATAGCATGCCAATTGGATTGCGAGCTGCCATCTTTGCACCTAACTGCATGGCCTCAAAATCTAGCCATGATGGAATAGTTTCAACATCAGCAAAAAAAGCAATAGCAGCAGAATTTCCTTGGGCCTGTAATTTTCGGGCATTGGTATATTTGTCACCCGCCAGCATCTTATTTGCTTTGAGTTCAGCCATAACTGCTTCACAAAGTGGATCGCCGACATGGTTCCAAGCTTCAAGATCAATATCCTTTACATCAAGATATTGTTCAGAACATGGCTGAGAAGCTAATAGTTTTAGCTTCTCAACACGGGCTTCAAGTTCTGGATTCTGTTCAAGTGTGGAGAAATTTAAATTAGTCATTTTGATAACGGTGTTATTTGTTGATAACGGTGTTATATCACACGTATAATAAACTTGTAAATGAAATATTATAAGGCTGATTTTTAATGGTAACTTCTTTAATAAAACAACATGATCGTCGTCAAATATTGACGCTTGCTGCTGTTGAGTTGCTTGAAGAAGATGGACCTAATGCTATGACTGCCAGAAAAATTACAACGAAAATAGGCGGAACTAGTATTCTGATATATAGAGAATTTGGGTCTATGACTAATCTTGTTTCTTCTGTAGTTGATTATGGTTTTTTACAGTTATTACAAATACTCCAACAGACCCCAAATACAAATAACATTCTATTAAATATATGGAATGTAACATGTAATGTTCGTGAGTTCGCTTTAGTACATAGGCATCTCTATGCTGTAATGTTTGCAGCAGAAAGTATTGGTGGATACCAGCGTTCAGGTGAAGAGTTGGAACAAGGTATAGAAACACTTAAATTTCTTCATAATCTTTGTTCAGAAGCCGTTAAAGAAAAGGTCTTCACGCAGACAACTCATCATGCAACTCAATTTATTTGGGCAACTATGCATGGTCGTTTAATGTTGGAACTTGCAGGTTATCTTTCAAAAGACAAAGAGCCAATGAAATCTTATAAAGATATTATTACTACAAGTTTAATTGGATTAGGTGCGCAAGCTGACTTGGTAAATCAAGCGATTTCACTTAAGGCATAAGCTAAAAGATATAAATTTTCAACTAACATTAAAGCTTTAACGAATCTTAATAACTAATCTTTATTGTTTAATAGAGGATATATCTTTTTTAGAGACAAAAACTCCTTTTAATAAAAATAGAGAAAAGCATTCACTACTAATTTGTATGGTAAAAGAGAGTTAAAATTATTTAATTTAACTCTCTGATTTTTTTTAATTTTTATTTTTTTACTATTAGTGCTAGTTTTCCAACATGTTCACCTTTTTGTAGTAATTCATGAGCTTGGCGTGCTTCTTCTAAATCAAAAGTTTTATACAATAATGGCTTTAATTGCCCTTTTGAAATCAAAGGCCATACTTTTTCCTGAAGAGCCGCCATAACTTCAGCTTTAGCCTCTGCAGATTGCGAGCGAAGAGTCGCACCAGTATGCGTGAGACGTTTTGCTAACATTGGAAAAATATTTACTTTGTCGGCTAGGCCTTTAAGTACACCTATCTGCAATATAACCCCATTCATTGCAGCAACATCATAATTTCGCTGAATATAATCACCAGCAATAATATCTAAGACAAAATCTACCCCTTTGCCATCTGTATGTTTTTTTACTACTTCAACAAAATCATCTTCGTTATAATTTATTGCTACATCAGCACCAATTTTTAAACTTGCTTCTTGATGTTCTTTGCTCGAAACTGTTGTAAAAATTTGAGTAGCTCCAAAAGCTCGAGTTAACATGGTTGCTGTTGTACCAATTCCTGAAGTACCTCCATGAATTAAAATAGAACTATTTGGGCGGAATTTTGCATGTTGGAAAAGATGGGACCAAACTGTCATGAAAGTTTCTAGTAAAATTCCCCCCTCAATTAAAGTCAGGCCTTCAGGAATAAAGAGTACGTTATCTTGATGGGCAACAACATATTCCGCATAGCCTCCACCCTGAACTAACGCACAAACTTCATCACCAGCTTTAAATTTGGTCACTTGCTTGCCAACTTGTTTAACAATTCCAGAAACTTCTAATCCTGGAATATCTGTTACACCAGGGGGCGGGGCATATAAACCTTGACGTTGCATAACATCAGGGCCATTAATTCCTGCAGCTACTACTTCAATTAATATTCCATCCTCTGTCATTTCAGGCATAGCTCTTTCACTAACCGTAATGACTTCAGGACCACCTGCACCGTTAAAAGTAATACATTTCATAAAGTTGTTTCCTTATTAGACGTTGTTTATATAAGAAGGCAGGACTTAGATAGATTTCTCAATCCTGCTTGTGATGAAAAAATTAAGATTTTGATTTTTTCTTGCCTAAAGTAATCGCAAGGGCTAATTCCATAAACTTCCCAAAAGGAGCATGTAAGAAACTTGGGAAATTCCAGCGGCCCTGATCAAAGATACCTTTTGCATGGCTCATAGAACGGAAACCTTCAATTCCATGATAAGCACCCATACCACTTGGACCGATGCCTCCAAACGGCAGATCGTCTTGTGCCACATGAATTATGGTGTTGTTAATACCAACGTTACCTGAAGTCGTACGTCGTAGCAGTTTTTTGCAATCTGCATCTTTTTCACCAAAATAATATAAGGCGAGTGGACGGTCTCGTTCATTGATATAGCTAATCACTTCATCAATATCACGATAGGTACGTACGGGTAGAATTGGGCCAAAGATTTCTTCTTTCATAATTGCATCATCATCTTTTGCTCCTACAACAAGTGTTGGAACAAGAGTACGAGTACGATTCTTTGCCGATTCAGGTTTGATTCCTAGTTCAATGATTCGTGCGCCATTTTGTTTTGCACTATCAAGTAAGCCTTGTAAACGAGCATAATGACGTTCATTGACAATGGAAGTATAGTCATCACAATCTGGTCCGTTTGGATAGAATCGAGAGACGGTCGCATTGTATTCTTCAATAAATGCTTCTAAATCATCTTCATGAACAAGAGCATAATCTGGAGCAACACATGTTTGCCCACCATTGGATAATTTTCCATAGGCAATACTGGTCATGGTTCTCGAGTTTACGTGGCCTTGACCTACAATAGCTGGACTTTTACCACCTAATTCAAGAGTGAGCGGAACGAGGTTATCACTTGCTGCTTTCATGACTTTACGGCCTACAGGTGTGCTTCCTGTAAACAATAGATGATCGAAAGGTAGTGCACTAAATTCAGCACCAACTTCAGGTCCACCTAAAACAACCGCAACTTCTTCTATAGAAAAGTTCGCCGTAAGCATGCGTGAAATCACTTCACTTGTTTGAGGCGTGAGTTCTGATGGTTTAAGCATTGCTCGGTTGCCTGCAGCAATCGCTGTAGCAAGAGGAATAAGCGTAAGAGAAATAGGGTAGTTCCAAGGAGCCATGACCCCAATAACCCCTTTAGGCTGATATTCTATATGAGCACTAGCCGAGCGGTAGAATAGGCTGACATGACGCTTTTCTGGCTTCATGAAACGGCGTAAATTATGCGTTAAATAATCGATGGACTGAACGATACCAACAAGTTCCATCACATCTGTTTCATGATATGAACGATGCCCAAAGTCTTCACTTGCAGCAACTTGTAATTCACTACGATATTCAATGACTGCTGCACGAAGCTTTGCAAGATTAGCTTTACGCTGTTTAAGTGTTGGTGGTTCAGCTTTCAAAAAAGCTTTCCGTTGTCTAGAGAGTATCTCTGATGCATTTAAAGTGCTGCTTACTTCATTGAGAGTATTCATCTTAAACCTCAAACATAGCTTAACTATCCTAAGCTTATTAACTGACTGATTATCAAAGTTTAGTCGGTAGATTTAATACGACCTGAGCATCTTCAATAACATCAAGACGAAGAATAGTAGATGCGCCCAACTGATCTAAAAGCTGGCTCACATGGCCTCCATGGCGTGTCACCTTTACCTTGCGTGGGAAAAGTTTTTCACCAAACGAGAGAATATTGGTTTGAACGAGAGTTTGATGCCATTCACCATCGACTGAGTGCAACATTGTGGCTTTACCCATACGTGATTCAGACTTAACTCTTTTTAATGGCGGAGTTGCGGTTGTTAGGCTGATATCTAATTTGTTGTAAGTTGAAAGTGTTGTTTCAACTTTTTTCTTATCAATTTTTACATCAATTTCAGCCAGCCATTTTGGAAGTTGATAACCATATACGCCACGTACACGTGCTATTTCAGTGTCGACAGGTAAAGCTAATACATGCGCATAAAAATGACGTTTACGAATCGAATTAATCAGCTCTAAAGCATGCGGACCATGTGCTTTAGGTTTACGCACAACAATAGCTACAGATGCTTCATTGTATGGATCATTGTCACAAACTGAATAAGTGAAGAAGGTGAGCGCAACTAGTCCATAACCTGGAAAAGCTTCCAAGGGTACTAGAGGCGAAGGTAATTTTTTCTTTAACAGCTTAATTGGAGCAAGCATCAAAACTTGCACATTGCCGCTACGGTAATAAAAGTTTGGAGCCCAGACAGGTCCAACTCTTGATTCAACTAATTTTTTAGGAATGCTACGGAAAAAATCTATATTCCCAGCTGCAGGATCTTTTGCAACTTCATCTAAATCAGGATTCATTCTAAAGCGGTCATAATAACCACCTTTTGGAACTTTAACTTTCTGTTGACCAAATTCAACTTCAGTGAACGCTTTATTTGTATTCATAATTGGTTAACCTTTAAATTGATCGACTGAGTAGCTGATAATCTTTAAAAGTAGATATCAACTTTCTGTCTATAGGATTACTATAAGTTTAAAGTTCACTTGAATGTCAATATGCTATTTCTCTAAGAATTAAAAACTGGTTGTAACGAATTTAAAATAACTTTTGATAAGAATAGATAGAGCCGATTAACTTTTAGATGGGCTAAAGAAAATCCTTAGTTTTTAGTAGTGTAGAAATTATTTTTTTACATTTTTAAACGTTGTTTTTACTAAACTCTATTGACCTTCAAGTGAACTTTAACCTTACTATGTAATGACTGTCCATGAGGATAGGATTGAAAATTATATATGTACTTATTACGAATTAATTAGAGCATATACAGTAAATCGATAGTGTAACTTTTACACAGGAGAAACAAAAATGGGATATGTCACAACAAAAGACGGCGTAGATATTTTTTATAAAGATTGGGGGCCAAAAGATGCTCCAGTTATTTTCTTCCACCATGGTTGGCCGCTCAGTTCAGATGACTGGGATGCGCAGATGCTTTTTTTCCTTAAAGAAGGTTTTCGTGTCGTTGCTCATGACCGCCGTGGTCATGGTCGTTCAACTCAAGTCTGGGATGGTCATGATATGGACCATTATGCAGATGACGTTGCTGCTGTTGTTGAGCATTTAGGTGTACAAGGCGCGGTACATGTGGGGCATTCAACAGGTGGTGGTGAAGTAGCGTATTATGTTGCTCGTTATCCTAATGACCCTGTCGCTAAAGCTGTTTTAATTAGTGCCGTTCCTCCACTCATGGTAAAAACTGAAAGTAATCCAGATGGTTTACCAAAAGAAGTTTTTGATGACCTTCAAAATCAACTTTTTAAAAATCGTTCACAGTTTTATCACGATGTACCAGCAGGTCCATTTTATGGATTTAATCGCCCAGGAGCGAAAGTATCAGAACCTGTGGTGTTGAATTGGTGGCGTCAGGGCATGATGGGTGGAGCAAAAGCTCATTACGACGGAATTGTTGCCTTCTCTCAAACAGATTTTACTGAAGCCCTCAAAAAGATCGAAGTTCCAGTTCTCATCTTACATGGTGAAGATGATCAGGTGGTTCCTTTTGAAATTTCTGGTAAAAAATCTGCAGAACTCGTTAAAAACGGTAAATTAATTAGTTACCCAGGATTCCCTCACGGAATGCCAACTACAGAAGCAGAAACAATTAATAAAGATCTTTTAGCATTTATTAGAAGTTAAGTTTTAAAAAGAGGGCAGCCAAAATCGACTGCCCTTTTTTATATTGATTCGATTGATTATTTTTCGGGTGCATATTAATGAATGACGATACTAAAAAATGTCCTTTTTCCCAACTTACTACTGATTTTGGGGCTCCAGTTGTAGACAACCAGAATAGTATGACGGCAGGTGCAAGAGGACCTCTACTTGCTCAAGACCTATGGCTAAATGAGAAACTAGCTAACTTTGTTCGTGAAGTAATTCCAGAACGCCGTATGCATGCAAAAGGTTCAGGTGCATTCGGTACTTTCACAGTGACTCATGATATTACTCAATATACCCGCGCTAAAATATTTAGCGAAATTGGTAAAAAAACGGAAATGTTTGCCCGATTTACCACAGTAGCTGGTGAACGTGGAGCAGCAGATGCTGAACGAGATATTCGCGGCTTTGCTTTAAAATTTTATACAGAAGAAGGTAACTGGGACATGGTGGGTAACAATACACCAGTGTTCTTCTTACGTGATCCACGTAAATTTCCAGATTTAAATAAAGCAGTAAAACGCGATCCTAAAACTAACTTGCGTAGCGCAACGAATAACTGGGATTTCTGGACTTTATTACCTGAAGCTTTACATCAGGTCACTATTGTCATGTCTGATCGAGGTATTCCTGCTTCTTACCGCCATATGCACGGTTTTAGTAGTCATACCTACAGTTTCATCAATAGTGCGAATGAACGTTTCTGGGTGAAATTTCATTTTCGTACTCAGCAAGGAATTAAAAATTTAACAGATGCTGAAGCTGGTGACTTAGTGGGTCATGATCGCGAAAGTCATCAACGTGACTTATTTGATGCAATTGAACGCAAAGATTTCCCTAAGTGGACTCTCTATGTACAGGTAATGCCAGAACAAGAGGCTGAAAGGGTTCCATATCATCCATTTGATTTAACTAAAATCTGGCCTCATGGAGATTATCCGTTAATTGAGATTGGTGAGTTTGAGTTGAATCGGAACCCTGAAAACTTCTTCTTAGATGTTGAACAATCTGCTTTTGCGCCAAGTAATCTCGTTCCAGGCATTAGCGCTTCACCAGACCGCATGTTGCAAGCCCGTTTATTTAACTATGCTGATGCCCAGCGTTATCGTTTAGGTGTGAACTACCAGCAAATACCTGTAAATGCAGCACGTTGCCCAGTTCATAGTAATCACCGTGACGGTCAAGGACGCATCGATGCCAATTATGGTGGACTTCCACATTACGAGCCAAATAGTTTTGGACAATGGCAAGAGCAGCCTCAGTACAAAGAACCACCGTTAAAAATCAATGGAGATGCTGATTTCTGGAATTATCGTGAAGATGACAACGATTATTTCAGTCAGCCTCGTGCTTTGTTTGAACTTATGACTCCTGAGCAACAACAGGCTTTATTTGATAATACTGCACGCGCAATGGGTGATGCTCTTGATTTCATTAAATATCGCCACATTCGTAACTGCTATGCATGTCATCCAGCTTATGGCGAAGGTGTTGCTAAGGCGCTTGGTTTGACAGTTGAAAATGCTCAAGCAGCTAGAGAAACTGACCCTGCACGTGGTTTACCAAGTTTTATTTAAATCTTTAAATTAGTACATAAGGCTATCTAAATAATAGCTTTATGTACTTCACTATTTTATAGCATCGAATGAAAAAATTAATATTTACACTCAGCCTCGGTATTCAATCATTATTCTTCACAAGTAATGTACAAGCAGGGCTGACCATTCCTGTGGGTTTTACCAAATCAGATTCAATACATACCTTTCCAGAAACGCTAAGACGAGATTTTTTGGGAGCGATTAGGGATTAAAGCTGAAGCCAAAGGTACTGCTACACCCATTGATGAACCGAATATTGGCGGAAATCCAACTAAATTTAACTATCCTGTGAGCAGTATTGTGATTGGCTCCAAGATGAAAATTTTACTGGGACGAGCAAAAGGTACAGTGATGGTATATTCACGTATTGCAGAAGATGGAAGTTTGAAGAGTTTAACGCTTTCTAATTTTGCAATTGATTATGTTCATCAATATGTTTTAGCAGATGCAACATATGGTAAAGATAAGAGTAACTTACAATTACCAATTTTTACTTTTAATATTGAAAAACCTTTGAAATTTCATTATCAATTTCCAATTGGATTTAAAAGTGATGAAAAACTTAATCATTTATATTTAACACCTCAAGCAAAGACCGCTTATAAAGAGGCTTTAGCTTTACCTGAAACAGCAATACCTTTACTAGATTTGGATTTTGGTACATTAACTCAAAATTCATCTTCAAAGATTCGATTTAAATAATATTATTTAAAAGAGAATGGAACTTTATTGTTTCCAGATAATATATTTAAAGCAACTAGAGTTTTTGTAAATAAATTAAAATATAAAAAATATTATTATATATAACAGAAATAATCGTAGCCCTTTCTTTTCATAATAAGTAGAAAGGGCTCTTTAAAATTATTTTTTAGCTGTCGATTTATCGAGTGATGGATATGGAACAGGCATATTTAATGCCAATTGTGCATCTTTCACTACATCAAAACGTAGAACTTTATTAGCTCCTAGTTCATCAAGCAACTTACTCAGCGGCCCACCACTTTTTACAATTTGAACGTTCTTTGGAAAAAGCTTTTGTCCAAATGCCAAAGTATTAGACTCTACAGAAGTGCTGTGCCATTTCCCATCTACCAATTGATACATGGTTTTTGTTTCAATATGAGATTGTGGTTTCACAATTTTAATTTCTGGCAATGGTGCTGCTACACTTAAATCAGGTTTACCATCAGTATTATAAATATGAGCTTGAACTGATTTATCACCAATTTTCATATCAATAGGTGTTAACCATTTTGGTAATTGGTAACCATACACACCACGAACACGAGCAATTTCTGTATTTACTGGTAATGCGAGTACATGACCATAATATTTATGGTTACGCATTGAACTCAATAATTCTGTGGTATTGAAGTGATGAGCACCAGGTTGGCGTACAACCACAGCAACCGAAACTTCATCATATGGGTCGACATCACCGACTGCATAAGAGAAGAATGTTAATGAAACCAAACCATAGCCTGGGATAGGTTGTAATGGTTCAAGTGGAGCAGGGAGTTTTGCTTTTACTTTAGAAATCGGAGCAAGCATCAAGAGTTGGATATTGCTAGTACGGTAATAAAAATTCGGAGACCATACTTTACCCACTCTAGTATCTACAAGTTTTTTTGGGATGGTACGGAAATAATCAATATTTCCAGCTGCAGGATCTTTTGCAACTTCGTCTAGATTCGGGTTCATACGAAAACGATCGTAATAGCCACCTTTTGGAACATTAACTTTATAAGGCCCAAACTCTACAACAGTTGTTTCCTGTGAAGTGCTTGAGTTTGATGGTTGTTGTACAGAACTTGAGTTAGTCTCAACCGCTTGAGCTGAAAAACTCAATAATAAACTTACGGATAACGCAGTAACTGTTTGAGGTAGATTAAGCTTGTTGAACACTGATATGTTCCTCCTATAGACCATGTATTAATGCTA
Source organism: Acinetobacter sp. V91_7 (assembly GCF_031799075.1). NCBI lineage: Bacteria > Pseudomonadati > Pseudomonadota > Gammaproteobacteria > Moraxellales > Moraxellaceae > Acinetobacter > Acinetobacter sp. V91_7. The sequence goes on from NZ_JAVQNT010000035.1 coordinate 39,406, forward strand.
AGATTAAAGTAAGGTTGAAGGTCAAGCTTTTTTATCTTTATTTTAAATTTTATTAAAAATAAAATTAGAATATTAAGAAATAAAAGATATGATTTTTTATGCATTAAAAAAAGAGAACCAGAATATAAAATTCTGGTTCTCTTTTTAAAAACTATTTTGATAAATTACTTAAGAGTACTTAAGCGTTTAACAACGGCTTCGGCAATTTCTTTACTAGATTGAGGGTTTTGTCCAGTAATGATTCTGTCATCCGATACTACATATGAAGTAAATGGAAGAAAGCCTTGCTTATATTTAGCGCCGTGGTTAATTAAGCTATTTTGTAAGGAAAATGGAACTTGAGATTTTATTCCAGATAAAGTTTCTTCTTTATTAGCGAACCCAGTAACAGTTCTACCTGAAATGAGTGGTTTACCATCTTCACCTACCAACGGTAATAAGCCTCCCACACCATGACAAACCGCTGAAACGATACCACCTTGGCGATAAATGCTTTCACTAATATTTTTTAGTTCTTTATTATCTGGGAAGTCCCACATTGTTCCATGTCCACCCGTATAATAAATTGCTTTATAGCGTGTTGGATCGATACTGCTTGGTGCCAAAGTGTGGTTTAAGCGATACATAAACTGACGATCAGCTAAAAGTTTTCGAGCTGATTTATCAACGTAAATAGGCTTCATACTACGTTCATCAAGTGGTACAACTCCACCTTGAGGACTGACAAAATCCATGTCATAGCCAGCAGCCTTAGCAACATCATAAAAATGAGTTAATTCAGTAAGCCATAAGCCAGTTTTATCTGAACGAGTCGGATAGGCTGAATGATTTGTCATGACGACTAAAATTTTACCTTTGCTTTTAGCCGTTTCTTGATTTTGTACTTGATCAGATGCATTTGCATAGCTTACTGCTAAAAAAGCCATAAAGATGGCAATGAACCAACGCTGAAAACTCCAAACTTTAGGCATGGTAGGCTCCTCATATTTACCTATTGAGCATCCTATGCTTAAAGTAAGGTTTAAGGTCAAGGTTTTTTCAAAAATCGCCGATGAATGGCAAAATGATGAGTTCTAGAATAAGAAATTTCAAATATGAAATAAATTTCATATTTGAAACAATGGTTGATTTTTAAGTTATTGAATTTAAATGTAAAAATAGTGGCATATAATTTGCTCCAGTAGGATTGGCTACAAGGAGTAAATAATGAATGCAAATCATATACTGCAATTGAGTGGAATATTGCAGCAAAATCTAGGGCTAATCCCTCATGAAATTCAGTTAAAAAAAATGAGTGGTGGAGCTATCCAAGAAAATTGGTTAGTTCAATCTGAAGATTTTGCATTAGTACTGCGTAAAAATGCCGAATCTAGTGTAGAGGCTAGTTCAGATCGGGAGCAGGAATTTTTACTTTTAGATCGGTTATATCACTTTGGCATTAAAGTACCAGAGCCACTTTATTTCGAGAAGTCACCTAACTTTTTAAATAGTGATTTCTTCATTATGAAAAAAATTGATGGTGTAACAGAAGGCCATAAATTAGTTCGAATTACAGAAGAAGAAAAACGTAAAAAGATTACTCAAGACATTGGTAAGCAACTTGCTTTAATTCATGCCATTCAATCAGATGAAGTATTAGAGAAACTACTTCCTAAGCCAGATAAAGATCAATATTTAGAAAAAAAGCTTACAGGTTTTCTAGAACAACTGGACAGCTTAAAAAGACAGCGTCCAATCCTTGAGTACGCTATTCAATGGATGTTTAACAATCTTCCAAAAGTTGATGATTTGGTACTAGTTCATGGTGATTACCGCATTGGTAACATCATGATTAATGATGATCAAATTTCAGGAATTTTAGATTGGGAATTTACTCAATGGGGTGATCGAAGAGAAGACCTAGGATGGTTTACCTCTAAATGCTGGCGTTTTGGTCACGATGAAAATATAGCGGGGGGAATAGGTTCATATAAGGACTTTGCGAAAGCTTATGCTGAGATTTCCGATATTTATATCCCTGAATTTGAAATGAAGTTTTGGCATGTACTGTCTCATGTTCGATGGGCAATTATTGCGATGCAGCAGTCTGACCGAAACAACGAGATGGATACTCCATCGCTCGAATTAGCCCTAACGGAATTTTTAGTTCCCCGCCTTGAAAAAAATATCCTGGAAATATTGGGAGAAAAAGAATGAGCGAGCAAAAAATAATTGACCTGATTAAAGCCAGCCAAGCCGTCATTAAGAATGAGCTTTTACCGCAATCGGGCAGTCAGAAATATAACTTGTTAATGCTCATGAGAAGCTTGGAAATTTTGCAGGCTTATATTTTGCAAAAGGATATTTCTACATTGCATCGTTCAGGCATTGTGCAAGATTATTTTTCTTTTCCAATTAAAGATGTTGATGAGGCTATTCAATTGTTTATTAGCGATATCCGTGAAGGTAAACAATCGGATCAAACATTTGAGATATTAAAAGCACTTAATTCGGAAGACTTAAAAATTACTGAACCAAAGGCGGCTCAACATGGATAAATATCGGCTACGAATTTATTTAGTTCGGCATGGCCATGTCTCATACTTTGATGCAGATAAGAACCCGATTAATCCTAAGTTTGCACAGTTGTCCGAACGAGGAATAGAGCAAATACAACAACTTGCTCATCAACTACAAGATGTTAGTTTTGAAAAAATTTACTCATCTACTATGCCACGTTCGATTCAGACAGCCGGAATTTTGAAGCGCTATCAAAACGAACATACAGACATTCAGTCATTCGATGATATTCGGGAAATAAGAGCAGGACGTTTAAGAGAAATTTCGTTGGATCGCGCTGAACTGGAAATCAAAAAGGCCTATCAGTTCCATAAAAATAACCTTGAATTATTTGTACAAGGCGAGAGTTGGTCGCTCTTTATTACTCGTGTACTGACATGGTTTGAAAACATGATTTTAACAGCAGACAAAGACCAAAATATTCTGATTTCTTCACACGATATTGTAAATCGAATATTCATTAATTGGGTATATGGACATGACTTCAAAGATGTTTATTCGCAGGAACAAGATTATGGCTGCTTAAATATTCTTGATCTAACGATTGAAAATCAAAGGGTAATAAGCAAACGAATTAAACTCCAAAATTTCACGCCGTACAATCTGATTAAAAATGAGCTATTTAATAGCGCTATGGATGATGTGTATGAAACTTATATCGCGACTCAAGGCTTTAAATTAAAGGAACTCAGCTCATGATTACACTATCTAATGAATTATTAGAACTACAACAGAAAGTTAGAGAATTTATTCAACAAGAGGTGATTCCATTAGAAAGTGACCCTCGTCAAGATAGCCATGGCCCTAGTGAAGCTTTACGCCAAGAGTTAGTGAGTCGCGCGCGTGGTTGGGGGCTGCTAACTCCCCATGCAAGTCAAGAAATGGGAGGGCTTGGCTGGTCGCATCTGCAAAAGGCTGTGGCTTTCGAAGAAGCAGGATATTCTGCTTTAGGTCCAATCGCTTTAAATATTCATGCACCAGATGAAGGAAATATTCATCTTTTAGATGCTGTCGCAAACGATGCGCAAAAACAAAGATGGTTAAGAAAATTGGTAGCTGGAGAAATTAGATCGTGCTTTGCCATGACGGAACCGGCACCGGGTGCTGGCTCGGATCCATCCATGCTTCAAACAACAGCAATTGAAGATGGCGATGACTATATTATTAATGGGCGTAAATGGTTAATTACAGGAGCCGATGGAGCGAGTGTTGCGATTATTATGGCAAAAATGGAAGATGGCTCCGCTTCAATGTTTCTAACAGACACCAATGTTGAAGGCTTTACATTAGAAAAAAATATGAATGCTATGGACTCATGCTTTTCAGGTGGACACGGCATTTTACGCTTTGAAAACTTACGTATACCTAAAGAAAATGTGTTGGGTGAAATTGGTAAAGGCTTTAAATATGCTCAAGTTCGTCTTGCACCAGCACGTTTAACACATTGTATGAGATGGTTGGGGCAAGCAAGGAGAGCACATGATATTGCTACTCAATATGCACGAGAACGCCAATCTTTTGGTAAGAGATTAGGAGATCATCAAGGCGTAGGTTTTATGCTTGCCGATAATGAAATGGATATTTTAACAACTCGATTAGCTGTTCACTATTGTGCGCAGGTTTTAGATTTGAGTGAGAAAGGAAATTACGAGTCAAGCCTAGTCAAAGTGATCAGCTCTGAAGGTATCTGGCGTGTGGTGGACCGATCAGTTCAGATTTTAGGTGGACAGGCAATGACAGATGAATCAGTAGTCTGCAAGATTTTTAAAGATGCACGTGGTTTCAGAATTTATGATGGCGCAAATGAAGTTCACCGTATGAGCATTGCCAAGAAACTATTAGGGAAGCAGGCATAATAAAACAGGGATAAGAGAATGAATATTTTTGATGTAAAAGATAAATATATTTTAATTACTGGTGCTTCAAGTGGTCTAGGGCATCATATAGCTGAATTATTTGCAAAAGAAGGCGCCAATATCGTTATTTGTGCCAGACGGTTAGCGCGATTGAAGGAATTAGAATCGCATATAAAAAATGAATTTGGAGTGAAAGTTTATACCTTTGCATTAGATGTAAATGACCGTTCCGCTGTGAAAGATATGCTTAGTTCTTTAGAAGCTGAAGGAGTCACAGTAGATGTTCTAATTAATAATGCTGGTGTGAGTGATACCAAGCGTTTCTTAGACTATAACGATGAAGATTGGGATAAGATTGTCGATACTAACCTTAAAGCACCTTGGCAATGTGCACAAGAAGTTGTGCAACATATGGTTAAGGCTTGTCGTAAAGGATCGATCATCAATATCACGTCAATTCTGTCTCAGTCTACAAACCTTGGCGTTAGTCCATACTGTGCATCAAAGGCAGGGTTACGCCATTTAACAGAAGTTATGGCAGTAGAACTGGCTAGATTTGGTATAAATGTAAATGCTATCGCCCCAGGCTATATGGTTACTGAAATTAATGAAGAATATTTAACTGGCGAATTGGGCCAACAGCTTTTAAAGAAAATTCCAACAAGGAAGTTTGTAGAATTTGATGACTTAAATGGACCTTTACTGTTACTTGCTTCGCAAGCAGGTCAAGGCATAACAGGTATCGAAATTAAAGTCGATGGCGGTCATAGCGCTGCGCCTATATAAAACGTTTTTTAATGGAGTAAAAAATGCTTAATCGAAAACCAATTAATATTTTGGTCACCTATATTAAAAAACCTAATATTAATGGTTTTCGTTCTTTGGTTGAGCAGGCGATTAGTGAAGTAGAGTCGAACGAAATTGATTTGGTGGAATGCCATATTTCAGATGTACAAGATGTTGCTCAAAGCTTAGTAGAAAATGGCTGTCAGATTCTTCTATGTACGGGAGCAACCGCAAGTTTTCTACAAAAGAAATTAAACATTGATATTCAGGTCATTCGAACTGGTACTTTTGATGTCATTCAGGCCATATCAAACTTAAAACAATATAAGCGCATTGCTTTGGTTGGGAATACATCTACGGTCGATCTTGAGAACTACTCAGATATTTTTGCTTTAGATATACAACAGTTTAACTATGATTCATATTTAGATGCTAAAAAAACAATTCATTTAATTAAAAATCAAGGTTTTGATGCCATTATTGGCTCGCCTGTTGCAGTAGAGCTAGCACTGAATGAAAATCTAGTCGGACATTTGGCGATTAGTGTGCCGTCTTTAAAAGATCTTCTGCAAAATGCCTTACGTACGCTTGAAAAAATTCGCAGAGAACAATATTCAACCTTACGTTTAACCGAGATATTTAATCACTTAAATGAAGGCATTTGTTTTATTACAAAGCAAAAAAAGATTTCTTTAATTAATAATTCAATGAGTTCGTTACTTGAAAAAGACTCTTCAGACGTTTTAAACAAATCAGCACTCGAAATTTTTGAAGGATTAAACTTCGATATCGATCAAGAAAACAGTCATCAACTCGTTCAATTTAAAAATTTAAAACTTGCTGTATATATTTCCAAACTAAAAAATGACTATATAGATGGCTATATCTTAAGAGTGCAGGAACTAAATGCATTAGAGCAGTCTAATAGTCAGTTTAGAAAGGTTTCATCAAAGAATTTTAATACAAGATATACCTTTGACCAGATTTTGACGAAAAACGCTAATTTTCAACAAATCATCAAGTTATCCAAAGCATATGCAAAAACCGATAGTACCATTCTCATTACGGGTGAAAGTGGTACAGGTAAAGAAGTTTTAGCACAAAGTATTCATAATCATAGCAGCCGTTATAAAGCACCATTTGTTGCAATCAACTGTGCGTCTTTTCCAGAAAGCTTGTTAGAAAGCGAGTTATTTGGTTATGAAGAAGGTGCCTTTACTGGGGCTAAGAAAAATGGGCGTATTGGCCTCATTGAAGCTGCTCATACGGGTACGCTTTTTTTAGATGAAATTGGAGATATGCCATTACATCTACAAACTAGATTTTTACGAGTCTTACAAGAAAGACAAATTAACCGCTTAGGCTCAGTGGTGAGTCATCATTTAGATATACGCGTGATTGCTGCAACTCATGCGAACTTAGAAGAGTTAGTACGAAATGGAGCCTTTCGGGCAGATCTCTACTATCGTTTAAATATTTTAAGAGTGTATACACCGTCTTTAAATGAACGAAAAGAAGATATCTTATATTTAGCAAATTCCTTTCTAGAGAAATATAGAAAAACACTGGAGGATTTGCCGAATATTTTACAGAAGGCTTTTTTACACTATTCTTGGCCGGGCAATATACGCGAACTTGAAAATATTGTTGAAAGAATCAATGTGCTATTACAGCTTGATCATGAAATTTTAACTCCAGAATTTTTAAAGCAACAGTTACCCGAGCTATTTCAATCTCAAAGTCACCACGCTGCGCAACCTTTATTAAAAGAAGTAAAAGTTATTCAAGAGTTGAGTTTGATTGAACGGACACTTGCAGAAGTAGATGGTGATTTAGACCTTGCTGCGCAAAAACTTGGGATTAGTCGAACGACTTTATGGCGTAGAATGAAACTCATAAATAATTAATTTCAAAATTGAAATTTTTTCAAAAAAGAAAAATAATAAAATCATGTAAGTTGTTGAAAATAATAATTAAAATATTTGGAATCATAGTTGCATTGACTCATATAAGCATCTGAATCAGTTGCTAAATTGTGTGAGGAAATAAGAATGACGAATGGATTAATGATGCATTGTAATTTAAACATTACTTCAATAATGCAGCATGCTTTGACAGTTTACGCAGATCAAGAAATTGTGACTTTGAAAGCAGATGGGATAACTAAACATCGATATACATATAAAGATGCTTTTGAACGTGTAGCTCAGTTTGCCAATGCGCTAGACCGATTAAATATAAGTTCTGATGCTAAAGTCGGAACGATGGCATGGAACTCATATCAGCATTTTGAATTGCACTATGCCATTCCATGTACGGGAAGAATTTACCATACAATTAATCCTAAATTGGCGCCTGAACAACTCATTCAAATTATCAATTCTGCTCAAGATGAAGTACTCATTATTGAACCAGATTGTTTGGCATTAGTTGATTCTATTTATGACAATATAAAGCCAGTCATAAAACATTTTATTGTGCTTGGTGATGCGAATAAAAATCTAAAAGCACAATTTGATTTTGTCTTTTATGAGGAAATCATTGCTCCAGAGCAATCTTATTATGATTGGCCAGATATCCCTGAAGAATGTGCAAGTGGTCTTTGCTATACATCAGGTACTACTGGTGATCCTAAAGGTGTTCTTTACTCACATCGTAGTACCGTATTGCATGCATTAATACTCGGTATGCCAAATGCGATTGGCTTAACGCATGATAGCTGCATTATGCCTTTGGTTCCGCTTTATCATATTAGCGCGTGGGGAATGCCATTTAATGCGGTTTTATCGGGGGCAAAAATCGTTTGGCCTCACTCATTTGCAGGTCAAACCGAGAAAATTTTTAATCTGATCCAATCAGAACACGTCGATATTTCTATGGCTGTTCCGACCATCTGGAATGCTTTTAAAAATTATCTTGAAGATCACCATATTTCATCAGTCAGTTTAAAACGGGCGATATCTGGTGGTTCTGCTGCGCCATATTCGCTGATTGAGTCTTTGAGCCATTATGGAGTTTCTGTTGAAAATGCTTGGGGAATGACTGAAACAAGTTCGATGGCAGTCTGTAATCGTTTAGATCAAATCAAAAATAATATCGAAATCCAATCAATTAAATGCGGCAAACCTATCTTCGGCGTTCAAATGAGATTGCGTGATGAGAACCATCAATTGCTTCCTCACAATGGTGTGCATGAAGGCATTCTAGAAGTAAGGGGTCATACAATTGCTAAGCAATATATTAATCAACCCAAAGCATTAGAAGAAGAGGACAAATGGTTCGATACGGGAGATATCGCGTGTATAGATGAATATGGATATATGCATATTACAGACCGTGCCAAAGATATGATCAAGTCCGGAGGAGAGTGGGTTAGTAGTGTTGAAGTTGAAAATGCAGCGATGGGATATGAAAAAGTTGCAGAAGCCGCCGTTATTGCTGCCAATCATCCGAAATGGGGAGAACGCCCACTTTTAATTTTGGTGCCAAAATCTCCACAAGAAAAAATTGAACATTCTGAAATTGTCGTTTTTCTATCATCCAAATTACATAAATGGGCCATTCCGTCAGCAACCATATTGGTTGAAGAAATACCGCATACGCCCACTGGAAAAATCAGTAAAAAAATATTGAGAGAACGTTATCACGACTATTTCATCAATAGTGCTTTTGCTGAATGTAAATAATCATCTACATAAAAAAGGACTTTTTATATGAACTACCCTCAGGAAGCAAATATCGTTTTTGATGTGAAATTTAAAAAGATGGTAAAGCAACGAAATCGATTCGCCGTTTTTTTAAGTTTAATTGTACTCAGCATTTATTTTATTTTTATAGGAACCGCTACCTTTCGTCCTGAATTACTTTCAATGCCACTAGAAGCAAGCAAAATCACAATTGGTTTACCGATTGCTGCAATAGTTATTGTATCGAGCTGGGTCATCACGGGATTATATATATTTATTACAAATCAATATTTTGACAAACAAAAAGAAAAATTAAGAAAGGAATATCATTATGAATAAATATTTTGCTTTTACTATTCTGACTTTACTTAGTCCTGCTGTTTGGGCTGCCCAAAGTGAGCCAAGAAATTGGACCGCAATTATCATGTTTGCGTGTGTAGTTGGCCTTTCATTATTTATTACTTTTAAAGCTGCAAAGAAAACAGTATCGAAAGAAGATTTCTATACAGCAGGAAATGCCATTTCAGCAAAGCAAAATGGTTTGGCAATTGCTGGAGACTACATGTCTGCTTCAACCTTACTTGGTATTTCAAGTATGGTTTTCTTCAAAGGCTATGATGGTTTTATCTATGTGACGGGCTTTTTTGTTTGCTGGCCGATTTTAACTTTCTTAATGGCCGAAAGACTAAGAAACCTTGGTAAATATACTTTTGCAGATATTGTTTCGTATCGACTAGATCCGCAGCGAACTCGAATTTTGGCAACATGCGGCTCGCTTATTGTTGTATGTTGCTACTTAATTTTGCAAATGGTGGGTGCTGGTCAGCTCATTAAATTACTGTTTGGTCTAGATTATAAAATTGCCGTCATGCTGGTCGGTTGTCTAATGTTGGTGTATGTCATTTTTGGAGGAATGCTTGCAACCACATGGATACAAATAGTTAAAGCTATTCTTTTGCTCTTTGGTGGAACAGTTTTAGTGTTTCTGGCATTTAAAGCGTTTGGTTTTAGTTTAAATAATATGGCTGCGGCTGCCGTTAATGCACATAAATTAGGACAAAAGGTGTTAGAACCGGGTCCAATGCTATCCAACCCGATTAATACACTCTCTATGTCTATTGGTTTGATCTTCGGTTTAGCAGGTTTACCTCATATTCTGATGCGCTTTTTTACGGTTCCAAATGCTGCTGAAGCACGCCGTTCAGTCTTTTATGCTTCTGGTTATATTGGTTACTTCTTTATTGTAGTTTGTATTTTAGGTTTAGCTTCAATCGCCATAGTAGGTACTAATCCTAATTACTTTGTAGATGGACACTTAGGCGGAGATTTAATTGGTGGTAGTAACATGGTTGCAATGCATCTAGCAAAAGCCCTAGGAGGAAATTTATTGCTAGGTTTCTTATCTGCCGTAGCATTTGCAACGATTTTAGCTGTAGTGGCTGGCTTGGCACTTGCTGGCGCTTCTGCGATTTCCCATGATTTATTTCAAAAAGTAATTAAAAAAGGCAAGGCAACTGAAAAGCAGGAAATGGTTGTATCTCGACTTTCAGTGGTAGTTCTTGGTGTAATTGCCATAGCATGCGGAATTTTATTTGAAAAAATGAACATCGCTTTTTTAATGGGACTTACATTTGGTATTGCTGCTTCCGCTAACTTTCCTGTACTTATTCTTTCTATGTATTGGAAAGATTTAACCACACGCGGCGCTATATTTGGTGGGTTTGTCGGAATCATTTCGGCAATTACTTTTGTAGTTTTATCACCGACAGTTTGGGTTGGTGTACTAGGCCATGAAAAAGCAATATTCCCATTTGATAATCCAGCTTTGTTTTCTATGCCACTCGCATTTTTGGTGAGTATCGTCGTTTCTTTGACTGATAAAAGTAAAAGAGCCGAGTTAGACAGACAGGGCTTTGAGTTACAGGTGGTACGTTCAGAGCTTGGTGCTCAACAAGGTTCGTTTGAAAAAATGCCTTTGCATTAAGTTTGTTCAAGAACCCAAAAGTAAGAAAGCATGATTAAAAAATCATGCTTTCTTTATTAGACTTACATTATTAGTACTGCCTTAAAGCATTATTTCAAATGCTTTTGAAGTTCAGATCCAGCTTGTGATAATGCAGTTTTGACAGATGGTTCGTTGCTTAACGGATTTAACAGGCCATAGTCATGAATCAAACCGTTATAACGAGTTACAGTCACGGGAACACCAGCTTTATCTAAGTTACGGCCAAAATCTTCACCTTCATCACGTAATACATCTAATTCAGCTGTTTGAATTAATGTAGGTGGGAAGTCTTTTAGCTGTTCGCTTGTAGCACGAAGTGGTGATGCCAAAATATTGTTGCGATCATTGGCATTGGTTGTGTAGTTGTCCCAGAACCATTTCATCATGTTCTTAGTCAGGAAGTATCCTTTTTCATACTGATTGTAAGAAGCATCGTCGAAACCAGCATTGGTAACAGGCCACAACATTACGTTGTAACGCACTTTTGGACCACCAGATTGTTTAATCTGAAGGGCAACAGCAGCAACCATGTTGCCACCAACACTATTACCTACTAAAGCTAAACGGCTACCATCAACACCAATTTCTTTACCATGTTTAGCGACCCATTTGGTTGCTTCATATGACTGATTAATTGCTACAGGGAAGTGAGCTTCTGGAGAAGGCGTATAGTTAACGTATACAGCCGCCGCACCAGACTCACGAACTAAATCACGAATTAAGCGTTCATGAGTAGCAAAGTCGCCCAACACCCAACCGCCACCATGGAAGAACATAAATACAGGAAGAACGCCTTTAGCATTTTCTGGTTTAACAATTTTTAGTTGAATGCTTTGACCATTTATTTGAATTGTTTTCTCTGAAACTTGTGCTGGTGGAAGTTTCGCTCCCTTTTGTGCGCCGATTAAAACTTGACGAGCTTCATTTGGAGTCATCAATTCCATTGGTTTGCCGTTACCCGAATTGAGTACGTTTAGGAAGGCTTGTACACCCGCAGTCGGAGCAGGGGTATTTATAGCTTCAGCTGAAACAGCTGTAGTGAAAAGAGCAGATGTTAATAAAGCTGTTGCGATTTTCATGGTGAAAACTCACTTTAAGTTAGAAATTTTAAATACAACTTTGAGCCAAGGGTTTGTGTCCAATATGAAGTTGGTTCTATCCAAAGCTCAGCCCAACATTTATCTTGCGTGTATAATACTTGCACGCAAGATACTTATGGTCAAGAATTATTTATAATAATTTTTAGATAATTTTAATTTTTGGTTTAAATATGAAAGAAAACAAGATATTAGGCGATCAACTCTGTTTTTCGCTTTATTCAGTGGCGAATGCACTTACGCGCCAGTACCGTCCATTACTTAAAGATTTCGATTTAACTTACCCTCAATTCATCGTTCTTTTAGCTTTGTACGAAGAAGATGATATTTCTCTCAAAGAACTCGGTGAAAAGACGTTATTTGACTCAGGCACTTTAACGCCATTGGTTCAAAAACTTGAAGCAAAAGAGTTTCTGAAGAGGGTATCAATCAAAGAAGATGAGCGGGTAAAAAAAGTAATATTGACGGACAAAGCTTTAGAGATAAAAGAAAAAGTGATTGATCTACCCAATCAATTGCGATGTTCGATGCATATGAATGATGAGGAGCTGACTATGCTAAGAAAGCTTTCTTTGAAATTATTGGAAGATTTATAAAGTTTTCTTTAACTAAAAATAATTTTTATCTGCGAATAATTTGAAGCTTTAAACTTAAATAAGAGGCATTTGAAAGCCTCTTTTTTATATGAAAAATTAATGAATACAATTGATTAAATATAGAAGTAATAAAAGGTATTGATATTAAAGTTCGCTTTAAGCTTAAAGTAAAACCATACTGAATGAGGTCATTCCAATGAAAGTGTTCGAAAAATTAGTATTCCCTAATGGCTCATATGTTCCTAACCGTATTGCTAAAGCAGCAATGGAAGAAAACATGGCTGATTTAAACCATGCACCATCAGAAGAATTAATGCGTTTATATCAAGCTTGGGCAAATGGTGGTGTCGGTCTAATCATTACTGGAAATGTGATGGTAGACCGCCGAGCGATGACTGGACCGGGCGGCGTAGTGCTTGAAGATGAAAAGCATCTGGATACTTTTAAAAAATGGGCACAAATTGGTCGTTCAAAAGGTGCTCAGATTTGGCTTCAAATTAACCATCCGGGGCGTCAAATGCAAGCGAACCTTGGTCAGCAGACCTGGGCACCATCGGCTATTTCACTTGATCTTGGCAAAATGTCAAATCGCTTTAATACGCCGATTGAAATGACTGAATCTATGATTGCAGAGGTGATTCAGCGTTTTGCAAACACGGCGCGGTTAGGTGAAAAAGCAGGGTTTACTGGTGTAGAAATTCATGCAGCGCATGGTTATTTATTAAGCCAGTTTCTTTCTCCACTGAGCAATAAACGCCAAGATCAGTGGGGTGGTTCTTTAGAAAACCGCGCTCGCATTTTAATTGAAATTGTGGAAGCAGTTCGTAAAGTGGTTTCGCCTCAGTTTACTGTTGCAGTAAAACTAAATTCAGCCGATTTTCAACGCGGTGGGTTTAGTGCAGAGGATGCTCAACAAGTGGTTAAAATGCTAAATGAGCATGCAGTCGATTTAGTTGAACTTTCAGGCGGTAGCTATGAAGCACCTGCAATGCAAGGTCAAGCGCGTGATGGCCGAACACTCGCTCGTGAAGCCTACTTTTTAGAATTTGCACAAGAAATTCGTAAAGTTGCCAAAATGCCTGTTATGGTGACAGGTGGCATACGCCGTAAACAAGTAGCAGAGCAAGTAGTTGAAAGTGGTGTAGATATGGTCGGTATTGCCACAGCTTTAGCCATTGAACCTAACTTGCCAAATGCTTGGAAACAAGGCAAAAATGTTTCACCTGAACTCAAGCCAATTACCTGGGAAAATAAAACATTCGCTTCTCTTGCCAATATGGCAGTGGTGAAATTCCAGTTACGTAATTTAAGCGCTGGTAAAAAAACAAAACCAAATGTTTCACCAGCTTGGGCTTTAATTTTGCAACAATCAGCGATGTCATGCCGTACCCGCCAATACAAAAAAGGCATGCGTGACTATACATTTGCTTCTTAATAAGTGAGTTGTGTTATGACAAATCCTAACGATTCAAACTGGATAATTTATGGAGCAAATGGCTACACGGGCGAGTTAATCGCTCGCGAAGCTGTACGCCAAGGTCTAAAACCAACTTTGGCTGGTCGTAACAAAGCTAAGGTTGAAACATTAGCTCAAGAGTTGGGGCTTGACTATAAAGCTTTTGGCCTTGATAACGTAGATGCGGTCAGTGAGCAAGTCCAAGGTTTTAAACTGGTCATGCATTGTGCAGGGCCATTTTCAGCGACATCAAAACCCATGATGGAAGCGTGTATTAAAGCAGGCGCTCACTATTTAGATATTACGGGTGAAATCTCTGTATTTGAATTGGCACAGTCACTTAACAGCCAAGCTGAAAAAGCCGATATTGTGCTTTGTCCAGGTGTTGGTTTCGATGTGATTCCGACAGATTGTGTTGCCGCGGCACTGAAAGAAGCATTGCCAGATGCGACCCATTTAGCACTTGGTTTTGACTCTAGAACAGGGTTTTCACCGGGTACTGCTAAAACAAGTACAGAAGGCATGGCCGAAGGCGGAAAAATTCGTAAAAACGGAAAAATTACCACCGTTCCATTAGCACATTATGTTCGGACCATTGATTTTGGTGACGGTAAAAAAAGTGCCATGAGTGTTCCGTGGGGAGACGTATCTACTGCATTCTATACAACAGGTATTCCAAACATTGAAGTGTTTGTACCTGCATTCCCTAAAATGATTTTTGGTGCGAAAATGATGAACTATTTACGCCCAGTATTAAAAATTAATGCTGTGCAGAAGTTTATTAAGTCGCGTATTGAAAAAACGGTTGTGGGACCAAATGAGGAACTTCGCGCGAAAGTACCTACCTATGTTTGGGGTGAGGCAAGAAATACGCGTGGGGAAATCAAAACTGCCCGCATCCAAACGGAAAATGCGTATAGCCTTACCGTAAATGGTTCACTGACTGTGCTGAATTATTTACTCAAAAATACCGTGAAAGGCGGTACATATACGCCAGCAAAGCTGATGGGCTATAAATTAGTGACCGAGCTGCCGGGTTCTGGTCCGCTGGTCATTAATTAAAAGCTTTTATTAAAATAGCATGTTTATAGATCGTCCCGAACAAGGAGTCATTCTTGTTCGGGTTATTTTTAAATATTTCAAGTAAATACGGCTTAATATGGATAAAAAGAAAAACAGAAAACAAAACACTCAATAAGAAATAATTCAAATTGAATATACTAAAAAGCGATAAATCTTTTTCATAACAAAGGAATGAGAATAATGAGAAAACTCATACTATTTCTACATGCATCCCTAGACAGTTTCGTGGAAGGTCCAAATGGGGCAATGGACATAGGTTGGATTGCTTACGATGCCGATTTAGCAAATCATGCCAAAGAAATTTTGAGCACTGCCGATACGGTAATTTGGGGACGAGCGACCTACCAGATGATGCATAATTACTGGCCAACCATGCTTTCAAATCCAGAAGCTTCAGAGCATGAACGCAATCATGCTGAGTGGATTGAAAAGACTGAAAAAATCGTTTTTTCAACCACATTAGATACGGTTGAATGGAATAATTCCCGTCTTGTAAAAGACCATGTCGAAGAAGAAATTAATAAGCTGAAACAGCAAGCGGGTAAGGATATGGTGATTCTGGGGAGTCCTCGATTCGCGCACTATTTGATGCAACTTGATTTAATTGATGAATATAAAATTACAGTTTCGCCCGTGCTGATTGGTAAGGGCTTGCCACTGTTTCAAGGCATTCAGCAAAAGACCAATCTTAAACTTATTGAAAATAAAACGTTTGCTTCTGGAGCTCTCGGTCTTCACTATCAAAAGATAAGCTAATTTTTTCTATAATATTTATATGAAAAAACCAATTACAGCGTTCGCCTGTAATTGGTTTTTTCAACAAAAGTTCTATTTAAAGTTTAAAACTAAGGTGTATTTACTTTGTCGAAATAGAGGGTCATAAGCCGTTCTGCATTTTGCTCACACGTAATTTCATCGGGTTTATCATTAATGGCGTGAATCATAGTGCGTAAGTTTTGCTTACTAACTTTTAGCTTTTGTTCTAAAAGTTCTATTTCCTGAATTTTGGTTTCAATCGTTTGAATAAGTGCATCATGATCCCAAGCGACAACTTTCGAGGGCAAAAAACCTTTAATTTCAGCTAAAGAAAACCCAACTTGCTGGGCTTGCTGAATGAGAGAAAGTTGCTTCAAATCATTATCGGTATATTCACGATAGCCATTCGATTTTCTTTTTGCTTTAGGTAAGAGTTTGATTTGCTCGTAGTAACGAATTGTAGGGGTGCTTAAACCACTTAGTTTCGATAACTCGCTAATATTCATAGCCACATACTCTCTTGACATTCAAGCTAACTTTAGACTTATAGTAACATAAAAGCAAGGTTCATAACTTTACCAAGCACACACTTTCAGTAACAACTTTCTATGCTTTGATAGACGAAAGAATAGAATTATAAATATGAAAAATGAGGTGAGAAAATGTCTAAACGCATATTACACGTCGTGACCAATGTTTCACGCTATAAGGATGTAGATCAACAAACAGGGCTGTGGTTAGGCGAGCTCACTCATGCCTATGATGAATTTGAAAAGCAAGGTTATGTGCAAGACATTGTCAGTCCAAATGGTGGCAAAACCCCGATTGAACCAAAATCGCTTGCACCGTTAGTTGCTGATAAATCTGTTAAAGACCGAGAAAAAGATCAAGCTTTTATTACGCTGTTAGCAAATACCTTTAAGCCCTCAGATATCAATTGGCAAGACTATGACGTGATTTACTACACAGGTGGTCACGGGGTGATGTGGGATTTTTTAGATAACCCAGAGCTCCAAGAAATTACCAAAAACATTTATGAAAAAGGCGGCATTGTTTCAAGTGTTTGTCATGGCTACTGTGGGTTACTTAATGTACAACTTTCAAATGGTGAGCGACTGATAAAAGATAAGAAGTTAACAGGCTTTGCTTGGAGTGAAGAGGTTTTGGCAGGGGTAGCAAAAAAAGTGCCGTACAATGCCGAAGAGTTAGCGAAAGAATACGGCGCTCATTATGAAAAAGCTTTTATTCCTTTTGCTCCATATGTCGTTCAAGACGGCAAGTTAATTACAGGTCAAAACCCTTTTTCAGCTAGAAAGACGGCTTTAGCAATAGTAGAAGAGCTAGAAAAGTCATAATTGTTAATGATTCAAATATAAACTAGAAAAGCAAAACCAGTGACGGTTTTGCTTTTCGACTGTTTAAATAAAGTGGTGTGATCTAGCAAGGCTAACTTTAAGGAACAATCACAAAATCAGGGTTAGCTATTGCAAAAACTGCTTCGCGGTCTGCAGCTGGTGGATAAATCCAGATGGTATTAATTTCTTGTTTAATTTTTTTAGCTTCATCACGCACAAATTGAACCTGACGATCCCAACCTTCGCTATAGAGTGCGCCCCAAGGACCTAAGTCAACACACGTCACATACTTCGGTTGACTGTATGGATGAAGTGGTAAATCAACTAGTTCTGCCGCAGCGTTGTAACCCGCTACACGGCCTAGACTCATGGCATGTTGGCAAGACATCACGTTAAAATTACCTAAATCATCGGTTGGAACTTTTACCGTATCGCCAGTGACAAAAATATTTTTTGCTTCAGGTGCATGTAAATAAGCATCCCCTAAAATACGTCCTAAATTATCTTTTTCACCAGTAACTTGAGAGGTGAGCGAGTTGGCTCGCATGCCCGCAGTCCAGATCACGGTTTGTGTTTCGATTTTTTCGCCATTAGAAAGCGTTACCCCTGATGCATCTAGTGCTGTAACTCGTAGTCCAGCTTTACCTTCCACACCAAGCTCGCTAAGAGCTTCTCGAATAACGGCAGCAGCTTGGTCACCCATTGCTGCACCAATTTCTGTAGATGAGTCTACTAAAACAACACGTATATCAGTTTCGCCTAAAATGCAACGCAGACGTTCAGGCATTTCGGTAACGGTTTCTAGCCCAGTAAGCCCACCACCTGCAACGACCACGGTGTTACGCGCTGCATTTGCAGGTTTATGGGCTAAGTTTTTAAGATGTTGATCTAGTTTTTCGGCATCTTCTAGTGTGCTTACGCTAAAGCCATATTCGGTAAGGCCCGGTATTGGGGGCATAAACGTAGTACTTCCGGTTGCCAGAATAAAACGGTCATAGCTTAAGGATTGTTTGCTGCCATCGGTGGTGGAAACTTCAATTGCCTGTTGGTCGACATCAATTTTATTTACCCAACCTGCTAGAAATTTAACCCCAACCACACTTAATAAATCTGAAATATCAGGGTTCATGTTTTCTAGTACGGCTTCATAAAGACGAGGACGAATATCAACATTCGGGCTAGGGGAAACCATCACTACTTCAATATTTTGTTCTTGCGACGCTAAGTAAATTGCTCTTTGTGCAGCAAGTGCAGCCCATAAACCAGCAAAGCCAGAACCAGCAATAATAATACGCTTACTCATTTGATTATCCTTTTGATCGATTTTTCGGACAACAAATTCCAGCTCATCACAAAATTTAGGGTGAGCGAATCCTTTCTCTGATTGTCCGAAAAATCTGAGAAGGCGTTTAAAACGATTAGTGGAGTTTTAGCTTAGGGTTTGAGGCCCTATCAGCTCGTTAGTCGGGGGTGTCCTGCGATATTTTATTTTTCCGCATTTTTGCTGTTCTTCCTTCAATGCGATCATTGATCCAGCCATTTACATCGCTAAAAAATACGTCGGGTGCATAACGGCCAAAACGGTCTGCAATATCGCCAAGTGTATGAGCACCTAGCGCATCTCGCATGGCTTTTTCGGCCTGTAGCATGACCGCATGCACTGCACACACACCACTGGTTGCCCAATCTGGCGGGGCATGATTAAAGACCGCACATTTCCCACGAACTTCTTGGCACTCAAAAAGCGGTTTTTCACCTTCGATTGCATTCACGATATCTAAAAAACTGATTTCATGAGCGGATCGAGCGAGTAAATACCCACCACGAACACCTTCTTGAGCAATAACAAGACCTGCCTTTTCAAGTTTAGGAAAAATCTTGGCCATAAAACTCGGAGAGACTCCTTGTAATTCGGCAAGATCCTTACTACTCAAGGGTTTATCTTCATTGTTCACAAGAAAAAGAAGACAGTGAATCGCATACTCGACGCTACTAGTGATATAAGCCATTTAATTTCATAATTGATCAATTACAAACACAGACTAACTCGGTCTGTGTTTGTAGTCAATAATAAAACTAAGACAAAGTTAATCTTAGTTTTAAGAGGACTCTTTTAAAGCATCAATTATGAATATATCTAATTGAATAATTTAAATTTTATTAAATAATAAATTTTTAATAATTTATTTAGTTCTCTTGAGTGTAAAAATTTCTAATAGATGCTTAATGAGGTAGTTCACAACTTATAAGTAAGATAGAGGAAAGGGGGGAGATATTTATCTTTTATTTATAGAGTCTTTTAAATTATATTTGTGTAGATTGTTTCAATTAAAATATTGAATAGCTTTATCTGAATAAAAATATTTTTTACATAGCACGATGAATGAATAAGAGAGTTGTTTTGAAAACTGAATTTATTATTAGATGTATTTATGCACTTTGTCTTATCGGTGCAGGGTTCAATCATTTACAAACAGTTCTAATGCACGGTTTGTTTTGGGACTATAACAATGCACCACTATTTACCTGTATTTATTGGACATCTTTAACGTTTATTGATCCACTTGCAGCAATTCTTCTATTTTATAGACCTCGTATCGGCTTAATTCTAACTTTTCTCATTATATTTAGTGATGTCATTCACAACACTTGGATTACATTAAAAGTAGGCCGAGACTTACTCAACTATATGTATATTTCCCAATTTTTATTTCTGGTTTTTGTTTTATGCACAATTAAGTTTCCTTGGAAGGAACATAAGAAAAGTTAAAATTTAAAGATTGGAGAGCAAAAGCATTCTTTTCCTCTCCAAATAATTTCTTCAAACTTACAAACGCCACCAATAATTTTCGACATTTGGCTCGTTTAGATTTAGGATTTCACCCATTTGCGGTGTGCTAATGCCCAAATCTTTTTGCTTAGCCAAACCGACAATACGTTCAAATGGGTCATCCCAAGCATGAAGCGCCAAGTCAAAAGTACCGTTATGCACAGGCAACAAATGACGTCCTTTTAAATCGATATGTGCTTGTAAAGTTTGTTCGGGCTGCATATGTACATCTGGCCATTCGGGGTCATAAGCTCCAGTTTCAAGCATTGTAAGATCGAAGGGCCCATAACGATGTCCGATTTCTTTAAAGCCATCAAAATATCCCGTGTCACCACTAAAAAATACACGTAGATCATTATCAATAATTACCCACGATGCCCATAAAGTTGCATTACTGTCACTCAAGCTTCGGCCCGAAAAATGATGTGCAGGGGTGGCAACCAGTTCTAAACCATCAATATGTGTCGTATCCCACCAGTCGAGTTGTTGAACCTTTTCTGCTGCAATACCCCATTTAATCAGGGCATCACCCACACCAAGCGGTGTTATGAAATGCTCAACTTTGTCTTTAAGTTGCATGACTGCGTGGTAGTCCAAGTGGTCGTAGTGGTTATGCGACAAAATCACGCCTTTAATTGGCGGTAGTTCTGCAATGCTGATTGGTGGTTGGTGAAAACGTTTTGGCCCAATCCATTGAAAAGGTGATGCACGCTCCGAAAAAACAGGGTCAGTTAGCCAAAACTCATCGCGCAATTTTAACAATATGGTCGAGTGCCCCAGACGAAAGAGAGAGCGGTCAGGCGCACTAAGAAGTTGTTCTTTCGACAAACTTAAAACTGGAATTTGTTTATTTGGAACTGTGTCTTTCGGTTTGTTAAATAGAAACTTCCACATCAACTGAAGTGACTTACCAAAAGAAGGCTTGTGCTGGTTCGGACGTGTATTTCTAAATTTGCCATCATGCTGTTGTGACGGCATTAAGGGAGAAGGCAAGTCTGTTGTGTTTGAAATAGTCATCTTGTTTTTCCTTTAGTGGAATAAACCTATATGTGCAAATAAGAACTTTAAGAGTACTTATTAATATCTATATAAATGAGTATTTACTCACTCATTAATTGGTTCAAAAATAAGGACGCCGTGGGTCCTTATCTTTTATTTATATTGAAACTGCATGCCAAAATGCTTCAAAACCCGATTTGCGATAACGCTCGGTTTGAGAAGGGTCTTGGGCAATAAAATTCAGTGTGACTTCCGCAAGTGCCCCCAAAATTGAAGCAATAAATAACGGTGGGTAATCACGTAGTGTTCCACTATTAATATGTTCTTGAATATTTTGGGTCAGATCGCAAAAGGTTTGCATACCAATTTGTTTGCTTTGCTCGGTAATTTGCTCAGAGGTTGAAAGCTGTGCCATTACTTTGCGTTTGAGTGGAGCTTCTAAACTCCAGTCCAAATAGCTTTGCCAAATATGAGACATTTGTGTTTGCAAATCGGAGTGATCAGGGTAATTGAGTATCATGACCTGACGCAGTTCAGCTTTTAGTGAAAGATAGAGCTGATTAAGCAACTCTTCTTTGCTACTAAAATAGGTAAATAAAGTACCTTCCGCCACGCCAGCGACTTTAGCAATTTTTGAGGTAGACGCACGTTCGCCAAGCTCTGCCAATGTTTCTATAGCAGCACTTAAAATTGCATTACGTTTATCTTCACTACGAGGACGAGCCATACACAAATATATTAATTGAGTGATTACTCAATCATACAGAAAAATAGCAAGACAGCAAGATATATTTTGTAGGGCAGAACTAAGAATCCGATAAATTAATAGCTGAAAAGTTATAAAATACATCTGGAATAGATTATTAATCTTAAAAGAAAATTAGGTAAAAGATATGTCCTTATTTGAAGAATGCAAAAATGCGCTCAAAAATGATTTTCAAATTATTAGTGATATAGACGTAGAAGATGTTTATACGAAGTTGAATATGTATCCTATAAAACAAAACTATATTTTATGGAAAAATATAGATTTCAAAGATTTTGATGACATGGATGAGTTGTTAGAAAGCATGCAAACAATTCACAATGAAAATGTCTATGTTGTTGCAGATGATCAGAATATTCCAGTCTTTACTTCTAAGCTGAAATCAATAATTGAAAATATATACGACGTTATGGCTTTGTGCCCTAAAGTTTTTATTTTTAATGAAACTATCCTATTAGAACAACTTTTTCCAACTTATACCGTTAGAGTAGCTTTTAAGCCTAACTTAAATAAATCTCATACTTAAGGATATTCTTAAATATGTAATTAAATGAAAAACAATAATTAATTAAATATTTTCTAGCCAATTTCACATTGACACCTTAAATATTGCAGATTACCATTTGCGGGCTGGCCTACATTGCCAGTCGGTTTTGACGGACCGATGATCGACCACATCAGATTATTCCTTCTGAGGAATAGTTTCATGTGTGCACACCTCGTTCCCTCCCGTAGCGGTAGGACGGGAGTGGGACACTTTCGAGTGTGCTGGATGTCGAACCCAGTCCGTCAACCCACTTCCGTTCTGCCACCATAATTTATAATGCTTTGGCAGAACTCCATACTTAAAGGAGTTGGCTTTGTACATTCATCATTTCTTGGCAGTCACTGTCAAAATCTATATCGACACAACTTAATCACTTTAAAACAGTTTGATAGCCACTAGGTTTTTCAGGCTTTAATTCGTCACGACCAAAAAACTTAGCAACAATAAAACTTGAGATGTGCCCAGCACAGTCTTTATGGCTTTGCTATGCCTTTTTTTACCCTTAAAAGGGTCAAGGCTTTTTATATCTCATTTATATACAACAAAAATTTATTTTATAACGGTAAAACTATGCCACATTCAGATCTTCCATTTCGTGCTTTAAGTGTGCTTCATTCTGCAAGATATCTTTTTAATAAACATGGCTTTCACAATGTCGGGGTAGACCGAATTATTGAAGCAGCAAAAATCCCGAAAGCCATGTTTTATAATTATTTTCACTCAAAAGAACGTCTTATCGAAATGAGTCTGACCTTTCAAAAAGATGGTTTAAAAGAAGAATTACTTTCAATTATTTATGTTCAAAAAGACTTAACGCTAGTTGAAAAACTTAGGAAAATATACTTTTTACATGCCGATTTAGAAGGGCTATATCATTTGCCGTTTAAAGCTATTTTTGAAATTGCGAAAACACATCCAAAGGCGTATCAGGTCGTAATTGACTATCGAAACTGGTTGATCAAGGAAATTTATAATCTGCTTTTAACAACCAATGTAAATGCTTCAAAACAAGATGCGCACATGTTTTTGTTTGTGATTGATGGCGCGATGGTTCAGCTTTTAGACCCGAGTAAACCAGATGAACGGGAGAGGTTGCTTGAGTATTTTTTGTTGGGGTTGGGGTGAGAGAAAAACATTTTAATCTATGAATCTAAAATAAAATTTGTTTTATCAAGTAGTCAATGTAATTTCTATTTTTAGAAAATTCAAATAACTGCATCTTTATTAGTCATATATTTTTATCTTCAATCATAAAATTTACAATGAAAGGAAATGTCACATGAAGTAGGTAGCCTTATAATGATAAGTATGTAAATGTAAAAATGAATCATATTAAAGAATGGACAATTAATATGGCTAATCAAAAAAATGATCAACACCGGCAACAAGAGATTGATCAAGATCGCCAAAATAAACAGCAAGATCAACAATTCGAGCAAAACCAACAGGATCAACAACAGCAACAAAACCACCAATACCAACACCATATACCAAATCAACAGCGGCAACAAAACGTGAAAGATCAGAAAGATATACAGCGGCAAAAAGATCAGCAAAACTGATAAAACTATCGTAAATGTATAAAAAAACCTCAATATCTTATTGAGGTTTTTTTATACGTATTTAAGCCTATTTCTTGTAGCAGAAAGCATCCTATAAATATCATGATTTTTTATTTAAGGAATATCCTTGTCCTCATTGGCATAGTCATTTAAGAATACCAATGAAGAAATAGACTAGAAATTACTTCTGATTTTATAAAGCTACTACGAATGGTCGGGTAATTAAGATCTTTAATGACTTGATCATTCGTAGTGTTTTTTATTTAAATAAATGCTCAAAGTTCAGCAATATTATTTAAAACAACTTTCCCTTTTGCTCGTCCAGTATTTACATATTGGAGCGCTTCTTTAATTTGAATAAATTCATAGGTTTGGTCAACTACGGGTTTAATTTTTCCAGCTTCGACCAATTCGGAAATTTTTGAGAGCTGCTGACCATTGGGTTGCATAAATAAAAATGAGTAAGTAATGCCGAGTTTTTTTGCTTTATGTCGAATTGACCAGCTTAACATCGGTATAACACATTTTAGGAACCAGTTCGGATTAATTGCCTCTGCAAAAGCGTGATCGGGAGGTCCTGAAATACTGATAAGACGTCCACCGCGTTTAAGTACATTGAGTGATTTTTCTAAAGTTTTTCCGCCTTGTGTATCTAAAACCACGTCATAGTCTTTAAGTTCTTGCTCAAAGTTCATTGTTTTATAGTCAATGATGATGTCGGCACCTAGCTCTTTCACCCAACCACTGTTTTTGGCACTAGTTGTGGTCGCAACCGTAGCGCCAAGTGATTTGGCAAGTTGAATTGCAATTGAACCTACACCACCTGAACCTGCATGAATCAGCACTTTTTGACCAGCTTTAACTTTTGCAATTTCAACCAGCGCTTGCCATGAAGTCAAGGCAACTAATGGCAGGGCTGCTGCTTGCTCCATTGAAATATTTTGCGGTTTCAGTGCAAGTGAAGACTGTTGAACCACAGTATATTCAGCAAAAGCGCCGTTTAAATCTGTCTTGGCATAGACTTCATCTCCAGCTTTAAACTGGGTAACGTTCGATCCAACTTCTACGACTGTACCTGCAAAATCATTGCCTAATATGAAAGGAAACTTCACTGGGAGAATTGCTTTAAATTCACCCTCTAAAACTCTTAGGTCGAGAGGGTTAATGCTGGCTGCATGAACTTTAACAAGCACAGCGTCTGCTGTCAGTGGTGGTTGAGATTGTTCATTGAGCTGTACGTCATCAATGTTGCCATAACGGCTAATGTAGGCTGCTTTCATTTGAAACCTCTATTTCTCGAAATTATTTTTAAAGTTTTATAGGCTTAAGCGTGTTCTAAACTTTCAAGCTGCGGTGAATTAATTTGTCAAAGATCTTTGCAGGTGCAAATCGTCTTAACGCTTTTAAGCTTTTTGCAGTTTTTCCTGCTGTGTAGCGTGGTACGACCTGTTGGCTTTGAATGACAGTTAAAATTGTATTGGCAACTACACTCGGGTCATCTGACTTATTAATTGAATTAATCATTTGTTTATGTAGCTTTTCACGCGTTTGATCGTAAAAAGAAATTTTATTGTCTGCTTCGAGTAAGTTTACTCCCAAAGACGTATTGGTGTAAGCAGGTTCAATAAGTGATACACGAATACCTTGAGATCTTAATTCGTGATCTAAAGATTCAGAGTAACCTTCAAGTGCATGTTTTGAAGCAGCATATAGTGCGCCAAAAGGCAGAGGTAAAAGCCCAAGAATTGAACTGATATTTAAGATCAATCCTGATTTTTTCTGGCGCATATGTGGTATCACTGCACGAGTCATTCGAACCGCACCAAAAAAATTGGTATCAAAAATAGCCTGTGCTTGTTGCATTGAGCTTTCTTCGGCACCAGCAGGCGCTATTGCAAACCCAGCATTATTAATTAAGACATCAATTTTTCCTTCAGTTGCTATTACTTTCTCAACGGCTTGTGCAACTGAATTGTCTTGATTTACGTCTAACTCAATAAGATGGAATTTGTATTTTGATGAATCTTTTGCTTGTCGGCTTGTGCCATAAACAATAAATCCAGCCTCATGTAAAAGGTTTGCTGTTGCTAAACCAATACCAGAAGATGCGCCTGTAATGAGAACTACTTTACCAGTCATACCATTTTTTCCAATTTGAAGGTGTTCGCTATTCAGTTTCACCTTGATATTTTCATCATAATCTAAAAACAAAATAGTTACTACTAAAATGATAGTAACTTTTATCGAATTTATTTCTAGTTTTTATTGGCTCATACGATTTTCAAACCAATTTCAAAATTAATGGAGAAAGAAATTGCATACAAAAAATAAAAGCTCTGCAAATCATTCACCAACCTTAAAGCTCAATGTCGATGGAACTTTATTTACTTATCGTGAATTTGGGAAAAAGAAGGCGCACCAATTATTCTGCTAAATCATTTTAGTGCTGTAATTGATGATTGGGATCCTAGAGCCATTGATGGGATTGCTAAAGAAAAGTGGGGCATCATCTTTGACAATCGGGGTGTTGGTGGTTCACAAGAAAAAACCCTAACTACTGTTCAAGCAATGGCTGATGATGCGATTGAATTTGAAACGCGTGGTTTAGTTTTATTAATTATTTACCCAGACACAGGTTACGGAGGAATATTTCAATTTCATCAAGACTTTGTGGGAAAGGTAATTCAGTTTTTAGAATAACTTCAATATTGTATAAAATGATGCCTCGGTTGACATCATTTTATATAGCTAGCTTTATACGATATTCTTTGAATTCCAGATAGTTAGAGCTTTATTTGCCGCATTTTCTGCTATTTGTGCTTCTGCGCCTAATCCAACTATTAGATTAATACACATTGGAATTAAAATTTCGGTGGTTGGATTAGGGCAACTAGTAAAATGTTGCCCAAGCTCTAACATAATAAATCCATGCAGTGCACTCCATAACTGTGCTGCCATCACATCAGGGTCAATGTCTCGAATATATTTTGCTTCTATCAGATTCACACATTCTTGACGTAAGTATGAATAAGAATTTTTAAATGCTTCTGTACTTTCATTGGCTGAAGCTTCACTTCTCCGAAGTGGTGTATATCTTCCCTGAATAGACAAGCCAAACATCAAATCATAAAGATGCGGATTAGCCATAGCAAAATTTCGGCATTCTAAAGCCATTAAACACATGTTTGTCATTGGCTCGTCTGTATTTTCTATACTTTTAAATAAACGAGCTTGTTGGGTAAATCCTTCGTCAGCTATGGCTTGCAGCAGCTCAGGCACCCCGCCAAAGTGAGTATAAACACCCATAGTGGACTGACCTGCTTCTAAAGCAACAGTTCTCGCTTTAATTTGAGAAGGACCTTGGTTTTCGATTATTCGCATTGCTGCTTCTAATAAACGTGTACGAGGACTTTTTTTTTCCATAACAAAGTTATTGCGCAATAAAAATAACATTGTTATATTAAACCATAACAATGTTATTGTTAATGCTTAGTAGCTACTAATTTCATATTTTTAAATAAAAGTTAAGCAAAGCTGAACGGATTCTTCTAGCGAGATATCGAGCTTAGAGACATAAAATGTGGTGACTAGGATTGCATCATGAAGATACTTAAAAGTGCTGTTTTGTCAGCAGTAGCAATAAGTTTAGCGGCCTGTAGTCATTATTCTCAGTCGTTAAATACAAGTAATAGCAAGGCTAATGTTAGTCAAATAAAGAAGGGTTCTGAAATGATTAATAGTGAAATACAGAGAAAGCACATTAAATTGGAAACTCATGACAATGTGCTCATTGTTCACTTAGATGGTGGTCCTTATCAGTTAATGGGACTAGATATGGCTGAAGAGTTATCTGAACTATTAGATGACCTTGAAAAAAAGCATACCTCTGTTGAGGCAGTAATTTTTACTGGGGATCATCCAGATTATTTTATTGCCCATGCTGATGTCCGTTGGTTGCAAGAAGGTGGAGCTAGTATTCCAAAGCTGGGGCTAAAAACTTCTTCTTTGGTTGCACGTACATCTAAAAGTATTCGAGGAGTTCCAGGCTTAGAGCAGTTAGCGGAACTTACCCCTTTAGATGGTGGTATGCAATTAGATAAATTGCATGAAACTTTTTTACGAATGAATAGAAGTGGTGTGATTTTTATCGCAGCATTAAATGGCTCTGCTCTGGGTTTGGGTAGCGAGTTTGCACAAGCCTGTGACATCAGAATTATGGCTGATGGCAATTATGTGATTGGCCAACCTGAAGTCTTACTGGGTATTAATCCAGGAGGTGGTGGGACTCAGCGATTAACGAGATTAGTGGGAACTCATCGAGCGTTAATGATGATGCTTGAAGGAAAACCTGTATCTCCAAAAGTTGCGTTAGAAATTGGCTATGTAGATGAAGTCGTGCCTAAAGATCAGTTGATCGATAAAGCTTTAGAGCGAGCAATTTATTTGAGTAAACGTCCTAAAACAGCACGCGCTGCAATTAAGCGTGCGGCATATTTTGGTGGGTCGGAAACATTAGAAGAAGGTCTGCATAGAGAGCGAACTGAATTTATTCATATATCCCCAACAGAGACAGCACAAAAGCTCATGAAAGGCTATTTAGAGCAAACTGATCAACGTAAAAAATTACCTTTCTATGATGCTGAAGTATTTCAAGAAACTTTAAAGAGTGGCTCACTTCCATTAGCGTCTGAAGGAAATAAAAAATGAATAAAAATCAAGTAAATGCTTCTAAGTATCAGGTTATTAAAGAAGATATTCGTTTTGATTCAGGTGAAACTTATTGTTCTGCATGGCTATTTTTACCTAAAGGGGTAACCAAACCTCCTGTAGTTGTGCTTGGGCATGGTATCGGTGCAATCCGAGAAATGAGATTAGATGCTTTCGCAGAACGTTTTGCCCAAGCGGGTATTGCTGCTTTAGCCTTTACCTATCGATATCTTGGCGACAGTGGTGGTGAACCTCGCCAACTCATGTCTGTAAATCGCCAATTAGATGATTGGGAAGCAGCTTTAAAATTTGTAAAAAGCTATCCGTCGCTTGATGGTGAACGTGTAGGAATTTGGGGAAGTTCTTTCGGTGGAGGGCATGCAATTACTATTGCGAGCAGACATCCAGAACTTAAAGCCGCAATTGCACAGTGTCCGTTCACAGATGGTTTAGCTTCAGCGTCTGCACTAGGCTTAAAAGATACCTTAAAAGTAATTCCAGTAGTCACCAAAGATTTATTTGCAAAACTATTTGGATTGCCGCCGGTCATGGTGCCAATTGCAGCTCCTCCGGGGCAGCCCGCTCTTATGAACGCTCATGATGCGTTAGAGGGGTATCTAGCATTAATGCCAGAAGGCGTCGAATTCGTAAATTACTTAACCGCAAGAATTATTCCAGAAATTCTAAGATATCGACCTGGATTAGCTGCCTCTAAAATCCAAAGCCCAATACTCTTTTGTGTAAGTGATACCGATACAGTTACACCAGCGGGCCAAACTTTAAAACTCGTTAAACATGCTCCACGTGGGGTCATTAAACGTTATGAAGCAGGGCATTTTGATTTTTATACAGGTGAGGCTTTTGAGCAATTGGTTAACGATCAAACTCAATTCCTTAAGCAAAATTTCAATTAACTTGCTGTGATTTCATCTAGATTTGTAAAGGAACTACTATGCAATTTACTATGCTTTCTAAATTAAGGGCAGAGGAAGCCCCAAATGCTCACTGCATTTCTGACTCGAACATTTCTTTAACTAATTATGAGTTTCATAAAGCTGTTCTTCGTGCAGCTGGCACAATGAATAGCCAAGGTATTTGTGAGGGTGACGTCGTCGCTCTTATGCTACCAAATCAAGTTGAATTTGTTGTTGCCATGTTCGCCGCATGGTATTTAGGAGCTGCTATAACTCCAATTAATCCTATGCTTACGCACAAAGAAGCAAATCATCAGTTAAAGGATTCAGGAGCAAAACTACTCATCAATTTAACAGGTGAGAAAATTGATAATAATGTCTCTTCAATAGCTGTAACTATGCTCAAGCATGGTGATGAGTTTCAACATGCTCCAGTTGTTAATCCTGAGGCATTGGCTTTATTAATATATACAAGTGGTACAACGGGCTTACCAAAAGGAGTCATGTTAGATCATTCTAATATTATAGCGATGACTGAAATGGGGCGTGAGGGATTACAAATATCAGAAAAAGATCACTGCCTTTTAATTTTGCCCTTATTTCACGTCAATGGAATTGTTGTGAGTATTCTTGTTCCTCTTGCTTCTGGTGGCCGTGTAACGATACGTCAAAGATTTGATTTAGAGAATTTCTTTACTGATATAGAGCAATTGCGCCCAACATATTTTTCAGCTGTACCTACCATTTATGCAATGTTATATGCCTTGCCTAAAGAGGTTGTGCCAGACGTATCAAGTTTACGTTATGGAGTTTGTGGAGCTGCGCCTGCTTCAGCTGATTTACTCGTTAATTTTGAAAAGCGATATGGTTTTCCAATTGTAGAAGCATATGGCTTATCGGAAGGTACGTGTGGCTCTACATTAAATCCAGTGAATGGTATCAGAAAAGCTGGAACGGTAGGACTGCCATTACCCGGTCAAAAAATAGCTATAGCTGATTTTAATGGAAGACATTTATCTGTAGGTGAAATCGGGGAAGTGTTGATTCAAGGTAAAAACGTTATGCGGGGTTATCTGAATAAACCAGAAGAAACAGCCAAAACGGTTGTAAATGGTTGGCTACACACAGGTGATATAGGTCGAATTGACGATGAGGGATATCTTTCAATCGTTGGGCGATTAAAAGAAATGATTATTCGTGGGGGCGAAAATATTTATCCAAAAGAAATTGAAGATACATTGCTCGAAGTATCCGAAGTTTTTGAAGCGGCTGTGATTGGTGTTTCTGATGAAAAATGGGGGGAAGTAGTTTGGGCGTTTATATCCCTTAAGCCTAATACTGAATGTTCAATTGATCAAATAAATCAGTATTGTAAGCAGCATTTGACTCGTTATAAGCAACCAGAAAAAGTGATTGTTCTTCCGACTCTTCCTAAAAATGCAGTTGGTAAAATTGATAAACCTAAGCTTCGTGGGCTATATCAAGTTCAGGGAGCATAAAATGTCGAAATTACTAAATATCGTCATGCATCTAAAAAATGGGTTGTCCAAAAGATAACAAGCTAGAGTGAGGAATTATTATGCGAAACACTTCTTCTGACAGCCCATTATTTGATTACGACTGGGTGGTTATAGGTTCTGGTTTTGGTGGTAGCGTTTCTGCCTTACGCTTAGCTGAAAAAGGCTATCGAGTTGCCGTATTAGAGCGTGGAAAACGCTATAAAGATGAGGACTTGCCTAAATCGACTTGGCAACTCAGTAAATTTTTATGGGTACCTTCAATTGGATGGAAAGGAATCATGCGAATGAAGATTTTTCGCCATGTTTTTTTTCCCAGTCAATCTGCTGTTGGTGGCGGTAGCACGGTTTATGGTGGAGTTCTCTATCGGGCTAGACCAGAGTTCTTTAAAAATCCTCAGTGGAATCATCTTAGTGATTGGCAACAGGTTTTAACGCCATTTTACGATAAAGCCGAATATATGCTGGGCGTAGAGACAATTAAATTTGATTCCACAAATCAAAATATTGCAAAAGAAATGGCAGCTCATTTTGGTTGTAGTGATGGATTTAAGCGTGCACCGACAGGTATTTTCTTTGGGGAGCCAGACAAAAAAGTGCCTGATCCTTATTTTGGAGGTGAAGGTCCAGAGCGTACAGGATGTATTCGCTGTGGAGCATGTATGGTTGGTTGTCGAGTCGGAGCAGTAAACTCATTAAGTAAAAATTATTTATGGTTTGCTGAAAAGAAAGGCGTTCAAATTTTTCCAGAACATCAAGTTACTGATATTAAACCTTTAAATGCATCAGATGGAAGTGATGGCTATCGCGTTACAGTTCAAACAAAAGAGCTTTTCTTTACTAAAAAAATTACGTTTACGACTAAAGGTGTCGTGTTTGCAGGAGGCGCACTGGGAACTAATGAATTATTAGCCAATTGTAAATTGAATGGTTCACTACCGAATATCAGCAATAAATTAGGACAATTGGTGCGTACCAATAGTGAATCTGTGCTTAATGTAAGATTGCCCAAAGATCTAAAAACGTGGAATGACGTTACTGCAAGTAGCAGTGTACATATTGATCAAAATACACATATTGAGTTTTTGACCTATGGGCGACATGCGGACTTTATGAGTTTGATGTATACCGTTTTAGTGGGTAACGGAAATCGATTAACACGCCCACTCAAATGGTTGTGGCAAATTGTGCGGCATCCGGCACAATGGCTGAAAACAGTGTCACCTATTGGGTGGAGTCAGCACATGATTACGTTGTTGGTAATGCAATCTCTAGATAACTCAATCCAATTTTTACCTAAAAAGCGTTGGTTTGGTTCTGGATATAAATTAATTACTAAGCAGAATAGTGATAAGCCAAATCCAACATATATTGATATTGCCAATCAGGCTGCACAGTGGGTAGCTGATTATACAGGTGGTGTTGCGCAGAGTAATATTTTAGAAGCAATAGCTGATATCCCGACGACAGCACATGTTTTAGGTGGGGCTGTCATCGGAAAAGATGCTGCTCACGGTGTGATTGATCATAATTTACAAATATTTGGATATAAAAACTTATTGGTTTGTGACGGATCAGCAATGCCAGCAAATCCTGGGGTAAATCCAGCTTTAACAATTACTACTTTAGCTGAATATGCAATGTCTAAAGTAATAGAACCCTAGAGATATCCAACCTTTAAGTCTTGAACTGTTGATCAGTAATTTTAAGGGCTGTTTTGTGTATCAACACGAAGCAGTCCTTTTTTATTTCATTCAATTTTTGCAAGAAATTCAAGTAAATAATAGTTAGTACTAAAAAGATAGTGACAAACGGGATTTATCAATATATAGTTAGTATTAAATCGATACCTACTCTGTTTTTATCTTTTCTCTCTTTGAAAGATCACTCATAAAAACAGATGAATCAGATCAATGAATTAAATTTGAGGATCAGAGAAATGAATTTTTTATTAAATACAGTTGCTATGAGTTTGACGGCGATATCTATTTTTAGTGCTCCCTTAAGTCAGGCTGAGACTGTGGAATCACTCTCTTTTAGCACCCCCTTAACTAAGGCAAATGAAGTGACAAAAAACAGTGTTATCAATCAGCAAGCCGGTCAAAATTCCCAACTCAATACAAATTGGACAAATGTCCCAACTCAATTTATTAGTGCAGGTGGCGTTAACTTCGCTTACCGAGAATATGGTCAACAAAATGGTGGAACACCTGTCATTTTCTTAAACCATTTAGCTGCTGTACTAGATAACTGGGATCCACGAATTATTGATGGAATTGCGGCTAAACATCATGTTGTTGTGTTTGATAATCGCGGCGTCGGTGCTTCGACTGGTGAACCAGCAAAGTCAATTGAACAAATGGCAGATGATGCGATTACTTTCATTCAAGCAAAAGGCTTTAAGCAGGTTGATTTATTCGGCTTTTCGATGGGCGGCATGATTTCACAAGAGATTGTACTAAAACAGCCGAATTTGGTTCGAAAAATGATTTTATCGGGAACTGGCCCTGCGGGCGGTACTGGAATTAGTACAGTCGGGCGAGTTTCTAATTGGGATTTAGTTCGTGGAATGGTGACTGGTCAAGACCCTAAGGTTTATCTTTTCTTCACTCGTACAGAAAATGGTAAAGCTTCTGCAAAAGCCTTTATTCAACGTATTAATGAACGTACTGAAAACCGTGATAAAGAAATCACTATTTCTGCCTATCATGCCCAGCTTAAAGCATTAAAAAAATGGGGAAGTAAAAAACCTGCTGACCTTTCTGTGATTCAACAACCTGTTCTTGTTGCCAATGGTGATCATGACCGAATGGTGCCAACAGTAAATACTTATGATTTAGCAAAGCGTTTACCGAATAGTTCACTTGTAATCTATCCAGATGCAGGTCATGGGGGAATATTTCAGTTTAATGAAGATTTTGTAAAACAATCACTTACATTCTTAGCTAAATAAGAACTTAAATTTAGGACTATGACCATGACAACAATTACACACCAAACAGCCGAGACCCAATTCATTGAAGTAGATGGAGCAAATTTTGCCTATCGTCGATGGGGTAATGCAAATACAGAGCAACCACCGCTATTTTTTCTTCAGCATTTCCGAGGTGGTTTAGACAATTGGGATCCACTGATTACGGATGGTTTAGCTCAAGGACGTGAAGTCATTTTGTTTAACGGTCGCGGTGTTGCTTCATCTACTGGCCAGCCCCGTACTCGCATTGAAGATATGGCAGACGACGCGGCGGCAGTCATTCGTGCATTAGGCTTAAAGCAAGTTGACCTATTAGGCTTTTCACTTGGAGGGTTTCAGGCACAAGATTTAGTACGCCGCCACCCTGAACTCGTCAGAAAACTAATGCTTTTAGGTACAGGACCAAGAGGTGGCAAACCACGTGGAGATGATCCAGAAGTCGCTGCTTTGGTATTGAAGCATGCAACAACTGCTGTGCCTTCTGAAGAAAACTTCCTCTTTTTATTTTTCGGCCGATCTGAAGCTGCTATTCAGGCGGGTCATGAATTTTGGCAACGTCGCCATGAGCGTAAAAACCAAGATCCAGCAAGTTCAGTTGAAGTCATGCAGGCACAAATAGAAGCCAATATGCATTTTTTACCTAAACTTGATGAACAAGATCCTTTTGCACATTTACGTGAGATTAAACAACCTACTTTCATTTTAAATGGTGTCGATGATGTGATGATTCCAACCATCAATGCATATCACATGGCACTTAACATTCCAAATGCTCAGCTATTTA
The DNA here is from genome assembly GCF_031799075.1 of Acinetobacter sp. V91_7. Classification (NCBI taxonomy): domain Bacteria; kingdom Pseudomonadati; phylum Pseudomonadota; class Gammaproteobacteria; order Moraxellales; family Moraxellaceae; genus Acinetobacter; species Acinetobacter sp. V91_7. The sequence continues at coordinate 74,241 of NZ_JAVQNT010000035.1, forward strand.
TTTATCCCGATGCAGGACATGGTGCCCAATTTCAGTACCCTGAACGCTTCGTAAAACATGCAATCCAGTTTTTAGATGAATAATGTCCATGAGTTCGGTCCATTCAATTTGATGAATCAAGAAGATAAAAATGATGAAATTTAAATTATTGCTGTGGATGCTGACCAAGCTCATGCAGCGTGCTGTAAAAAAGAACCCGAAATGCGCAGCTTATGTGAAAGATAAAAATGTCATCTTTCAGATTCAAACAGCAAGTGGTGAAGGCCGCTATTTCGAAGTAAAAAACGGCAAGATTAACTCTTATTCAGGGCTAACCAAGTCACCAAGTTTTACCTTTACGTTTAAAACGGGTAGCAAGGGCTTCGCCGTGTTGTCAGCGAAAGACAGTGTAAACACTTTTTTAACTGCACTTAAAACACAAGACCTTGTCATTACCGGAAATTTTGTGGATGTGATGTGGTTTCAAAGTTTAGTGGACTTTATTCAACCCCATTCAAAACCCTCTTTAACTGTGTGAGATAAGCCATGACTCATCTGCAATTAAAAACGAATCTTTTGAATCAGCCTTTAACTTTACCGAATGGTGTCATCATTCCAAACCGGTTAGCGAAGGCTGCAACCAGTGAAACTTTAGCCAGCTATTCAAATAATCCAAACGAAAAACATGTTCGGCTATATCAGCGTTGGGCCGCATCAGGGATTGGGATGATCATAACTGGCAACATTATGATTGACCGCAAAGCCTTAGGTGAGGCTGGCAATGTGGTGGTTGAGGATGAGCGTGATTTTGCAATTTTACAGAAATGGGCAAAAACCGTGACCGAACAAGGTTCTCAATTGTGGGCACAGTTAAATCATCCGGGAAAACAATCACCGAAAGGATTAAATGTACGGAACATTTCTGCATCGGCAGTGCCATTTGGTGCAGAAATGCAGTCTTTATTTGCAACACCTGATGAAGCAACACACGAAGAGATTTTAGAAATTATTCAGCGTTTTGGTCGTAGCGCTGCGATATGTAAAAAGGCTGGATTTAGTGGAGTTGAGATTCACGCTGCGCATGGTTATCTGATTAACCAGTTTTTGTCACCTTTGCACAATTTAAGAAATGATGAGTGGGGTAGTACACCAGAAAAACGTCGCCGTTTCTTGATGGAAGTTTATGCAGAGATCCGAAAACAAGTCGGTAAAGAGTTTCCTATCGCGATTAAGCTTAACTCGGCAGACTTTCAAAAAGGCGGGTTTACCGAGCAAGACTCGTTAGAAACAATTCAGGCATTAGCGAATGCAGGCATTGACCTGATTGAAATATCGGGTGGTACTTACGAATCTGGTGTAGCCAAAGCTCCACAAAAAGCATCGACAATCGCACGCGAAGCTTTCTTTATTGATTTCGCAGAAAAAGTGAGAACACTTGTTAAAACGCCATTGATGGTAACAGGTGGATTCCGAACTGTAGAAGGTATGGATCAAGCTTTGCAGTCACATGCATGTGATGTCATTGGAATTGCAAGACTTATGGCAATTGAACCTGATGTACCCAAATCTTTACTGGCAGGAAAAAATGGTTTTCAGTCAGTGCAACCCATCAAAACTGGCATCAAAAAAATTGATAGTCTGGGGATTATGGAAGTACTTTGGTATACCCAACAACTCAAACGGATTGGGAAAGGTAAAGAGCCGAAACCTAAGGAAAGTGGGTTATGGGCATTTATTAAATCGGTTTTACTCAGTGGTTGGGGAACTTATGCAACCCAACGTAGCCGAGCAAAATAACCAATTTACTTTACATCAGGCCAATAAAAAGCACTCTAACTGAGTGCTTTTTTATATTTATATTATTCGCTTTTCAGGCGAATAGGGCGAGTGCCAATTTCAGCTCCCGTCATTTGGTCTAACACAATAGGTTTGATTTCAGTACCTTGTTCTGCATCAAGGAAAGTCACCATTTTTTCAGGCTGTTCATAAGGTTTGTATTTTCGACCCCATGCGCCAATCACAAATAGAACAGGTAAGAAGTCTTTGCCCGCTTGAGTTAATACATACTCTTCACGCGGTGGGTGTTCAGAATATTGTCTTTTTTCAAGTAAGCCTTCATCTACCAACACAGACAAACGTTTTGTTAGCATTGTAGGTGCAATACCTAAACTTTTACGAAACTGATCAAAACGAGTAGATCCTGCATGTGCATCTCGTAAAATCAACATGCTCCACGCATCACCTAGCACAGAAAGGCTTCTGGCAATTGGGCAGATTTCTAGATCGATATTTTTACTCATATAGTATTAATCAACTTAATGGTGACTACTAAAACAATAGTAACACAAAGTAGCGAATTAAGCGAGTTTGAATGCTAAATATACAATAATAACTCTATGTTCCGAGTCAATTTTGAACTATGTCTGCACTAGGCTGACTTTCTAATAACTTGGATAAATTATTTTCAAGCCAAGTAGTTAAATCAAAAAGTCGTTCGGAAGCCTCTCGTCCAAAGTCTGTTAATTGATAATCTACACGAGGTGGTATTTCTGCATAATCCTGACGTATGATAAAACCATCGTGCTCAAGCGTTTTTAAGGTTTGTGCCAACATCTTTTCACTAATGCCATCAATAATTTTCTTTAACTCATTAAAACGCAGACGTTGATCTCGAAGTGCAACTAAAATCAAGACACTCCAACGGCTCGTGAGAGTTAATAAAATTTTTCGAGAGGGACAATCTGCTGCAAAAACGTATCCTTTCATCGCGCACCACCTTAATTACAAAAGTCTACATTTGTTTCTAAACTTACTTTTAGGTAAGTACTTACTTTTAGTAAGTTAAGGTACTACGATGATTGAAAGATATCAACTACATCAGATGGAGATCATCATGCGTATTGCAGTTACTGGTGCATCAGGTCAACTCGGCCAATTGGTTATTTCTCAATTACTCGAACGGACTGAAGCAAAAAATATTGTGGCATTAGTCCGCAGCCCTGAAAAAGCAGCAGACTTAAGCACAAAAGGGGTAGAGGTTCGTGCTTTTGATTATGTTCAAGATGCAGATAAACTTTCAGCACAATTGGCTGGTATTGATAAGCTTTTATTAATCTCGTCAAATGAAATTGGTCAACGTACAGTACAACATCAAAATGTGATTAATGCGGCAAAGCGTGCAGACGTAAAATTTATTGTTTACACAAGTTTATTAAACGCAGATACATCACCACTTCTATTAGCACAAGAACATGTTGAAACTGAAAAATATTTAAAAAAATCGGATATCCCATATACGCTATTACGTAATAACTGGTACAACGAAAACTATGCAATGGGGCTTGTGCAAGCAGTTGAGCATGGCAAAATTTTTGGGGCAACGCATCATGGCAAAATAGCATCTGCTTCACGCTTAGACTATGCAACTGCTGCCGCTGTGGTATTAACGAAAGAAGGACATGAAAATAAAGTTTATGAACTAGCAGGTGATACGAGTTATACCCTTGATGATGTTGCAAAATGGGCAAGTGAAATTAGTAAAAAAGAAGTAATTTACCAAGACCTACCAGAAGAGGAATATAAAGCACTCTTGGTACAATTGGGTATACCAGAAGGGTTTGCTGGCATCTTGGCAGATTCAGATGAAGGCGTATCTAAAGGCGGCTTGTATAGTGATAGCAAAGATCTACATCAGTTAATTGGTCGTGCCACTACCAGTATGCAAGAGACGATTAAAGAATTCTTGTCTTAAATGATTAATGCTTTATACATAAAGCCCTCTATCTAATAGAGGGCTTTTATTCTTTTAAACGTCAGGAAATTATAGTAAGTCTCATATAAATTTTGATTAAGTTTATAGAGTATCTTTGGTCATTTCGCCATTAACCAGCCTTAAAATCTGCAACGGATTGCTGTCTTTTAAGGCTTCCGGCAATAAACTTTGTGGATAGTTCTGGTAACACACTGGACGTAAGTAACGGTCGATTGCTAAGGTTCCAACCGAGGTGCCTCTTGCATCTGAAGTCGCAGGATACGGTCCGCCATGTACCATTGCATCACAGACTTCTACACCCGTTGGATAACCATTTAAAAGCAAACGACCAGCTTTTTCTTCGAGTACCGGAACCACATCTGCAAACTCGGTTAAATCGGCTTCGTCGGCAATTAAAGTCGCTGTAAGCTGACCATTCATGCTTTGTAAGGCTTGAAGGAGCTGTGCTTTATCTGCCACTTCAATGATGACAGTTGCTGGCCCAAAGATTTCTTCTTGTAAAAGTTGGTCACCCGCCAGTAAAAGCTCAACATCAGCTTTAAACAATTGTGGCTGTGCCTGATTACCTTGCTGGGTTTGGCCTGCCAAGTGTTCAATGCCTTGATGCTCGGTTAAATGCTCAAGACCTGCCGCGTAGCTTTTTAAGGTTCCGGCATTCAGCATGGTTTGAGCAGGTTTGCCGCCCATAATATTGGTCAGGTTAGTAATGAGCTGAGTAAACTCGGCTGATTTAATTCCCAAGATTAAACCCGGATTGGTACAGAACTGACCACAACCTAGAACGACAGAATCTGCCAGATCCTGTGCAATTTTTTCACCACGGCTTTTTAAAGCTTCGGGTAACATTAGCATTGGGTTAATACTGCTCATTTCAGCAAAGACCGGAATGGGTTGTGGACGGGCTGCTGCCATGTCACATAAAGCGCGACCGCCACGGAGTGAACCGGTAAATCCAACTGCTTGAATTAAGGGATGCTTAACCAGTGGTTCACCCACGCCATTACCATAAATCATGTTAAATACACCTTTAGGCATATTTGATTTTTCTACTGCACGTTCAATTGCCTGAGCCACAAAGTCTGCTGTCGCCATATGTCCGCTATGGGCTTTCACCACAACCGAACAGCCTGCGGCGAGCGCAGAAGCAGTGTCACCACCAGCGGTTGAAAAGGCCAATGGAAAGTTACTTGCACCAAATACTGCAACAGGTCCAACACCAATTTTAATCTGGCGCAGGTCTGGACGAGGTAAAGGCTGACGCTCTGGCAAAGCGGTATCAATACGGGCACCTAAGAAATTTCCACGACGCAGCACTTTGGCAAACAAACGCATTTGTCCACTGGTACGGCCACGCTCACCTTGCAAACGTGCAAGTGGCAAAGCTGTTTCTTGTGAGACAATTTCTAGAAAGTCTGTACCCAAAGCATCGAGTTCATCAGCAATGTTTTCTAAAAAGATTGCACGCTGTTCAGGTGAAGTGTGGCGATAGGTTTTAAAAGCTTGACTAGCTGCTTCACAGGCCTGATTGACCTCTTGCTCGGTTGCATGGTGAAACTCAAAAGTCAGAGATTCGCCAGTTGTTGCATTCACACTTTTTAATAAGTTTGCACTTTGTGCACTGCGTGAACCGCCAATAAAGTTGTGTCCAATGATGGTCATAACGAATATCCTGAAAATTAATGAGAGTGTCTTGGAAGATTATTTTGGTTGACTACACGCATGTATAAAGTTGCTGGCTCTAAACAACCACCAGTAGATAGTTGACCTACCATGTTGCGATACATTTCTTGCCAAGGGGTTTGAGATGCAGAGACAGTGGGTTTCCATTCTTGGCGGCGTTTTTCTAACTCCTCATCAGAAATAAGTACATTCACTGAACGATTATTAAGATCAACGCGTAAGCGGTCATTGGTTTTTAATAAAGCAATTCCACCACCCACAGCTGCTTCGGGTGACATATTTAAAATAGAAGGGCTGGCAGATGTCCCACTTTGACGGCCATCTCCCAAGCAAGGCAGCGAGTCAATTCCTTTTTTAATTAACTCAGCTGGTGGAGCCATGTTGACAACTTCGGCACTGCCCGGATAACCGACCGTACCTGCACCTCGAATCACCAAAATACAACGTTCATCAATTTCTAAAGCTGGGTCATTAATTCGTGCGTGATAGTCTTCGGGACCTTCAAACACAATTGCTTTTGCTTCAAAACTATTTTCACTATTTGGGTCAGATAAATACGTTTTCTTAAATGCTTCTCCAACCACAGACATTTTCATAATGGCGCTGTCAAAGAAATTGCCGCTAAGCACAATAAAACCCGCGCCATGTTTAAGTGGTTGTTCATATGGGAAAATGACATCTGCATTTGAGGTTTTTGCATTTTTAGCAATTTCACCTATTGTTTTACCGCTGACCGATGCACAGTCTTCATGTAAAACACCTGATTTTTGTAATTCATGCATAACAGCTGGAACACCGCCAGCGCGGTGAAAACCTTCACCCAAATATTTACCTGCAGGCATACAGTTCACAATTAATGGAATATTTTCTCCCACGCGTTGCCAGTCTTCCAAGCTCAGCTCAATGCCCATATGGCGAGCAATTGCAATTAAATGAGGAGGGCAGTTGCTAGAAGCTCCCAAGGCAGATGCCACAGTAATAGCATTTTCAAATGATTGTTTATTCATGATTTTAGATGGGCGTAAGTCTTCTAAAACCATTTCGCAAATTCTTTTTCCTGTCATATAAGCCATCTGCCCACGCTCGCGATACGGCGCAGGAATGCTTGCACATGTAGGTAATGACATTCCCAAAGCTTCTGCCAAGGCATTCATTGAAAGTGCAGTTCCCATGGTGTTGCAATGGCCAACCGAAGGTGATGCCGAAGTCGTCATTTCCATGAAGCCTTCATAGTCAATTTCACCTGTTGCGAGTAAATTGCGTGCATGCCAGAGCACTGTACCTGAGCCAATTAACTCGCCTTTGAAATGGCCATCTAGCATTGGACCACCGGATAAAACAATGGCAGGTAAATCTGTAGTCGCGGCTGCCATTAAACAGGCAGGTGTGGTTTTATCACAGCCCGTTGTTAGCACCACACCATCAAGCGGATAACCATGCAATATTTCAACTAAACCTAAATAAGCTAAGTTCCGGTCGAGTGCAGCAGTCGGACGGCGCGACTGTTCTGCAATTGGGTGAACCGGAAACTCCATCGGAATACCACCAGCATCACGAATACCTGCTTTAACTCGTTCAGCAAGTTCTTTGTGATGACGGTTGCACGGGGTCAAATCACTACCGGTTTGTGCAATTCCAATAATAGGGCGACCCGACTGTAACTCGGCACGGGTCAACCCATAATTCATATAACGTTCAACATAGAGCGCTGTCATGTCAGCATGTGTAGGATCATCAAACCATTCTTGGCTACGTAAAAAAATCCGTTTATCTTGATCATTCATTTTTAGATCCTTTCACTCATACTTTTTGAAATTTAATTTTTTTCACGAGATGAATATTACAATTCAACTGATCGATAATACGTGAAAATTATAGTAATTCACGTTGCTTTAAATTACGTATCAAAGCATTTATTCCAAAATTCCACGGTGTGGCTTTGTCGCTGGTCATGACCGTGTTGTATAGAGTGCCGAGTTTTGGTGAATGAATACGGACGACATCGCCGACCTTATGAGTAAACCCTGCGCCAGCTTGTTCCCGATCTTGAGTAGGTGCAAATAGAGTTCCCAAGAACAACACAAAACCGTCCGGATATTGATGATTTTCATTGAGTGTTTGCTGGATTAAATCTTCTGGGTCACGGCTGATTTGTGACATAGAGCTAATGCCGTTCAGTACAAAGTTATCTGTACCATGAATCTGCAATTCAACATCGCAAGCGCGGATATCATCTAGACTAAATGTATGGTCAAAAAGGCGAATAAATGGGCCAATTGCACAAGAGGCATTGTTATCTTTGGCTTTACTTAAGAGCAAAGCACTACGGCCTTCAAAGTCTCGTAAATTAACGTCATTGCCTAAAGTTGCCCCTAAAATTTTACCGTGGCTATTTGCAACCAATACGACTTCAGGTTCTGGATTATTCCACTCAGACTTCGGGTGAATACCAATATTTTGACCCGTCCCCACAGCAGCTAAAACAGGTGCTTTGGTAAAAATTTCTGCATCTATTCCAATACCCACTTCAAGATATTGAGACCACATGTTTTGTTCAATTAAATATTCTTTCAGTTGTAGTGCTTTTTCTGAACCTGGTTCGATTGTTTTTAAATTATCACCAATTACATTCTGTACAACTTCACGGATGGACTGAGCTTTTTGTGCATCACCACCAGCTTGTTCTTCAATCACTCGCTCTAACATGCTTGCTGCAAAAGTGACACCAGCCGCTTTAATCACTTGCAAATCAATTGGGGCTAAAAAATATGCTTTATTTGTATCTGGTTCAGCCACTGTATTTGCAAATAATTCATCAATTGAACCAACTAATCTTCCTTCAATTTCAGATAAGGTTTTTAAAGGATCTGGGTGTTCGACCAACTCGGAAATCGTATTGAACTTTTCTGAAATATCAAAAACCTGATCACCTTTTAAAATAATAGGAGATGGGCCAGAAATTTGATTTGGAATCCATGCTCGGCCAATTAAACATCCTTGGGTAGCATCATCTGGTAATGAGTTCTGGGAATTTAAAGTAACGTTCATTTAAAGCATCCTTCTTTTATTTGAAATCATGATATGTTTCTTATTTAATAAACACCAATCGTAATAATTTAATTATTAATAACGAATAGTTATCGAAAAGGATTTTTATAAATGGCTGATTTGACGTATTCAAGCTTAAATAATTGGTTAAAATTCAAACATTTGGTTTTGTTGGAGACTTTGGCTCGAACCAATAATATGCATTTGGCTGCCGAGCAGATGAATCTAAGCCAACCTGCGGTGAGTAAAATGCTAAAAGAAATTGAAAGCTTGCTTGGCTTTCCTGTTTTTGAGCGGTTGCCTCGAAATATGCCAGTAACTGCTTTGGGCGAGCACGTGATTCGATATGCACAGCGTGTTTTGAATGATGCAAAGCATTTTGTTGAGGATATTGAGATTTTACGATTGGGTGGTCATGGTTTTTTAAAAGTAGGCGGTATCTTTGCAGCAACCGCAGTGGTGATTCCCAACTCAATTATTGAAATTAAGAAAAAATGGCCGCTACTTTCTATAGATGTTGTTGAGCAAACCAGTGACCATTTAATGGAAATGTTAAGCGAACACACTTTAGATTTAGCCATAGGCCGTTTTACCGATGTCACCCAAAGCCAGTTTTTTGATTTTCAACCTTTAGGACCAGAGCCGTTTTGTATTGTTGTGAATAGTGAGCATCCATGTGCTCAAAAAAAATTCTGTACCTTAGAAGAATTACTCAACTGGCCGTGGGTACTTTACCCTAAAGGCACCCCAATTCGAGAGCGCATGGAAGGTGCATTTGCCCGAGCAAAAGTCAAAATACCTTTAAATACGGTGAACACAATGTCTATGCAAACTTTTTTGCAGATATTAAAAGGTGCGCCCATGGTCGGAATGTTGCCAGAAGCGATGGTGGTTGATCAGGTAAAAGAAGGGCAATTGCAGATTTTAGAAACGGATTTAATTTTAGATGCCCAAGATTATGGAATATTGACACGTAAAGATGAGCCAGTTTCTGATATTGCAGCTGCGTTTATTAATATCTTACTTAAAAATGCGAAACGTAAGTAAATCAACAAGCCCTAAATCATAAAAGTATTTGGGGCTTTTATTTAAAAAAATAAGAAAAAATAGCAGGTTATTTCTGGGCGATATCCTTATAAAACTGATATTAAAAAGTTATCAATATTTAGAAATTATTCATTGGAAATTATTACAAGGACTCCTTATCGTTTAATTCACGATGATTAAAAAATTTTTAAGTGAATAAAAATTAGGAAAGGATCCCTGTATGAATGTACTAATCACTGGCGGAACTGGTTTTATTGGAAAACAAATTGCGAAAGAGATTTTAAAAACCGGTAGCTTAGCTTTAGATGGCGGTCAACCTAAACCGATCAATAAAATTATTCTTTTTGATGCATTTGCTGGTGAAGATTTACCGCAAGACCCAAAAATTGAAGTCATTGTAGGTGATATTACCGATAAAACTACTGTTGAAAATATTACAGACAATATTGATGTGGTATGGCACTTGGCAGCCGTGGTGAGTTCAGCAGCGGAGGCTGATTTTGATTTAGGAATGGACGTTAACCTCTATGGACTCTTAAATTTATTAGAAGAATTAAGAAAAAAACAGACACGGCCTCGCGTCATTTTTGCTAGTGGTTGCGCTGTATTTGGCGGTCAATTGCCAGAGGTGGTGACAGACGAGACAGTAGTTACGCCAAAGTCTTCTTACGGCATGCAAAAAGCGGTAGGAGAGTTGCTCGTTTCGGATTATTCAAGAAAAGGCTTTATTGATGGACGCATTTTAAGGTTACCGACCATTGTGGTTCGTCCCGGTAAACCAAATAAAGCAGCTTCTACCTTTTTTAGCTCAATCATTCGTGAACCGCTAAAAGGGGAAACAGCAGTTTGCCCAGTACAGTCAGATACACCCGTTTTTATTACTTCACCACGGCGCTGCGTTGAATCGATGATTAAGGCCGCCACAATTTCGACAGATGTACTTCAAGATAATCGGATTATTCCCTTACCGGGATTAACTGTCACTGTTAAACAAATGCTTGAAGCACTTGAAAAAGTTGCAGGCAAACAAGCCGCTGATTTAGTGCAATGGCAAGAAGATAAAACCATTCAACGTATTGTCCAAAGTTGGCCTATTCAAGTGAAAGCTGAATATGCCGAATCTTTAGGTTTCCAGGCAGATGAGAATTTTGAAAGCGTCATTCAGGCACATATAGAAGATACCCAAAATTAATGGCAGTGATCGCCAGTTGATGTGAGAGTTATTATGGAAGATATCAAGAATGTAACTGCTCTCGAAGAGCAGACAATTAAACGTGTTTCGAGTCGAATTATCCCGTTTCTCATTATTTTATTTATTATGGCATTTCTAGACAGAACCAATATTGGTTTTGCTGCACTACATATGAATGATGCCATTGGAATTACTCAAACCATTTTTGGTTTGGGTGCGGGCGTATTTTTCCTTGGTTATTTTATTGCAGAGGTGCCGAGTAATATTTTACTGCATCGGTTTGGGGCACGTATCTGGATTGCCCGAATCATGATTACTTGGGGCATTATTGCTGGACTCATGGGATTCATCCATAGTGGCACACAGTTTATAGTTTTACGGTTTTTGCTCGGTATTGCCGAAGCGGGTTTCTTTCCGGGTGTTATCTTTTATTTAACATTATGGTTTCCTGCAAAATATCGTGCTCGTGTTTTTGCCACGTTCTATCTTGGGTTGCCAATTGCTCAAATTATTGGGGCGCCAATTTCGGTAGGCCTTATGCAATGGGGAAATACCATTGGCTATGAAGGCTGGCGTTTGATGTATATTCTTGAAGGTATTCCTTCAATTATTTTAGGATTAATCTGTCTAAAATATTTAACCAATAATCCTAAAGAAGCTCAGTGGTTAACAGCTGAACAGCGTCAATGGTTAATGACCACTTTAGAGCGCGAAGAAAGAGAAAAAGAACAATCTACAGAAGCCGCTTTAACAAAAAAAGAAATGATTAAACAAGTGTTTAAAAACCCATTGGTTTGGATTATGGCAGTTGTTTACTTTGGCATTACGTCTGGTTCAAATGCAATGTTCTTCTTCTTACCAAGTGTTTTAGAGTCATTCCGTAACACATTTGGTATGCAAATAAGCCTAGTTCAAAATGGGTTACTCACTGCAATTCCATATGCATTTGCAGCTGTCGGGATGGTTTTATGGAGCCGCCGTTCTGACCGTAAACAAGAACGTTATAAACATGGTGCTTGTGCCGCACTCATGGCTGCTTCTGCAATTGCTATTGCCTTAATTGTGAATCAACCTTGGGCAATTATTGTCGGTTTTATTTTTCTTGCGATTGGCGTGTTTAGTGCAATTAATATTTTCTGGACCATTCCCGGTCAGACTTTAACAGGTGTGGGAGCAGCAGCGGGAATTGGGTTAATTAACTCAGTCGGCAACTTAAGTGGTTTTACTGGTCCGTATTTAACAGGATATTTATATACAACCACAGGAACCTATACGGTCGCATTCCTGACAATTGCAGGATTTGTGGCGATGGGTGGTTTAGGATTGCTTCTATTGGCAAAGTTAAAATCAAATAGCTTAAAAGCAGAGCAACAACAATTCAAAGTTCGAACTGCTACGGAGTTGAAATAATGGCGACCATCGGATTTGTTGGTATAGGCATTATGGGAATGCCAATGGCATTGAATTTATTAAAAGCAGGCCATCACGTTAAGGTCTGGAATAGAACCGCATCTAAAGCAGATTCTTTAAAACAGGCTGGTGCAGAAGTTTGCAGTCAACTCGAGCAAGTTGGAAAAGATGTAGAGTTTCTGATTTGCATGCTCAGTGATGGAAAAACTTGTGATGATATTTTGTTTAAAGAACATTGTGCAGTTTCGCAGCTAAAACCTGAAAGCACCGTGATTGTTATGAGTTCTATACCCGTTGAAGTTGCACAAAAGCAAAGTGAAAAATGCAAAGAGCTATCGCTGAGATATTTAGATGCTCCAGTCTCTGGTGGAGAAAAAGGTGCCCAAAATGCCAGTTTAGCCATTATGGTAGGGGGTGAACTTGCTACCTTCACACAGGCAGAGACTATTTTAAAAGCGATGGGCCGACCAATTTTAGTAGGTGCTGCTGGCTGTGGTGAGCTTGCTAAATTAGTCAATCAAATGATTGTGGCAACCACTATTGCAACAGTAAGTGAGGGCTTATTGCTTGCGAGTAAAGCAGGGGCTGACCCCGTGAAATTGAAACAAGCATTAACAGGTGGTTTTGCTGACTCTCCAATTTTACAACAACATGGCGAACGGATATTAACGCGAAATTTCAAACCGGGAGGCACTGCTCGAACCCAATACAAAGATATAGATACAGCCATTACCTATGCCAAATCACTAGAGTTGAATTTACCGATTGCTGAATTGGTCAATCAATTATTTCAAAACATGGTTGGAGCTGGAGACGGCGAGCTTGATCACTCTGGTTTAATTCGTGAGTTAGAGCGGATGAATCATTTAGCTCTATAACCTTTTATAAAAACACTACAAATAGTCGAGTAATTAAAATATTCAATTACTCTCCAACCATTTGTAGTGTTTTTAGATTTAAATAATGCTCAAAAAGTTAAGCTATTCTGTTCTTTTACGAAATTGGATTGGTGTCATTCCTGTCCATTTTTTGAAAGCCCGTGTGAAATTTGTAGGCTGTATATAGCCTAGATAAAGCGCAATCTCTTGTATTTCCATATCACTATTAAGTAATAAGTTTTCAGCTTCTTTTTGTTGTGCTTCTTCTAATAATTGCGCATATGAAGAGCCGACTTGGCTTAAGTGGCGCCTCAGTGTTCGACTCGACATATTTAAGCGATCAGCAATTTCATCAAAAGTGGGGTAACCCAGTTGTGGTTTTAAATTTAACTCTGCTTTTACGGTCAAGCATATATCTTTAATTTGTTCGGAAAAGCGGAGTTGCTCAGCTTCACATTGGGCTAGAGCTTGTTTGAAAGCAATTGGATCTGCCATCTTAATAGGTAAATCTAGAAGCTGTTTTTTATACCGAATTTGATTAGTCGGTTGATTAAAATGAATAGTAGGTAAGAGGTGTTGATAAGCTTTGTGATAGCTAGGTTCTGACCAGTCTACCGATAGCTCAATATCAGCTAAATCATGCTCTCTCAAAAATTGACCAGCTTGAATCACGCCAAACATCAAACATTCATAAAAAAACCGTCTAAGCGTTTCAGCTTGAGCAGGCTGATTACTTACAACAGGGTGAGTTTCTTTAATTTCAATAATAGAAAATTCATGCTCTTCTAGCAGGGCAATCCGATAATCTTTTAATCGCATATTAAAAAATTGTGTTGAAACCTCAATAGCCTGTCGTAAGTTTGGGCTGCTCATTAAGGCATATCCCATTGGGCCATGGGCAGTTAAACGCAGTTTTATTCCATATTCATATCCCAAGCCAGAATCTTTTGACAATATTAAGCTTTCCCACGCCAGTTTAGACCATTGCATTGGGGTAATTCGGGCGTCTAATTGGTCTAAAAGTGTTAAGGGAATTTTACTTTTTTTCAAAATCTCAAGCGCAGAAAACCCTTTGTCTACCATAATTTCTAATAATAAATGAGCATAAGAAATAGGAATGCTGGCTTTGGATAGCCCATAAGGATCCTTCATATTCTTTTTTTGTTGTGGCCGAAAATGATTATCAGTATGTCTGATCTACATCTCACGCTCAAGTTAAAACTTCGAAATAATCAATTTATTCTATTTTGAGCAAGAATTATGAGCCTACCTATTCCACGAGCCTCATCTCGCGTTGTGATTACAGGTGCTTCATCGGGCATTGGTGAAGAGTTAGCAAAACAGTTCGCTTTACGAGGCTATTCCTTAGTTTTAGTCGCTCGCCGTGTCGAAAAATTAGAAGCACTGGCTGAAAAACTAAAAGCTGAATATCAAATATCTGTAGATTTATATCCATGTGATTTGGGAGATAGACAAGCTAGAGCTAAGTTTCGTCACTATTTAGAAAGTATCGAAGTTTCCATTCTTTGTAATAACGCAGGTTTTGCTACTTTTGGACGACTTCAAGACTTAGATGCAGATCGAGAGCGTGAAGAAGTCGAAGTCAATAGTGTGGCAATTCATGACCTGACTTTAGCCGTGTTGCCACAAATGCTCAAACGAAAATCTGGAGCAATACTGATTGTAGGCTCTACTTCTGGTCATCAACCCACTCCGGCAAATGCCACATATGCGGCAACTAAAGCATTTGCAAACTCATTTGCAGAGTCTTTGCATAGCGAACTAAGCGGTACAGGCGTGACCTGTACTTTACTTGCTCCGGGTCCTACTAAAACAGGTTTTAATGAAGTTGCTGGAATTACCAAAATTGATGGAGTCGGTGGCAATTTTGTTTGGGTAACAGCAGAACGAGTAGCTAAAGAAGCGATTCAAGGCATGGATTGCAATCGCCGTATTGTGATTCCCGGTTTTATTGCGCAGGCGCAAACTTTTGGGGGACGTTATACCCCGCGCATCATCTTGCTCCCAATTCTGAAACAAGTATTTTCGAGATTAAAATCATGAGACAACTCATCAATGATTTAAGTGTTCCAGTGGGCTTAGCCAATCTTGGCAATAAGCTGTACCACAATGCGCAGTATTTGACGGCTGTTGTTGAAGTGGATGAAAAAGCGATGGCTCGTTGGTTACCCTCTGGAATGACACTGGTTCAACCTGCAAGAGCTGATTTGTTCTGTGCTTATTTCCCTGAAAATGTCTATACGGGTGCTTACCATGAAGCGGGTTTATTCGTTCATATTAAAGTAGGCAATAAAACAGGAATCTTTTGTCCTTGGATGATTTTGGACGATGATCGCGCCATGATTATTGGTCGTGAGTTGCTTGGCTATCCTAAAAAGATGGGTGAGATTAGTTGGGAAAATGACGGCAAACGTATTGTTAGCAATGCCTCACGCCGCGGTACAACACTCATTGAAATGGAAGCTAAGCTTGGTGAAGTCATTGATGATGCACCTCCAATTTTAGGGCTACCACATCGTAATATCACAGGTGGGTTGGGCCTTGGTCTACCACGTGAGGTTCGATTTACCCCGAAAGAACACCCACTTGAAGTCCGTCGTGTAGAAATGAACTTACGTTTTACGGGTACTGAAAATGATCCTTTACATGATATGGGACTAGGTAAAGTCATTGAGGCAAGATTGCATCGAGTTGATTTATCGGGTGGGTTAATTCCTCCAATTCAAATACCTCGTCTACGCACGCCGTTATTTTTATTGCGCCAATTTAATCCTCGCGTTTTATAACTGGAGAATAAAGATGAATGCGTTCTTTAAGTCAAAACAAACACAAGATTTTTCTAAAATCTCGGCTTCAATTGATATTCCTGTAAGAACAATGGATTTTACTTTTCCAGATGAAATCCCTGAGTTCTGGTTTGATAACAATGCCTTACTTACAATGTTGTTGACTGCATTATCGAGCGCATTTCCAGATGGTGAACGTCAATTTATTCATAGTGTGCGTAATTATCAGGCAAAAATTGAAGATCCTGTTCTGCTTAAACAAGTCCGTGCCTTTATTGGTCAAGAAGCACATCATGGTAAAGAACATGACGTGCTCAATGCTGTCATGCTGAAAAAGGGTTATCCCGTAGACCGAATTTATAAGCGCTTTAAAAAGATGAATCGCTTGATGCAAGAGCAATTCTCTACAGCTCATCAGCTTGCTTGCACGGTATGTATGGAACACCTCACAGCAATTCTAGCTGACTATTTTATTAGTACCGCGCCTCAAGATTTAGAGTTGTTTAATACTCATGTCAGAAAAATCTGGGCATGGCATTCGATTGAGGAAACCGAACATAAAGCTGTAGCTTTTGATGTGTATCAGTCTTTGGTCAATAGACCTTATTTCTTGCGATTGGTCATGATAGAAACCACGCTTTCTTTTCTTGTCATTACCACCAGAGGAACAACCGAACTGTTAAGAGCTTCGGGCAAACAACGAGATTTAAAAGAACTTTATCAAGGTCTTCGTTATTTGTTTGGAAAACAAGGTTTAGTTAGACGGATTGGCAGACATTATCTCGACTTTTTCTCCGCAGATTTTCACCCTTGGCAGCATGACAATCGGGACATGATGAACTTATTAAAAAAGCAATATTTCAATGAAGAGCTGCTGAAATAATCAAAAGTTGATGCTTGTGCAGTACTCACAGAACAAACAATTTTAGGAATAATTATCATGGCACAGTCTACATCTACAAATTCTCCGTTACAGCAACCATTAAAATTGGCATGTGGCATAACCATACCCAACCGTATTGCAAAGTCGGCCATGAGTGAACAATTGGCTGATCGACACGGCTCACCCACCACAGACTTACAGCAACTCTATGCAGCATGGGCAAGGGGTGGAACTGGGTTATTAGTTACGGGCAATGTGATGATTGACCATCGTGCTTTTGTTGAGCCACGAAATGTCGTTTTGCAAGATGAGCAATTTTTACAAGCAAATAAGTTATGGGCTCAGGCTGCTAAGGCCAATGGCAGCAAAATTATTATGCAGATTAACCATCCGGGCCGTGTTGCGGTTTTGCCACTTTTGAAAAAGCCGATCGCGCCCTCAGCAGTCGGGCTTGATTTACCTGCTATGAATATTATTCGTATTCCACGAGTAATGACTGAAGCAGATATTTTAGAGCAAATTAAACGCTTTGCTACAACCGCAGAGCTTGCTGTTAAAGCAGGGTTTGATGGCGTGCAGGTTCATGCCGCACATGGTTATTTACTCTCGCAATTTTTGTCACCACTCTCAAACGTTCGAACAGATGGGTGGGGAGGAAGTCCTGAAAATCGACGCCGTATGTTGATTGAAACGGTTCGAGCTGTTCGAGCTGCAATAGGCAAAGACAAAATATTAAGCGTAAAACTCAACTCTGCCGATTTTCAAAAGGGCGGCTTAAGTCAGGAAGAGTCTCTACAAATTGCATTAGCTTTAGAAGCAGAAGGGATCGACTTATTAGAGATTTCAGGCGGGAATTATGAATCTCCTGCGCAATTAGGCTATGCACCAGATCGTTCTGCTCAGCGTGATGCATATTTTATTGACTATGCCACCGCACTTCGCAAACAAAGCAAATTACCACTGATGTTAACAGGTGGGCTGCGAGATGTAGATTTCATGAATCATATTGTTGCTAATGGTACGGTCGATTTGGTTGGATTGGCTCGACCTTTTGCAGTACAGCCAGATTTAGCAAAACAACTGTTAGCCGGAAAATCGGTATTAAAACCAGCAAAAATTCCAGCCATTGGATACAAACCCGTTGATGCCTATTTGCAACTCGCTTGGCATGCTTCGCAATTTCGCCGTATTAGCAGTGGGCAACAACCCAAAGCGATTAAGGGCTTAGTGCGAACATTGATTGCCTTTGGTCCACGTATGGGCTTTAACATTCTGACTCAGGATTAATGGTAAGCGCTTTTGATATATAAGGATTTATTATCATGAATAGTTTAATCAGACAAAACCATGTGATTGTTCCGCGGCGTCCTGTATTTAATTTTACTGAAACGCCAACACATTGGATTTATGACGATCCAATAGTTTCGCAAATATTAAATTCAATTAACCCGATTACACCTGCACCAGAACGTTGGTTTTGTCAGACGTTTAGAGATGCATTGCCTTATATTAAAGATGAAAAACTCAAAGAGGCTGCAATTGCTTTCATTAAACAAGAGGGTGCTCATAGTTATGGGCACACTCTCGGAACACGGCACATAGAGGCATTAGGGATTGATTTAAGTCGTTATACCAAGATGACGAATTGGATATTTAATGACATGATTGGCCCAAAACCATTAGGCTATGAATTGAAGCATCCACGCTTAAAGACGATGTGGCTAACGACCCGATTAGCAATGGTGGCTGCTGCCGAACATCTGACTGGAGTGTTAGGACATTGGGTTCTCAATGCAGAGGGACTACAACAAGCACCTGTCGATGTAGAAATGTTACGTTTATTGCAATGGCACGGAGCTGAAGAAGTAGAGCACCGCGAAGTAGCCGATGCAATGTTTAGATATTTTAGCAATAGCAATGTACTTCGGGCTGGGGCGGCAGTTGTCACGTTCCCGCTATTTATTGTTTTGGCTTATGTTGCTGTCGAAAATCTAGTAGAGCAAGATGCGCAATTACCACATCGTTTTCGTTTCAAAGATTATTTCCGAGCAGCTCGACAAGACCGTGTGCCTAAAGCTGACGATATAATACGTGCCTGCTTGCGATACTTTAATCCCAATCATAATCCTTTAAATGAGGGATCAACTGAGCAAGCATTGGCATTTTTAAATGATGGTAATTACAAACAGGCCACTTAACTGGCTGTTGTAAAAGTAAATTGTTAAGCCAATATTTAAGGTTTTTCTTAATTGTGTAATTAAAAGAAAAATTAATTCTGCCAATATGGTGGCGAGCCGTAAACCTCAGCAAAATAATCAATAATTACCCGAATGTTTAAGGGCGGATGACGCACATTAGGATAAATCGCTGCGATGTGCTGGGGTTGCGATTTAATAGATGCTTCATATTGCGGTAAAAGTTTTATTAATTTGCCATCCTTTAAAGCCTCACCAATTAACCAGTCAGGAAATAAAACAATTCCCATCCCATTGAGTGCAGCCGTCATTAAGCTCTCAGCATTATTTGAAGCAAGTAAAGGCACAATTGGATAATGTATCCACTCCTCATTTGGCTTTTTAATTAACCATCGGTTAGGTCCTTCAAAACCTTTATAGACTAAGCATTTATGTTCATTGAGTTGTTTGGGATGATCAAGCGCGCCGTATTTAGCAATGTAAGCAGGAGAGGCTGCCAAATGATATTTTTGTGTGCCGAAAATACGTGCATGAAATGATGAGTCTGTCAGGGTTCCAATACGAAAAATTAAATCGGTACTATCCCGAAGAGGGTCTATAAATTCGTCTGTTTGAATCAGTTCTATTAAAAGCCTTGGATAACGCTCTGATAAACCCGCTAACCAAGGCGCAATATGCCTTTGACCAAAAAATACGGGTGCATTAATTCTGACCAGTCCAGTGGGTTCTACTGTTTTATCTTGCAATGCCTTTTGAGCTTCATCAAATTGCTCTGTAATTCTTTTGGCATACTCAAAAAATAATTTACCCGATTCGGTCGGTGTGATTGCTCGTGTATTTCGATAAAAAAGTTGCTGCCCCAAAGCATCTTCTAACTGTTGAATGGTCCGAGAAATCATCGATGCCGACACATCTTCTTTTCTCGCCACCATAGAGAAGTTTTGAGCATTGTATACACTGATAAAAAAGCGAAGGGTACGAATATCAATCGAATTAGTTAAATTCATCTGTGCAATTTCTGCAAAAGTGATTCATGAATTATGCTGTTTTTCTATTGAATTGACTACTCTAAGATTCATTGCCTAAATAAAATGAGGCAATATTTGATGCAAATTCTATTACTGTTCCTAACCACTTTGGGAGGAATGGGGCTATCCGTAGAAGCTGGGCTTTTAGGGCCATTAGGTACAGAAGTTGGGGAGTTGTGGGCCACTTTTAGTATTTTTGGAGTAGGGGCAGCACTTACTTTTTTATTGATGTTGTTTTTTAGTCCACGTAACAGTCCTTCATTTTTTACTCTTCCATCTTGGCAGTTATTGGGAGGCGTTATTGGTCCCATCTACGTCATTATTCTCACCATTACCGCGCCGATTATTGCCATGACAATGATTGGAATTTTGGCTGGTCAAGTTTTTAAGAGTCTGATTATTGATCATTATGGGTTACTCGGAACTCCGCATAGAAAAGTAGATCGTAAACGTGTGCTTGCGCTTGTTTTTATTGTGGTCGCACTTTCATTAGTCGCAAAAGCATAAGAGGGTAATATGGCGATATTCATGATTTTATTAGCAGTCATCGGCGGTGCTCTTTTAAGTGTTCAAGCCGCAATTAATGGTCAGCTTGGCAGTAAAGTTGGTGTATTTCGTAGTGCATTTTTGACGTTTTCGGTAGGAGCTTTAATTACAGCATTGCTTATTTTTTATTTTGAACCAAAACAAACATTAACACTGCTAGATGTACCTAAATGGCAATTGCTCGGAGCAATGTGTGGCGTTCCCTATATTGTAATTATGGTTTTAGCTGTGCAAAGAATAGGGGCGGCAGTTGCTACGGTTGCGGTGATTTTTGGGCAACTTCTCATGAGTATGTTGATTGATAATTTTGGTTGGTTTGGCAATGAAATTCTGCCTTTTTCAACATATAGATTGGGCGCACTTATCTGTTTAGCAATTGCTCTTTATTTTATCTATTCAAGTAGCAAAACAATTCAAATTAAACCTAACAGCTAACTTGCTTATAAAACAGAAAGGTTTTATTAAGCTAATATTTAAGGTTTTACTTAATTGTGTAATTAAATGAAAAACAATAATTAATTAAATAATTTCTAGCCAATTTCACATTGACACCTTAAATATTGAAGATTACCATTTGCAGGCTGGCCACATTGCCAGTCGGTTGTCGCAGACCGCATAATAACTCCCGCATCAGAGCTTTTTCTTCTGAGGAATAGCCTTGTGTGGTGTACCACTCGTTCCCTCCCGTAGCGGTAGGACGGGAGAGGGACACCTTCGGGTGTGCTAGTTTGAGTTATTACTAGTCTGCGAACCCTCTTCCGTTCTGCCACCATAATTTAAAATGTCTGGCAGAACTCCCAATAGAAGGAGTTGGCTTTGCACATTCATCATTTATTGGCAGTCTTTGCCAAAAGCTATATCGACACAACTTAAACTTTTAAAGCAGTTTGATCGCCATTAGGCTTTTCAGGCTTTAATTCGTCACGACTAAAAAACTTAGCAACAATAAAACTTGAGATGTGCCAAGCACAGTCTTTACGGCTTTGCTGTGCCTTTTTTTCTCCCAGAAAAGGCACAGGCTTTTTAATCTCTTTTGAAACAACAAGAATTTATAACGGTAAAACTATGCCAACTTTAGAAACATCTTCCAAAAAATTACAGGTTATTCACACCGCCATAGAGCTGTTTAATATCTATGGATTTCACAATACGGGCGTGGACTTAATCGCCAAAGAATCCAAAATTCCTAAAGCTACTTTTTATAACTACTTTCATTCAAAAGAGCAGCTTGTTGAAAGGTGCGTATCTTTTCAAAAAAGCCGATTGAAAGAAGAAGTACTGGCAATTATTTACTCAAGCCGTTACCGAACATCAAGCGATAAACTCAAAGAGATTATGGTTTTACATGTCAATTTTAATAGTCTGTACTATCTATTGCTTAAAGCCATTTTTGAAATTAAACAGATTTACTCTCAGGCCTACCACATGGCAATTGAATATAGAAAATGGCTGCTTCGAGAACTTTTTGATCTGGTCTTTAGCTTGGAAAACCGTCCGCTAAAACCTGATGCTAATATGGTTTTAAACCTTATTGATGGCTTAATGTTCCAGATTTTAAGCTCAAACAGTTTGGAGGATCGGGACGTGGTGGTGGGGAGGTTTTTGGGGAGAGGCAAACGTACTGTCAACAGAAAATGATATCTTTTTAACTGCTTTTGTTAAGGTTAAACTCCTTAAACGATCAAAGCAGTTGAACAATGAAAAACCAATCAGAAGTTATGTGGCAAAGAAATGAAACTAAGGCTATTGTAGTTTCAAAAAGTGATGGTACTGAACTTTTAGGTTTGATGATTACATCTAGAACGTTAAAACGTGTAAACCTAACTCAATTAATTGGCTCCACTTTAATTGATCACGTAGTAGTTTGTGGTCAGAAGTTTAGTAGACCAGTAGGTCTCGATATATTTTGTTCTGAGAGTGGAGAACAAGTGACATTAAAGCGTTTAGCTTAATTAATCGGATGTATTACGGTATGGAAAGCTCCCGCTAAATAGGGAGCTTTCTTAATCAATTTGTATTG
This sequence comes from Acinetobacter sp. V91_7, assembly GCF_031799075.1. Lineage (NCBI taxonomy): Bacteria > Pseudomonadati > Pseudomonadota > Gammaproteobacteria > Moraxellales > Moraxellaceae > Acinetobacter > Acinetobacter sp. V91_7. The sequence continues at coordinate 96,726 of NZ_JAVQNT010000035.1, forward strand.
GATTGGATTTAGCTGAATAGATTAAGCCAAGGTGGGGGGATACCTCATATTTAAAGGCAGTCACTTCATATTTTAATATATATTTCAAACCAATACTTGTTCGGTATTCAATTTGAACTTCTAAATCGATTGAATCCTTAACACTATATTCTTTAATTTCATCTTCTTTTAAATATAAATGAGCTTTTAGGACTTGAGATTTATCTATTACTTTATTGTAGGTAATATTGTTATTGAAGGGTTTCAAGCATTTAATATTAACTTGTGATATTTTTTCACCTGAATTGGTAATTATGAAAGTAAATTTCCAATGATAACTTTCAATTGGTCTACCAGTTTCATTATTTATTTGATCCTTTTCATACGACAATTCATCTGCGTAAACTTCAAAATCAATTATGGGTTGAGCTGCATGCTCTTTCGCTAATTGATCCTTTAATTGCAATTCAAGCATTTTCTTCTGAATTTTTAATTGTTCTAGAAGATCTTGATTTGTTTGATTTAATGCTTTTTCCTGTTGTCTATAACCTAAATATAAGTAAACGAAGGCTATAGGTGCAAAAAGCCCAGATAAGAAACTACCTAACCCTGAAGAATCAAGAAGGTTAACTTTGCTGGAGTTTTGAAAGTAAAATGCGACTGTATAAATGAGTATAATTAAAAAGTAAATGATCAGATATTTGGTAGTATTCAAAATATACCTATTCTCTAAGTTTTTTTTATCGTATCAAATTTCAAGTAGTTGTTGGGAGGCTGTGAAAGAAAAATAAATATATATTATCGGAAAAATTTAAAGTCAGAATCAGAAAATTTAACAGCAGAGGCGCATATAACACAGCCTTTTATCACCACACCAGATAATGAAGAAATTCAAACAGAAAAATAACTATTTTGTATCTTTTATTGAGAACTTATCGCTGTAAAGAGGAAATACTAAGTTTGCGTTATAGTGGTCAAAGCGAAAGTGAATTACATAATTGTCATTAAAGCAAACTTACAAAGATAAGGGCTTTTTTATTACACATTGCTTAAAATATATACAGAAACCTCGCTAAAACGAGTTGGAAGGCTACAAACGCGAATGATACTTTAAGTTCTACTCTTCCCAATAAGTGAGATGAGCAATGAAATTGTTAGCTTTGTTCAGTATGGGAGTTGCAGCGAGTTATTGGTATGAAACTATAAAAAATAGCAAGCCAGCTCTTCTGAAACCAACTTTTGATGAAATAGTAAAAAACTTTGTATTAGCAGAATTTAACGCCTAATACATACCTTTAATTTTAATTAAATAAAAAGCTCATCGAATGGTGGGCTTTTTGTACATAGGATATATGTGACTTAGCATAAACGTATTTTCATACTTTTATTCTGTAAAAGATTTCTTAAATGCTGTTTTTTTTAGAGATGTATATCTGAAATTGGAACTGAATCAATAAGAGTATTAAATTCAAAAATAAATCTAAAGAGTTAGGTTGTGAAAAAAATTCTATAAATTATTCATAATCTGCAATAGTTGCGCCTTGCACCATACTATTTGGTGTTCATGGGACTTTTGCTGATCCCAATATAGATTCATTTGGTATCCAGCTATATCAATGGGGAGTGGATGCACCTTAATTTGAGGGTAATTATCTTTAAAATAAGCAATTTGGCATTGAGGAATCGTGAGTAAATGGTCCGTTTGTGTAATTAATCGGATTGCCGTTTCATATTGTTGGCAGCGGAAACTAATTGATCTTTTGATCCCTTGTTTAGATAAGAAAAAATCTTCGAAGACACGACCTGTGGGACGAGAGGACACAGTAATGTGCTTAGCATCTAAATAAATTTCTTTGGTGAGATCAGTAGATGATAATAAAGGATGCTGCTTGCGACTTATTACCACAAACTGATCTTTAGTACAGCATTCATAACCAATGCTCTCTTCAACAGAATGATGAACATCAATCGCAAAATCGATTTTACCCGTAGAAAGCTCATGTCTTAAGTTTTTACGATCAATGCGTACGCTATTTAACTGCAAATTAGGATTAAATTGAGTTAAGTGTTGAATAATAGAGGGTAAAAAAATCCCTTCATATTCATCATTCATAGCGATGGTGAGATGCTTTAAATCTCGTGCTGGCACAAAGTCATAAGTGCTTTGAATTGCTTGATGCATCAGTTGCAATGATTGTTCAATTTTAGGCCATAAACGTTTGGCTAAAGGTGATGGAACAACACCATGCCCATCTCGAATAAAGAGTGGGTCATTAAAATGATCGCGTAAACGAGCCAACGCATGGCTAACAGCAGATTGGCTTAAAAAGAGTTGTTCACTCGCACGTGTTAGATTTTTTTCTTTATAAATTGTGACAAACACCCGAAATAGATTGAGATCAATACGAGCGAGAGAGGCGACATTATTATTCATTTCATTCATGGTTTGTTATTCAAACAATTCATTTTATTCATTGTAGCAAGTTAGGTATGTTCAGGAAATAGCACAACAAATAGAGTGATTAAAACCGTGAATTTTGAACTTAGCGCTCGTGGTAAGCAATATTTAGAAAAAGTTAAGCAATTCATGGCAACTGAAATTGAGCCTATTGAAGATGAGTTTTGGGCTGAGGTTCGACGTACTTGCGACCATGAAGATTGGACCACATGGAAATGGCCGACCGCTTTGGAAACATTAAAAAATAAGGCAAAGGAAGCTGGTTTGTGGAATATGTTCTTACCTGATGACACATTAGGCACGGGTTTGAATATTCAAGAATATGCTCATATCGCAGAACAAACAGGTCGTAGTTTTTTAGCTCCTACCGTTTTTAACTGTAATGCTCCTGATACTGGCAACATGGAAGTTTTATGGCGTTATGGGAATGAAGAGCAGAAGAAACAATGGTTAGAACCATTATTAAAAGGTGAAATTCGTTCAGTTTTTTGTATGACCGAGCCTGAAGTTGCATCAAGTGATGCCACCAATATGCAAACTACCGCAGTTATTGAGGGTGATGAAATCGTTCTCAATGGTCGAAAATGGTGGTCATCAGGTTTAGGTGATCCGAACGCTAAAATATTGATTGTGATGGCACGCACACCCGATGAAAATAAAGGTCAACACCAACAGCATTCGATGGTTTTAGTACCTATCGATACGGCTGGAATCAAGATTGAAAGAATGCTTCCAGTTTTTAATGAAACTGAGGCACCCCATGGTCATGGTGAAATTAGTTTTAATAATGTACGTGTACCCGTGAGTAATTTCATTAGCGAAGCTGGACAAGGTTTTGCAATTGCACAAGGGCGTTTAGGGCCAGGGCGAATACACCATTGTATGCGCTGTGTGGGAGCATCGGAACGTGCCCTAGAGTTGGCAATTGATCGTGGTATGAGCCGTACGGCGTTTGGTCAACCAATTTTAGAATTAGGCGGCAATAAAGAGCGCATTGCAGATGCCCGAATTGCGATTGATCAAGCTCGATTATTGACTTTGTATGCAGCTTGGAAAATGGATACCGTTGGAAATGTTGCAGCTATGACTGAAATTTCAGCCATTAAAGTAGTTGCCCCTAATGTAATGCAACAAGTCATGGACATGGCAATTCAAATTCACGGTGGAATGGGAATATCAAATGATACGCCGTTGGTTCGTTTTTTTGCTCTTGCGCGAACTTTACGTTTAGCGGATGGTCCAGATGAAGTTCATAAACGCGTCATTAGTAAAATCGAGTTAAAAAAGCGGGGATATAGCCATCATCGAGCAGAGGGGAAATAACCATGTCTGTGATTGATGTTGGTGGTCAGGTACGTCAGGGTGAAGAACTCAACATAACTGCTATACAAGACTGGCTGTTTCAACAAGGTATTTGCTTAAAAGGTACACCCAAAATAACTCAATATTCGGGTGGGGCCTCTAATTGGACTTATCGGATTGAATCCGATAATCACGATTTGATTTTACGTCGCCCACCATCAGGCACAAAAGCAAAGTCTGCTCACGATATGGTGCGGGAATATCGGGTGCAAAAAGCACTTAAACCACTTTATCCTATGGTTCCAGAAATGGTGGCATTGTGTACAGATCACACTGTCATTGGTTGTGATTTTTATGTGATGGAACGTATCGAAGGCATAATTCTTCGTGCTGATCTGCCCCAAGACCTAAGTTTAAGTAGAGATCAGCTCAAAGTTCTCTGTACAAATATGCTGGATTCTTTAATCGCCTTACATCAACTCCCTTATCAAGGCACTGATTTAGAAATGCTAGGTAAAGGCGAGGGTTATTGTCGTCGCCAAGTTGAAGGATGGGACAAGCGTTATGAAAAAGCATTAACGCCTGATGTACCAAATTTCAGTACGATACGACAATGGCTCCATGCGCATGTCCCGCAAGACAGTATGACTTGTGTTATTCATAACGATTGGCGATTTGATAACCTTATTTTAGATCGACAGCAACCTACTTCTATTATTGGGGTTTTAGATTGGGAAATGACCACTCTGGGCGATCCACTTATGGATTTAGGGTGTGCTTTAGCTTATTGGGTACAAGATGACGATAACGCAACATTGAAATCTATGCGTCGTCAGCCAACCTATTTACAAGGTATGTTTTTACGTCAGGAAGTCGTGGACTATTATCTGCAAAAAACAGGTTTACAAACCAACAATTGGACGTTTTACGAGGTATTTGGCTTATTTCGTTTAGCCGCTATTCTCCAGCAAATTTATTATCGTTATTACCATAAAGAAACTCAAAATCCTGAATTTAAAAATTTTGGGATTTTTGTCGAAAATTTATATGAGCGTTGCTTACAACTGACTTTACAAAACCCATGAACATAAGGAAATGATATGGCTACAAATTTATTCGATTTGACTGGGAAAATAGCCTTAGTTACAGGTGCAAGTCGTGGTATTGGTGAGGAAATTGCCAAACTTTTAGCTGAACAAGGCGCACATGTGATTGTATCTAGTCGCAAGGTTGAAGATTGCCAACGCGTTGCTAATGAAATTATTGCAGCAAATGGTAAAGCGGAAGCAGCTGCTTGTCATGTGGGTAAACTAGAAGATATTGCAGAAATTTTTGAATATATTCGTAAAGAACATGGTCGTTTAGATATTTTAGTCAATAATGCAGCTGCCAATCCTTATTTTGGGCATATTTTGGATACGGATATTGCGGCCTATAACAAAACGGTTGAAGTCAACATTCGTGGATATTTCTTTATGTCTGTCGAGGCGGGCAAATTAATGAAAGAACAGGGCGGAGGTGCAATTGTGAATACCGCATCTGTGAATGCCCTACAACCCGGAGACCAACAAGGTATTTATTCTATTACCAAAGCTGCGGTGGTGAATATGACCAAAGCCTTTGCAAAAGAATGCGGACCATTGGGTATTCGAGTGAATGCTTTATTGCCGGGTCTTACCAAGACCAAATTTGCATCGGCCCTATTTGAAAATGAAGATATTTATACAAACTGGATGAGTTCAATTCCATTACGCCGTCACGCAGAACCACGTGAAATGGCGGGCACCGTACTGTATCTTGTGTCCGATGCTGCAAGTTATACCAATGGTGAATGTATTGTGGTTGATGGCGGTTTAACTATTTAGGGAAGAATAGCAATGTACGAACATTATTCAGGTCAAGTGGTCTTAATCACAGGTGCGGCGAGTGGATTTGGTGCATTGCTGGCAGAGCAACTGGCAAAGTATGGCGCAAAATTAGTGTTGGGTGACTTGAATATTGAAGGGTTAAATACTGTAGTTGAACCGCTACGCCAAGCAGGAGTAGAGGTGGTGGCGCAAGTGTGTGATGTCAGCTGTGAAGCAGATGTACAGGCGTTGGTGCAAAGTGCAGTTACTCAGTTTGGTAGAATCGATGTCGGGATCAATAATGCAGGTATGAGTCCGCCTATGAAAAGCTTTATTGATACCGATGAAGCAGATCTGGATTTGAGTTTTGCCGTCAATGCCAAAGGTGTGTTCTTTGGAATGAAGCATCAAATTCGTCAGATGTTGCAACAAGGTGGTGGCATTATTCTGAATGTTGCTTCTGTTGCGGGTTTAGGCGCGGCTCCCAAATTGGCTGCCTATGCTGCGGCAAAGCATGCTGTGGTGGGATTAACCAAAACAGCAGCGATTGAATATGCAAATAAAGGCATTCGAGTTAATGCAATTTGTCCATTTTATACAACCACCCCGATGGTGGTCGACAGTGAACTCAAAGAGAAACAAGACTTTTTAGCGCAGGCCTCGCCAATGAAGCGTCTTGGCCATCCAAGCGAAGTGGTAGCAATGATGCTGATGATGTGTGCCAAAGAAAACTCATATCTCACAGGTCAAGCCATTGCAATTGATGGCGGCGTGACAGCTTATTAAAACATTTATTAAATAATATCTTATTCATTTATTTAGGAAAAAATCATGACAATTAATTTAAGCAATCGAGTGGCTATTGTTACCGGTGCTGGCGCTGGTCTAGGGCGAGAACATGCGCTGTTACTGGCTCGTTTGGGTGCAAAAGTGGTCGTGAATGATCTGGGTAGTGATGTAAACGGAAAGGGCGGCTCAACCATGGCGGCCCAAAAAGTCGTGGATGAAATTATTGCAGCTGGTGGCGAGGCGATGGCAAATGGCGCTTCAGTCACTGATATTGAACAAGTTCAACAGATGGTAGATGAAACAATTGCCCGCTGGGGTCGTGTAGATATTTTAATTAATAACGCTGGAATTCTCCGAGATAAAACCTTTAGTAAAATGTCACTAGATGACTTCCGTACAGTAATTGATGTGCATCTCATGGGGGCGGTAAATTGCACTAAAGCGGTATGGGATATTATGCGTGAGCAAAAATATGGTCGTATTGTCATGACCACGTCATCCTCAGGTTTGTACGGCAATTTTGGGCAGTCCAACTACAGCGCTGCAAAAATGGCATTGGTTGGGTTAATGCAGACGCTGGCTTTAGAAGGTGAAAAATCTAATGTTCGGGTGAACTGTCTAGCACCAACAGCTGCAACTCGTATGCTTGAAGGGTTGTTACCCGAAGAAGCCCTCAAAGCTCTTGCGCCAAGTGCTGTCAGTCCTGCAATCGCGACTTTGGTTAGCGAAGATGCACCTACCCGTATGATTCTTTGTGCTGGCGCAGGTAGTTTTGAAGCTGCCCACATTACCCTTACGCAAGGAATTTATTTAGGTACGGATGAACAAGTTCCGCATGTTTTAGCACAACGTTTAGCTGATGTTTCGGACCGAACAGATGAGTTTGTGCCTGTCAGAGGAGGCGCTCAGGGTGAGCTTGAGCTGAAAAAGGCTTCATTAATGGCAGGAGAATAATTTTGACAAAAAATACATTAAGCATCGACCAGCTTTTTGAGTTACAAGACAAGGCACTCGGTAGCTCAGACTGGATTGCAATAGAGCAAACCATGATCAATACCTTTGCTGATGTAACACTGGATCGTCAATTTATTCATGTGGATGAAGACGCTGCTCGTCAAACTCCCTTTGGTGGCACGATTGCACATGGTTTTTTAACGCTATCTTTACTTTCAGCTATGGCCGCCCAAGTTATTCCTACTGTACAAGGGCAGCAATCTGCCGTGAATTATGGCATCAATAATTTGCGTTTTATCAGCCCAGTGCATAGCGGGAAGCGTGTGCGCGGACATTTTTACTTAAAAAATGTTTCCGAAAAAAATAAGGGAGTTTATCAATTGGTCATGGAAGTCACGATTGAAATTGAAAACCAAGCCAAGCCAGCACTTGTTACAGAGTGGCTTACACTTGTAAATGTATAGGAATAAACCATGAGCAATGAATTAATTCTCTCTCGCCGTGATGTAGATTTTTTGCTATTCGATTGGCTAAAAGTCGAAGAACTTAGTCAACGCAATTCTTTTGCAGGACAGGACCGTTTTGAATATACGTCTGTTTTAAACGTTTACGAGGCTTTGGCAACCGATTTATTTGCTCCTCATAATAAAAAAAATGACAGTAACGAACCTGTTTTTGATGGTGAACGTGTGACTGTCAATCCTGAAGTCGGAGTCGCGCTTAAGGCCTTTGCTGATGCTGGTTTGATGAGTGCAGCTTTTCCATCAGATTGGAATGGTATGAACTTACCCAATACCATTGAGCGTGCAGGTATGGCATATCTACTCGGTGCCAATTCAGGAACAGCAGGCTACGCCTTTTTAACTATTGGTAATGCAAATTTATTAATGGCCCATGGTGAACCTGAAAAAGTGAAACCCTATGTCAACGCCATGATGGAAGGTAAATGCTTCGGAACGATGTGTTTATCTGAACCACAAGCAGGTTCAAGTCTTGCTGATATCCGTACACGTGCGATTAAAACAGAAGATGGTCGTTATCGCTTGTTTGGAAACAAAATGTGGATTTCAGGTGGCGAGCACGATATCTCTGACAATATTGTTCATTTAGTTTTGGCAAAAATTCCAGATGAAAATGGACAATTACCAGCAGGTGTGCAAGGCATTTCTTTGTTTACTGTACCGCGCAAATTACTCAATGAAAATGGACAGCCAAGCGAACGCAACGATGTAGTGTTGGCTGGGATTAACCATAAAATGGGCTATCGGGGAACAGTGAATTGTGTGCTGAATTTTGGGGAAGGTCGTTTCACACCCGAAGGAGAAGCAGGTGCAATTGGCGAGCTAGTCGGCGAAGCTGGTAAAGGGCTGGCCTATATGTTCCATATGATGAATGAAGCCCGAATTTCGGTTGGACTTGGGGCGGCAGCATTGGGATATACAGGTTATCTGCATGCTTTAGATTATGCAAAAACTCGAGTACAAGGTCGCTCTCGTAGCGAACGTAATCCAAGTTCTCCACAAATCCCGCTCATTCAACATGCGGATGTCCGCCGTATGCTTTTGGCGCAAAAAGCATATGCCTCAGGTGCGTTGGCACTGTGCCTATATGCAGCCCGATTAACCGATGATATCCACTCACTTGAAGATGCCGAGCAGCGTAATCAAGCCAATCAATTACTTGATCTATTAACACCGGTGGTGAAAAGTTGGTCTTCTGAATGGGGACTTGTAGCAAATGATTTAGCAATTCAAGTTCATGGTGGCTACGGTTATACCCGTGAATATAACGTTGAACAGTTTTATCGGGACAATCGACTCAACCCGATTCATGAAGGAACATTTGGTATTCAGGCACTCGATTTATTAGGACGTAAAACTCGTCTTAATCAGGGGCTGTCGATGAAACTATTACATGAAAAAATCATGAATACCATTACGCAAGCCAAAGCAGAGCCTTCGTTAAAAGATCATGCAGATCACTTAGCTCAAAAGTGGCAACTCATCCAGAATGTAACAGAAAAATTACATGCCTTAACCGATGTAGAACTCCAACTGGCAAATGCCGCCAATTATCTGGAAGCCTTTGGGCATCTTGTGGTGGGGTGGTTATGGCTTGATCAAGCAGTAGTCATTCATAAACTCATGCCAAATTCAACAGACCCTGATTTTTTGCGTGGGAAGCTTGCAGCTTGTGATTATTTCTTTGGTTGGGAAATGCCAAAAATTATAAGTTGGTTAGCAGTGCTTGATCCGGTAGAGAAAACGCCACTCACTATGCCGGAAGAATGGTTCTAGTAAGAATCATTCCTTAAACATGCCGTTGAATAGGCAAGAGAAGAACCTAAGTTTATTGAAGATGCGTTATGTCCGGTATCAATGGGAGATGTGGAATCAGCCAGTTTATTTGAAGTTACCTAATAAGAACCACCACGTAGAAACAAACTTCGGGCGTTCGGTATAAGAGCGCTCTAATAAGTAAAAATAAAAAATCTAGGACGGATTAAAAGATGGAAAAGAAAACTTTAGTCATGGTAATGGCTTCATTTTGTACGAGCCCACTCTATGCAGCAGCATTTGATCGAACAGGACAATCAATTTCTGCATTTCTACAACCTGATAATTATTTTGAGGCAAGTTTATCTGTTTCAGACACTTCGTTAGAAGGACAAGAAGCGGGTACGAACCCAACGCGTAATGCTATTTCTGATATTGCAAATTCTGATTATCGCCCCAGTGCAGCTTTGAAATTACAGTTAGCACCGCAGTTTTCATTTGGCTTTCTTTATGATCAGCCATTTACATCCGACTCAGAATATTATGGAAAGAACAGCTTTGTTGCTACCCCGAACGATACGGTTTTAGTACCAGGCATTAATTCTGCAACACTTGCCCAAAAGACAGGTGGAGAAGTCGTAACAGGGAACACCAAATCGAATTTTGTTATGCAAAATTTTAGTCTGATTTTTAGTTATCAACCGAATAAAAACTGGAATTTTTATGCAGGTCCTGTTTATCAAACTTTTAAAAGTAACGTCAATTTAAGAGGTCAAGTTTTCAGTTTATATAATGGTTATGACTTTGATGCCAAAGAAGTTGGAGATTGGGGATGGTTGGCAGGATTTGGTTATCAAATTCCCGAAAAAGCTATTAAAGCCTCATTGACTTATCGTTCAGAAATTCTGCATGAAGTGACTGCCAATGAAAATGCGCCTATGGTTGATATGTTAAGTACGCAACAAGGTCGTGATTTTCTTGATCAGCATTTGGCGTATATGGTTTCTATTGGGCAACTCACTGAATCACGTAAAGAAGCACTCGATCGTATTGTTGCGGGCTTACCAGATGCAGGAACGTCAGGTCCAACTAAATTTAGAGCACCAGAGTCAGTGAATTTGGAATTTCAGACCGGATTACGCAAAGGCACTTTATTGTTTGGTAACGTGCGTTGGGTTAACTGGAATGATTTTGAGTTTAAACCGTATCGTTTTGGCGAAATCTCAGAAGTTGTTGGGGTTCTATCAACACCAAGTCGTCCAAATGGTTTTAATCTGGTTCGCTATTATGACGATCAATGGTCTGCCAATCTTGGAATTGGGCAACGTCTAAGTGATAAATGGTCAGGTTCAGTTTCTGTTGGTTGGGATTCGGGTGCAGGAGAACGTGTGTCCACAGGCGGGCCAGCGAAAGGTTATTACAATGTTGGTTTTGGTGCGCAATATAGTCCAACTTCAAAATACTTTATTTCAGGTGGAATGAAGTATCTATGGCTCGGTGATGCCAAAGGCCAGCTTGGCGCTCAGGCAGGAAGTGAATATTATGTCGGTGAATATAAAAATAACTATTCAATTGGTTATGGTTTGAAAATTGGTTATAAATTTTAACTTAACAATAATGACATAGATGACACAGAAGAAAATCGAAATTCCTCTCTATCATAAAGGACGATAAGATGACAGATCAGATCTGGTTAGATGAATATAAGCAATGGAATATTGAAAGTACGATTACATTGCCAGATGAGCAAACTTCACTTCTCGATTTTTGGGACAACAGTTTTAATAAGTTCCAGCAAAGAAATGCGTTCATATTTGCAGATAAATCTTTTTCTTATGCTGAAATCGATTTATATAGCCGACAAGTAGCAACATTCTTACAAAGTTTAGGGCTAGAAAAAGGTACACGTGTTGCTGTAATGATGCCCAATATTATTCAATACCCGATTATTTCACTTGCCGTGATTCGCGCAGGTTACATTCTGGTCAATATTAATCCACTCTATACCGCACGTGAATTAAAGCATCAATTAAATGATGCAGGCGCAAAAGTCTTATTTATATTGGAACAGTTTTTACCTGTTTATGAGGCTGTCAAAGAGCAGGTGTCGGTTGAGCAGATTATTACCACCACAATGACTGAAATGTTAGTCGAACAACCTGCTGAATTAGACACATCAGATTCAAAAAACTATAGTTTTAAGCAAATCTTATTAAAGGTAAATGCCCAAGACTATATACGCCCTGAACTTGTTCTTGATGATACTGTGCTTTTGCAATATACGGGTGGAACAACAGGTGTATCAAAAGGTGCGGAATTAACCCATAAAAATATTGTCGCCAATTTATTACAAAATAATGTGGTTTTTAAAAGTTACTTTGGTGACCGAGATGCTCTTGAAGATGAAATAGCGATCTGTGCTTTACCGCTTTATCATATTTTTGGTTTTACTGTGTGTTTATTGCACAGCGCAATGAATAAAGGTTATGCCACTGTTTTAGTTCCAAATCCGCGTGATTTAGACGCTCTCGTGCATTGTTTTGAAAAATATCGCCCTACAGTTTTTCCTGCTGTAAATACTTTATTTAATGCGCTGCTTAATCATGAAGGCTTTAATAAATTGGACCATAGCCGTTTGGAAATTACCACAGGCGGCGGTATGGCAATTTTAAAATCCACCGCCGATGGATGGGAAAAACTGACAGGGCGTATTATCCGTGAAGGATATGGCTTATCAGAAACCTCACCAGTTGCTACCTTTAACCCGCCAATCTCTAATCTGTTTAGTGGCACGATCGGTATTCCTGTACCGAGCACGGATATTGCTATTTTGGATGATGAAGGTAATCAATTAGCACCCGGTGAAACTGGAGAAATTGCAATTCGTGGCCCGCAGGTCATGAAAGGTTACTGGAATTTGCCTGAAGAAACTAAAGCGGTCATGACGGATGATGGTTTCTTTAGAACCGGTGATATTGGTTTCATGAATGAAAAAGGCTATACCAAAATCATTGACCGTAAAAAAGACATGATTTTAGTTTCAGGTTTTAATGTTTTTCCAAACGAAATTGAAGAAGTTTTAGCTCAACATCCAAAAATTTTGGAAGTCGCCGTGGTTGGCATTGCAGATGAAAAATCGGGTGAAGTGCCTAAAGCCTTTATTGTAAAAAAAGATGACTCTTTATCGGTTGAAGAAATCCAGACCTATGCAAAAGAAAACCTGACAGGCTACAAACAACCACGCTATATTCAATTTATTAATGAATTACCCAAGTCGAATGTGGGTAAAATTTTAAGAAAAGAACTAAAGGTTTAATAAGAATTTTTAATTTTTTAATTAAAAACATAAGCGTATGGGACTAGAAGGTCAATCAATAAATGGAAAAAAAGGAATGAGATTATGGGTTCAGGATTAATTACCGTATTTTTACCAATTGCACTTGCAATTATTATGGCTGGTTTAGGTCTAGAGCTGACCGTAAATGACTTCAAACGTGTACGACAACACCCTAAAGCAGTCTTTATCGCATTATTTTGCCAACTGGTTATTTTAGTCAGTATTGCCTTTATTATTTGTAAGGTTCTTGCTTTACCACCATTGCTCGCTGTGGGATTAATGCTACTTTCTGCCTCACCGGGCGGGCCAACTGCTAATTTATTTAGTTATCTCTATAAAGGTGATATCGCTTTAAATATTACTTTAACGGCTATAAATTCGGTGATTGCTGCCTTTACACTTCCATTAATTGTGAATTTTGCAATACAACACTTTATGGAAAATGGACAAAACGTAGGTTTGCAATTCTCTAAAATCATACAAGTTTTTCTCATTATTTTAGTACCTGTGGGTATTGGGATGTTAGTCCGTCATTTTTCACCGCATATGGCTGAAAAGCTCAATAAACCAGTCCGTATTTTTGCTATCGTTTTTCTCGTATCCATCATCATATTGGCAATTGCGCGGGATTACCAAAATCTGATGACTTATATTGGGCAAATTGGATTGGCAACTTTGCTGTTCTGCGTATGTAGTTTAATGGTTGGCTATTTTGTTCCACGATTATTTGGTGTAAATAGCTTTCAGGCAAAAGCTTGTGCGTTTGAAATTGGGATTCATAACAGTACCTTAGCCATGACCATTGCATTTACAGTAATGGCAAGCAGTACGGCCGCTATGCCAGCAGCAGTTTATTCATTATTTATGTATATTGTTGCAGCAATCTTTGGCGCATTGCTAAATCGTCTAGAAAAGAAAGAGATGGCACAAATATCAACAATCACCTAAAACGAACTTAATATCTTGCAGATAAAGATATTTAACTACCGCCAGATGTTTATAGTTTGAATTAAAAAAAGGAGGCTAGTACCTCCTTTTTTAGTCTCAAAAATTAAAATATTTATGGCCGAGTCAGCGTAGTCACAATAAAAAGAAAGCTTTAGTGTGCAGTTATAAAAGCAAATTGTTAAGCCAATATTTAAGGTTTTTCTTAATTGTGTAATTAAATGAAAAACAATAATTAATTAAATAATTTCTAGCCAATTTCACATTGACACCTTAATTTTTGAAGATTACCATTTTTAGCATAAACGTATTTTCATACTTTTATTCTGTATCTCTTTTATTTAACTCCTCAAACATTTTATATTGCTCTTCAAATATTTTTTCATGGTTCTTCACTGTCTGTAAGTACTTAACACACTCAGGGCACTTTTCTAAAATTAATGATTGTTCAAGTCTTGTAATTATCTCTTTGTTTAGTGAGTGGGAGTTGTTCTTTGCTGCATTTGTAAGTTTTTCGCGAAGTTCTATAGGTAAGCGCAAGCTATATTGAGGCGATATAGGTTCGCCATCATTGGTATTTGTCATAGTTATTCCATCCCTGTAATAGATTTTTGTTATAAAGTAAGACTTAAAGATAATTGTAGGACAATTTGAACTAAAAAACAGTACATAGTACTTTTTACTGAATAAAAATTTCTTAAATGCTGATTTTTTTGAGCTGAATATCTGAAATTGGATGTAAATAAACAAGAGTATTAAATATAGAAATGAATCCCAAGGGTAGGTTATGAAAAAAATTCTATTAAATTGCTTAATTATTTTTGGTGTGATTGGGTGTGCAACCAATGAACCTAAAGAAACCCCATTAGAAGTAAAGCCTAAAGATACTTATTGCAATCCTAATGAGGCTCAAAAGCTTATAGGACAGTCTGTTCCTAGTGAGGCAGAGTTAAAGAAAATAACTAATGCAGGTGTTGTGCGGATTTCTCGTAAAGGTGAACCTGTTAGATCAAATTTAGTTCATGATCGGCTGAGTATTGTGATTGATAACGAATCGAAGATCATCTATTCAAACTGTAGTTAAGTTGATAAATAGAATCAAAGTATTCAATTAAATTTCATAAATGCGATAGCATTTTTTTGGGATACAGTTGAATGCAGAATAGTCTGTATATTAAGTTCTGCTAAATATCGATTATTGGTGGGGCTTTTAATTTTTTATTTGGTATATTTGAGATTCAACATTTTGAGTAATTATTATGACGATTAGAATTGATTTAGTTCAGGGCAGGACAAGCTATCATGATCGTTATGATAGGAATCCTGATTTACTGTTTATCAGTTTACAGACTTACGAAGATATCTTGCATGACCCAAACACCGATTTAAGCAAAGACTTTAATAATTTTTATGGTTGTGAAGTCATTACAGTGAACTCTTTAAATATTGATTATATATTTTTTGAGAAAACCGATTTGGATGCTGCTCTTGAAAAGTATATAAGCCAAAGAACCCAATTGATAACTATTCCAAAGCATTTGCCCTCACATAGTACATCAGCTCCTACAGACTCCAAACTACGATCTATTGAAGATGATTTTACTTTAGAAAATTTACAAATTGAAGAGAAGATAATTGTTGCTTACCGACAGTCTCAAGAAAGTAAAAAATTAGATTTTTAAGAGCCGAAAGGCTCTTTTTTTAATGGGAATAATCTAAGTCTTCTATGTCCTATATCTTAACTATAAGTACCAGTACTGAAATATTTAAATTAGTTGAACATGTTTTTGCAGAGAAAGCCTCGCTAAATATCGATTATTGGCGGGGCTTTTTACTTTGTGTGTTAAGCTGATCTTTATAATTATATGGATTAGTACAATGTTCATTTGCATTGGTGGTGATTTAGACGGTGAAGTTGTTAATAACCGTGAAGGAACGTTTTTTAAGGCTAGTGAAATAGATACAAGTAAAGAATCAACATACAACCGCCAGAGCTATATTATTGGTGAAAACACTTATCGCTTTTGGCTTTGTGCGGAGTTGACCTATGCTGAGACAACAAAAATAGCGAATGATTACTTGGCGCAAAAACATCCATATCTTTCATAATTCGGTATTAAAAAATAAGCCCGCCAATTTTGACGGGCTTAATCTATCTAGGGTGAGTCGGCTAAATACTAGTTAAGTGAAAAAACAATTAAAAAAGCCCCTCATATCTGAGAGACTAGTCATATCAATTTTCTGGGATGAATGGTTGTAATTTCTTAAATAACTAAACAAATCAAATTGATAAAAGTAGTTAATAATATAATAAATCAGTGCACTAATTTATTCTTTATAGTAGCAGAGCCTCAAAAACAACTTCCAAGGCACTGTTAATAAGAAATTATTTGTTATTAGGATCAGGTTGTTCATTATTCTCAGGCAGATCTTTTACGGTGCCAGGAACTTGTGAAGGCTGAGTTTCAGTAGGTGGTGTTGCTGCAGAATGCTTATTCACTTTAGCTTTGATGATATTGGCGTGGTTAGTTGTATTTTGAGAAAAACTTTTAAACCCCGACATTTTTATCTTCTTATCTTCACTAGGGAGAATTCATAGTACGCTTTAAAAGCCTTTACATTGCGGTAGTTTTAAGACTTATGTGTGTTGATTTGTCCTAGAAAATATCTTTATCTCGACGACTTATTTCATAAATAAAATCAATTATATATAACCTGTTGAGTCTTATCCTTTAAATTTTGAAATTACGTTATCCAACTTTCAAGTAGGGGTACATAAAGCACACATATATAAATTTTCTCAAGGTATGGGATTAATAAAGTTTTAAAAATTAATTCAATCTAGTTGCCTACAAAATATTGGTAGTATAAAAATATTGTTGGGCATAATATGTATGATTAAATTGGAGTATATTAATGCTAAAAGACATTACAATTATTGATTTCCAAGGTAAAGAAAAAAGAGCGCAGGCAAACTATACAGAAGTAAATACTAATAAAATCAATCATTCATCTAGAGTTCAGAGACCCAAAGTTGAATATATTTTGTTAAAAGGTGAATGCATTTACCCTACTTTAAATTTGGTTTTCAACAGTTCCGATGGCAACAGCTATTATATAGAATAAACATGACTCACTTCGGTGGGTTTTTTAATAGTTGATTTTAATTTGCCGAATTTCTTACAGCCCACGACGCCTGCTTTGATTTGGTTTTGGCGGGTGCTCTTTTTTGAACATTCGTGTTCATAGTGGAGAAATTTCAAGATATTTAAATTTATCATAGTGTTAATATAAGCAAGTTTAATATTAATTAACTGTTATTTGGATTATATGAATAAATTGCATAAGAATGAATCTCCGGAAATGATTTTAGCTTTTGAGAAAGCTATAAGTACATTTAAATATTTTTGGCGTGAACTCTATTGGGAATATCGACGAATTGTTCCTGCCCTAGAGCTGGCTTATGTGAAATGTGTATTTATCCAAGAAAACCCTGAGGATAAAAATCAACCTTTGATTGAGTATATGTGGATTGATCAAGTTGATTTTGATGGGAGTACAATTTCAGGAACTTTGTTAAACGAACCTTATATTATTGATAATGTGCAAGCTGGTGAGACTGTAAGGCTTCAATTTGAGTCCATAGTTGATTGGATGTTTTTATCTAATGGCACTGTTCATGGTGGGTTTACGATTCAAGAATATCGTAAAACTTTAGATGCAGTAAATCGTAAAGAATATGATGAGGCGTGGGGGATTGATTTTGGCAATCCTGATGAAATTTTTCTAGTTTATGATCAGAAAAATTGTCCCGAAAATCTAGACGAACATCCCATGTGTAAGAGTATTTTGGATCAGTTCATAAATATTACAAATACAGACCCTACAATTATTACTGAAAAAGATGAAAGTGGTAATCAATTATTACATCGTGAAGTTATAGCGGGTAATTATTTATTTGTTCAAGAACTGTTAAGGTTGAATACTAATAAGTTAGAAGTGAATAACCAATCAATGACTCCTTTAGATTTGGCTCATAAAATGGGATGGAGCAATATTGTAAATTTACTTAATTAGCTTTGACCCAAACCCTCTAATGGAGGGTTTTTTAATGGGTGAAATTTATGAAAAATAAAGTCAGCTTTCAAGTCCTAATAAGAATTAAGTAAAGATTTAAAGGTTATTTGGATTAAAATTAATATAAATAATTGAAGTTTGATAGAATATTTTTTCCTAAAAATTGACAAAACAACATGTTTATAGAATTTAAAGATTTGAAGAAAAAACGAAACATCGCTTTATTAACTGTAATTTTTCTTATTTTTGGTGGGGCATATTTCATTATTAATAATAAGGGAAATATTCAAAGAGTTGAATCAGTGATATATGCAGATAAAACGATAAATGAGAAATTTGGAGAAATTAAAAGTTATAGTATCAGTAGTTTTGGATCGGACCATTATTCTATCCCTAAACGCCCACTTTACACTTATAAAGTTGATATAGTTGGCGCGAAGGCTGATGGGGTAGTTAAAATTGATATGAGGAAAGATGAAAAACAGCTTAAATATCTTTATACAATTAAAATTACGGATGCAAGTCCTCATGGTTTTCGTATAAGGATAGGAAAACATTGATTCATCATATTTTGCTGTTTTGTGAACTTAAAAGCCGCTAGTTTCCTGATACAGCTATTGCTGTTTTTAGCACATTATTGATCATGAGATCGAGTTCTTCATTATTCAAATGACTAAATTGTCCATCAATAATTAAATAGCTTAGACCATGAACCATTCCCCAAGCTAATCTTGCCATGGTTTGACTCTGGGCAGCATCGACGGGGGCATCAAATGCTGTTGCCGCTGCGTACAACATTCCTGTATAGAATAAATTTGTCATAGATTTTAATTTTTCATCATCTTGAGCGACAGTAAACTGGCTATACATCAGTCTAAATAATGATGGATTTTTAATAGCAAAATATATGTATTCTTTCCCCGAGTTTAAAAAACCATCTTTGGGGTGAGTTGCATTATGAATAGCATACGCCTGAGCTTCTATTAATTGTTCAAAGCCATATATGGCTAAAGCGGTCAGTAGTTCTTCCTTATTTGCAAAATGTCTGTAAACCGCATTGGGTGAGACTCCAATCATGCGGGTCAGTTCTCGCATACTAAAATCAACGCCTTGAGTAGACTCTAATAATTGTAAGCCATTAATAAGTAAAGCTTCTCTTAAATTACCATGATGATAGGTAGAAGTTGGATTTGTGTTCAATGTTGACACTATACACATCCTCGTGTAGTTTTAATTATGT
Source organism: Acinetobacter sp. V91_7 (assembly GCF_031799075.1). NCBI lineage: Bacteria > Pseudomonadati > Pseudomonadota > Gammaproteobacteria > Moraxellales > Moraxellaceae > Acinetobacter > Acinetobacter sp. V91_7. The sequence continues at coordinate 115,930 of NZ_JAVQNT010000035.1, forward strand.
ATACAGTGTATACATTTGTTGATACATACTGGAATTATACAAAAAATTAATCAACAGGTAGGATGTAATCGAATGAACAGGACAAGTATCCGTAATGAAATTGTTAACAATAAGCTGGTTTCTTCCGTAGTAGGGAAGTTTCTGAGTTTCCATCAAAGCCGAGTTCCCTATAGCCCAGATAATCCTTTTCTTGTAGGTCCCTTTGCGCCAGTTACTGAAGAGGTTTTTTCAAGTGATTTGGTTGTGCATGGAGAAATACCATCTTCATTAAATGGCATTTTGTTAAGAATGGGTCCAAATCCATTAGAAGTTGAAAACCCTGCAAACTATAATTGGTTTATGGGCGATGGGATGGTACATGGTCTAAGGTTAAAAGATGGTCAAGTATTATGGTATAAAAATCGATATGTAGGGACGCATCACATACATAAAAAATTAGGGCGAGAGAAAATAAAAGGTGAGCCTCGAGGTCCAGTTGATGTTGCAAATACGAATATTATTGGTCATGCAGGAAAGATCTGGACAATAACAGAATCGGGTCCGTTTCCAGTCGCTTTAGACAATGAATTAAATAGTCTTAAATATGGATTATTTAACAGTAAAGATAATTATCCTTTTACAGCTCATCCTCATGTTGACCCAGATACGGGAGAGTTACATGCGATTTGCTATGATGCTTTACTGCCAATGCAAGTCTATTATCAGGTGATTGATCAATCGGGCCAAGTTAAGAAGCGGGTCAGTATCCCTGTTAAGCATGGGCCAATGATGCATGATTGCGGTATGACAAAAACTAAAATGCTAGTTCTGGATTTCCCTGTAACTTTTTCAATCGAGAGAATGTTACAAGGGATGCAATTGCCCTATTCATGGAATGAAAAGCACCCTGCGCGAATAGGTGTCTTACCAAAAAATGGTGATGCACAGGATATAAAATGGTTTGATGTAGATCCATGTATTATTTTTCATTCATTTAATGCATACGATCTTGAAAATGGCGATATCATTTTTGATGCTTGCGTTCACACCAAGACTTTTACAGAGTCTATTCAGGGGCCAGTAGATAAACAGTTCATCCAGTTTGAAAGATGGACTCTGCAATTTGGTACTCAAACTCTAAAACGGGAAGTAATTTCAAAAATTCCTCAAGAGTTCCCTCGTCTAGATGAACGTTTTGTTGGGAAACCCTATCGCTTTGCTTATTCAATTTCTGTTGGAAATGAAGGTGAGCCAGTAGATAATATTAATTTAAAAGCAAATAATTTATTGGTTCATGATTTACTTAAAGGTGAATCCTATAAGCATTCATATGGTGATGATTATTTTACTGGCGAAGTGATTTTTTTACCAAAACAATCTGAGAGTGAAGAGGGTGATGGTTGGTTAATTTCGTATATCCATGCTTTAGACGGGATAAAGCCAAGTAAAGTAGTAATACTCGATTCCAAAAAAATTGGGAAAGAACCCCAAGCTACTATTGATTTACCTGTACGAGTGCCTTTAGGTTTTCATGCAAATTGGGTGGATATTTAAAAAGATAGTTTAATGTGCATTCTGCTAAAAGAATGCACAATTTATAGAGTTAATAAGAATTCTCTTTCAGTGAAGGTGAGTTGGCAATGCGTGCCATTAAATGCCCTGCTGCGATTAACAATGTCTGCTCTTCGGCGGTGAGACATTGTTCCATTGCATTAGAGAGCCAGGTTTCACGTCGTGCCCGGCTTTCATGTAGTAGGCTTAAGCCTTCTTGAGTTAATACTACCCTGATCTTACGTCGATCCTCAGCATCAGGTATACGTTTCAGCAGACCATCGGTTTCTAGAGTACGTAGCGCAGCGGCCAGATTGGAAGAACGCATACCTTCAGATTCAGCCAGCACCGAAGGGGTTGCCATCCCGCCATGGCGATCGATGGCACCGAGCAGAAGCAGCTGGGCCCAAGATTTTTCGTCACTGCGTGCTTCGCGCCGCATACGTCGGACCAAGGACATCAACTGCGTACGTAACTGTGTTATTTCTTCAGGATTCTTCTTCATCTTTATTTATAAATAACGATATCTATTCATATTTTTGCACCACGGGATTGTGTGGTCAACTTAAATTGGTAAAACCGAGAGTTTAGCGTTATTTATGAGCGCGAGTTTTGAAAGCAATGACGACATGCAGCAAAAAAACGAACAGCAGACCGATGCCTCCTCCCAGTAACACATTGAGCACCCGTTCTGCGGCAATATCGGGAGTTTGGCCAACTACTATCATCGCACTGGCGATGCAGGCACAGCGAGCACCGAAGCCCAGTATATAGTGTGAGAAAGACACCAATGTGAGCATAGCGGTAATGGTTAAAAGCTCATACATCAGCAGGCTGTGTGGCATAGCATAGCCTAGCAGCATGCCAAGCGGTACGCCAACCAAGGCTCCCGCTCCACGTTGATACAACTTCTGGCGTGCTGTTGCCATGTCACCGGTTACTACGCTGGCGGCTGACCAGATCACCCATTGACCATAATCCAGTTGGCGCCACTCGACAATTGCTGCAGCTAACGCCACTGCGAGGCACACAGCCACCACAGCTTCGCCATATATAGCTCGCGTGCCGAGATTACCGGTACGATGCAACCTAAATATATGACGCAAACGGTGGCTAGTTTGTATATGTTCAACAAGTGAGATCACTGACACCGGCAGCACAGCAACCATCAGAAAGGGCAATAGCACAAGAGCATGCTGGGAGTATTGAGCTGGGGCGATTCCTTCCGCAGTCTCACATGCTAGATAGAGCGCAGGAATAAAGGTGAAGTTTCCAAGAGACCTCAGCTTGCCGCCATAAGCAGACACTCCCACCGCCGCAGCGGCGGCCAGTGCACAGACCAGTACAAAAATGACGGGTTGGCTCATGGCGAACAATAACGCTAGAAAGACTAGCAGAAAGGCTAGGGCTTGGCATGCTACACCGAGCGGCGCTAACTCGGCTCTTTCATAAGTGATGAATAGTGAAATGGTCAGGATAGAAGCTTTCAACCAATTGGTGTCGCCCGTCAGTAATGTGAGTGCTAGTAAAGGCGCTAACACCCACGCCGCACGTTTTAACGACTGCAGATCAATTTCTGATGTTAATGCTGATAGCATCTGATGCATCAACGACCCTTTAGATCTTCTAGAGTGACAATTTCGGCGATGTGGGCAAGTGTCTCCATCGATATCTGATGCTCTTCTGGCGTGGCAGCTGCACAAGCCTCTTCTAGTACCAATACTTGATAATCTCGATCATGCGCGTCGCGGACCGTGCTTTGTACCGCCCAAGTACTGCTGACACCACAGATAATCAACCGCTCGATACCTCGCGCTCGCAGCGCCGCATCAAGGTTGGTGCCATAAAAGGCACTAACACGTGGTTTGATGATTACTAATTCTCCCAATTCAGATGCCAGATCGGGATGAAACGCTGTGCCAGGCTGATCTAGTGCTAGGGCACCGAATTTATCTACTTGGCCAAACATGCGTGAGTGTTTGGGCTGGTCAACATAGCCAGTGGCAAAGCCAACCTTGACCAGAATGCGTAGCCAGTCCTTCTGTTGTGCCAGCGTCAATGCTCGATTGGCATGGCTGATGACATTGCGTTCCAGCACTTGCTGTGCTGAGCGTGCAATTTTTCCTTCAGGATGTGAAATATCTAAAATGTAGTCAAGTGCGATCAGAGCAGTATTCACAATGTATGGCCTCTGGTTGATGACATAAATTGGCAGCCTAAAACGGCATTTATCTATAATAACATAGCTATATTATTATAGTAAAATATCACCTGTATCTCCTAAGAAGCCATAACGCGCCAGCGCGTGATCCTTGAGGAACTTCAATATGCAAGTAATTAGGTATTTTTTACTTTAAATTTAAGATTTAAAAATACAGATGTGTACCAACGAAGTTAGCGTATATGTCTGATATGGAGGTATGTTTAAATGACCTTTGAAGATGATTGGAGAAGGTGCTAGCTGATTTATGAATAAGAAATCTCTTTCTGTTGTTTTAATCCCTGGCTTTATGCTTGATGAGTATCTCTGGGATGAATTGGTAAATGCCTTGCCTAGAGAGTGGAAAATATTTCGGGCTACTTTAAAAGAAGGATGCACAATAAAGGAAATTGCTCAAAAAATTGCTGAAAATGTGCCTGAAAACTTTGTACTGATTGGTTTCTCACTTGGGGGGTATATTGCCAGATCTATAGCGGAACAATTTCCTGAAAGAGTTAAGGCACTCATCTTAATAGCATCTTCACTACGCCCTGATAGTGAGGAACAAAAAAGTCAAAAATTAACTGCTATTCGACTTAATTCTAAAGAAACTTTCCGTGGGCTGAGTTCGATCTCTATTGCGAAAACGCTTCATCCATCAAATGCTCAAAATCGAGATCTTGTGAAAAGAATTCAGGGAATGGGTAATAGATTAGGCTATGACGAGTTTGTTAAACAGTCTATGTTGGATAGAAGTTCATACGATATGGGCAAGATAATATGTCCAACCTTAATTATTTCTGGTAGTGAGGATCAACTTCGTTCTGATGAGGAAGCAATAGAATTATTAGATCAATTACCATATGCAAAGCATGAGGTGATTAATAATACTGGTCATATGATTCCAATTGAACAAGCTGACATCTTGGCTTTAAAGATTTCAAATTGGTTAGTTGAAAAGGAGCTCTGGCAGGGAGAGGGTAACTTTGAAAATTAAATTTTCAATTTAAACGGACTTCATCAGAGTTAAATTATTGTAAAGCTATACTAATAAGTTATTATTTTTTTGTTTGGGAAAATATATGGACTCTAGCTTATCTATCTCACGACAGTATCTAAATAAAATTGGATTTCATAGAAACGTATCTTTAATATTTGATGATCTTTCAGAAATTCTAAACTTACATCTCGAAACTATACCTTTTGGCAATTTAGATGCATTTTTAGGAAATGGTATATCGGTAGATGTTGAGCAAGTCGCGAAAAAACTTTTAGATGACGAAAGAGAAGGGTATTGTCTTGAACAAAATGTGTTAACTACCTATGTTTTAAATGAATTAGGGTTTGAAGCATTTAATCTTTTAGCAAGGGTTTATTATCAAGGCACACATGTAGATGCTCCTATAAAAACACACCTACTTACAATCGTTAACTTAAATAATGAGCTTTTTTTATTTGATCCAGGCTTTGGAGGAATGACCCCAACCGGTGTTTTATCACTGAGTAAGATAAATGAAGTTCAAAATACTCCTTATGAATCATTCCGTTTGGTTGATGTCCACAATTCAGGGGTTGCCGAGTCAGCACTTCTTGGAATGAAATTTATGTTACAGGTTTATATAAAGGATACTTGGATAAATGTATATGCATTCAATCCAGAGCATAGAATTGCGCAGTCTGACATCATTACAGCTAATTGGTATATTTCTACTTCACCACAATCTTTGTTTACTCAAAATTTAATGTTTTCAGTTATTCATGAAGGTAAAAGAAAAACTATAAATAACAATATTATGAAGGAATATTCAAATACTGGGCTTCATAAGAAAACATTGATTAGCATTGAAGATTATAGAAAGTGCTTTAAAGAAAATTTTAACTTAACCATTCCTGATGAAGATTTAAATCTATTATTAAAGAAACTTGGGGATAGGCTAGAGTAAGAATAAATAAATTGGGTCAAAGTCGGACTTGATGGCCAAAATCCGGCTTTGAAGTTTAACTTTTCAGAAGAAGTGCTTTTAAACTAATTGATGTGACTATTAAACCAGTTTGTAACATGCCCTACAGTTCTGTCTACTACGTCTGGCTGTTCATAATACTGGAAGTGATTTGTACCATTTTCCCAAATTAATGCTTTATCAGATGTTGGAATAGAGTCGTAATGTCTACGAGCAGCGGCTGGGTTCATACAGGTATCTGAATGAATGATAAGAGCTGGCTTTGTCAGTTTAGAAACGCCGTTTACAGTAGAGTAAGAAAAATGATCAAGGTCACTCATGACAGCATATTGGTTTTCCCAACCTTTTAATGTCCATGGGCCATACCAACTCCATACTAAAGGTCCCGGCAGCCCTGCATTTGAACCATTTATTCGATCGCCAAGATCGGGGGAGACAAGAGGTTGATAAATGACTTCACCTGTTGTTTCATAAAGATCTTTTGCTTCTTGAGCGCGTTTTAGTCGCTTTTGTAGGAGTGCTTCACGTTCTTCAATTGAAGGAGCGGTGGCTGTATCAAAAGGATTTTCAGTTACCCCCGCAGCTATCATAAATAAATCAGTCTCGGTATCACGATAATAACCTGTAACCGATACAACAGCTTGAACCCGATCTTCATAGGATGCAATATCAAGCATTTCCGGCCCACCTTGGCAGACTCCCAAAAGGTAAATCTTGCTTGTATCTACATCAGGTCGCGTGAACATGTAGTCAATAGCTGAAACAACATCTTCATTCTTCATTTTTGGGTTTTCAAGGCGACGAGGGATTCCTCCGCTTTCACCCACAGTTCGTGGATCAAAGGCTAGAGCCAAATAACCTTCATCAGCCATTCTTGTTGCATATTGTGTGGGTGCTTGTTCTTTTTGAAAAGAATAAGGACCTAAGATAATTACTGTAGGGAATGGTCCGTTACCAAGAGGTTTATAAATATCACCAACGACTTGATCACCATGAGAATCAAAAGATACTTTTTCTTTAGTGTAGTTACCATGTTTCGACATGATCGTTACTCATTATTAATGATGTACTTTGATTCTAAAAGTAGAATATTATTGAGAACAATCTCATAAAATTGCATAGAAAGATGAAATTTACTCATCAATTAAAAAGTGGTGAAATGTTTGCCTTGACCATATTTTTAGTGGCCGCATTCCACCGTAATTTCCGTTTGGCAGCAGTCGAATTAAATATGACACCTTCAGCGGTAAG
>NZ_JAVQNT010000036.1:0-114022 GCF_031799075.1 Acinetobacter sp. V91_7
CGAACCTTGACGAACGGTTTTGGAGACCGTCATGCTACCATTACACCAATCCTCTTCCAAGATCTAGATGACTTAACATCCAAATCAACTTTAAGATTTAACTTAAAGTGGTGGGGGCGAAGAGACTCGAACTCTTACACCTTGCGGCGCTGGAACCTAAATCCAGTGCGTCTACCAATTTCGCCACGCCCCCGATGGCTGTGTATATTAGCGATAAGATCTAACAGTGACAAGTGTTTTTTTTCTAAAAAAAACTGACCGTGTAAATTGTATACAGATACTAGATCGATGATTTTTATAAGTTTGAATGTGCTTTTAAACAATTCAGCGCTTCAAACGCGTTTGCGAACCTATTTTTTTGTTGTTTTTGCAATAAACCTGAAAGGAATGGATAAAAATTCATAAACTGTGTTGGTAATTGAATGGTTAAATTTTGGCAATGCAATACTGCCCAATCATAGTAATTCCCTGCATCTAAGCGAGTTTGGGCTAACCATTCATACAAAACAATTCCAAGTGCATATAAATCGCTTTGCACACTCTTGCCATGACCTTGATAGAGTTCAGGTGCCATATAATGTGGTGTTGCATCCATCACTGAATCTGAACTCGTCAAAAGTCGGGCTTTCTCAAAATCAATCAAGTAAGGTTTTTGCTGAAACTTTCGAAAATGCTCTTTCTTAATATCCCCATGAATCCAACCCAATCTATGAAGTTCCGCAAGCTTATCTAGTGCGAACAAAATTGTATGGTACACATCTGTTAAATGAGTTTCATGAGGCAATGAACCAAACCACAAATCAGTATCAGGTAAAATTAAAACCTGACCTAAAGAATGGTTTAATTGAGGAAGTGCAGTAACTTCGATTAATTTATAGGGTAAAAGCCACGCAGGGTTCTTGTGATTAATTTCTTCGTAAAACAATTGTTCGTGTATGAAGTCTTGCTCACTTTGAACATGCGTTTCAGGTAAATGATATTTTAACCAGTAATTTCTAGCATCTACAGAACATGCCCATAGATGCCGTCCTAAAGCTGAACTTCTGGGCTTTGTAACATATGTTAAGTTTTCTATATGAGAAGCAAACTCATGCTTCAACATAGTATGACTCTGGCTGTTGTTGCTTTTCTTCAAAACGTAAAACTTCCAAGCAATGCTGAATCGTCTTGCCAATACGAGCATGGGTCTCAATCGAAGAAATTTTTGGCCAAGTCGCGCGTTCCCCTTCTCGTTGCAAACGTTTAAACAAATGTGGACGCGGGTTTTGCAAAGTATAGGTATAGTGACTCAAGCCATATTTAGCAATAATATTAACATCGCCATAATAACGCTGCCCCATTACGCCATATCCATGATCGAGTAATCTCCTAATCGGAGAAATAGAACCAAGTCTTTGACGCGTAAAGTCCATAAGTCCCATCGATAGTACTTTGCCTTGACGTCTTAAAATACGTTCGGGCCAACTTAAAACGTCTTTACGAAAGCGATCTGCATCATTTTGCATAAATGGCACAATATGCGGGTTCACTTGACTGGCGATGGTGTAATTTAAATTATATAGACGTGCCATTCTTTCTTGTGGAAAATCATTTCTTACACTGCCATCAACCCATTTTGTATTTGCCATATAAGGTGTATGTTCACCGTCATAACGTTTACTGGTTAAACGCACTGGTGGAAATAATACCGGTACAGCACATGAAGCCAACACAGCACTCCATACCAAAACGTTAGGGGTCATAATGGCATTCATAATTCGCGGGTTTTCTGTTGCATCATAGGGTGCAACCGCAACATTAATATTTAAACCAGATTTTTTGAAAGCTTCCTCAAAAGTAAGATCCCCTAAGTTTTCAACAAGGAATTTTTTCAAATAGTGCACATCGGCAATTCCACCATTTCCCTTAATGAGTTCACGAAGTTTTCTAAAATGGAAAGCATCGCTAAAGAATTGTTCTCCATTTAATAAATTTTGAACATCTTCACTGGCAGAAGTTCCAAGCATGCCTGTCATAATTGCCCCTGCACTTGAGCCAGACAACACTTTAGGCATTAAATCTTGTTCAATTAAAGCTTTACAAACCCCTGTGTGGAAAAGCCCCAAAGTCGCTCCACCCGAGAACATAAGAGCCGGTTGTCCATATGCTTTTTCACAATTTTCAAAAAACTCAATTTTTTCTTTGCGTTGGAAAGTAATACATTCACTTGAAGCTATATACGCCAAGCTTTGGCTAACTTCTTCAATATAATCCTCAATTAGTTTTTTTGTGCCCACATGCGTTGCAGCAAAAAGCATTGGGTGACCAATATTTGCAATATCGTAGGTTAGGCCTTCTTTGAGTAAATAAATGAGGTCTAGCGTTCGATGTTGCTGACGATATCTTTTCAGTAAGGTATATCGATAAGAAATGAGTTCTGCATCAAAATAAGGTGAACTATTATCGAATTTCCACTCTTGCACCCCTGTTTCTTCATCTAGTTTTAATGCAAAAGACTTCCACTCTTCATAAGATTCAGCCATGTCTAATTGACGTTGTAATTTTTTGATACGGTAAGCCTGATGCGGATTCATATCACTTCGTATTTTTTCAAACATATTTCGTCCTCATCTTCACAGATGATTTTACTGAATAGACATAACCACACTATGCGCGGTCTGAAGATTTCAATCAATTGCAAAACTGATAAACTGTATAGCAACAACTTTTTTGTCAGCCTGTTAATTTCGGTGTTAGTATCCTAGTAAATTACTGTTTAACATGATTGACTTACCATGGCTACCATTGATTTACCAGACAATTTAGTTCAGACATTATCACTTGTATTAAATCAGTTACAGCAGGTCTTACCTGAACCTAAACAAGAGACAGATTTTACTGCACCTGCCTTTAGATGGGAAAATCAGCAACTTAAAGCCATCTATACTCCAAAGAATATTTATTTAGATGACTTAAAAGGCATTGAACGCCAAAAAGAAAAAATCATCCAAAATACTTTGCAATTTTTAAATGGCTTACCAGCAAATGATGTACTTTTAACTGGCTCACGTGGTACAGGTAAATCATCTATTGTTCGTGCTTTATTGACTGAATATGCCCCTCAAGGGTTACGTTTAATTGAAATAGAACGTGATGACTTGGCAGATTTACCTAAAATTCAAAAACTCATTCAAAATCGACCTGAAAAATACATCGTATATTGCGATGACTTGGCTTTTAATGCTGAAGATGAAAACTATCGTAGTTTAAAAAGTGTATTGGATGGCTCATTACAATCTGGTGCGAGTAATTTTATTATTTATGCGACCAGTAATCGTCGCCATTTGTTACCCGAATTCATGCATGAAAATACACCTGTAACCAAGGTCGATGTTCCTCAATATACTGAACTACACCCTCAAGAAGCGATTGAAGAAAAGATCTCTTTGTCAGATCGTTTTGGTTTGTGGTTATCTTTTTATCCAATGGATCAGAATTTATATTTAGAAATCGTAGAACATTATATTCAAAAGGCAAATATGCCTTTTAATGATGAAGTTCGTGCCGAGAGTTTACGTTGGTGCCAAATGCGTGGTCAGCGCTCTGGTCGTGCTGCTTACCAGTTTTCAAAGCACTGGATTGGTTTAAATGGGTTAAAACTGTTGTCTAATAATTAAATGACGAATGTCCCGCAAAGCCTTGGCTTTGGCCTGAAAACCGCTTAGATTTGGCAGTTGTTTTTCATAACCTAAAACAAAGATAGTCCTATCCTTATTTAGGTTTATATATGAAAAAACAATTGCCAAAAATTTCCATAGGCAGCAAAGTCCTTGGTAAAAGCTTATTGCTCGCGCAAGGTGCCTTGGATCAAGCAGAAAAATACTCAACTCTTCCTTTTACTCAGCCTCATATCATCCGCCCACGAGTTGACGAAAAATATTATAGCTGGACACATTACGGTATCTTTTTTCCACTTTTACCCGAACCGCATCGTTATCTAAACATTATGATTTTATTAGGCACGCCTGGTGTGCTAGCCTTTGATCATGACAACATAATTAATGAAGACCCAAGAAAAACAGCCACGTTCTTTTCAAGTACTGCCGCGGTTGAGCAAGCTTTGCTTAAGGCTTATATCATTCCCAAAGATACACAAATTAATAAAGATGGAAGCTTAATAGAATTAGGCAAAGAAATTTCAATTCAAGGAAAATTCCCGCAAGTTCATATCCATGGACATTATGATGGGCTTGATTTCGACTTTGATATTGATGTTACAACACATGTTTCGTGGTTTATAAAAACACCAATTTATGATCATTTTAGTTTATTAGCAAAATTTAAAGGCTTTTTAAGTTATCAAGCAGAACGCATTGAAAGTGAAGGACTCTGTACGTATGAATATGCACGAACAGCTGGTCCACATAGTTTTATAAACAAACTTCTTCCTGACGCTTATAAACTGCCGCTTGATTTTTTTACTTATCAAATTATTAATTTAAACGAGACCACTCAACTTCTTCTTACTAAAGCAGATATTGCAGGAAAGACGGTAGCTTATAGCCTGCATATTAGATATCTTGATCAGCCAGCTGAAATTTATACAGATGTTAGCTTTGACGTTATTTCTCATCAAGTCGATGACTACATCTCACTGACTGGGGAAAAGATGCGACTTCCGAAATACTTTTCGTGGATTGCTCGAAATGAGAATAAACAAATTATTTTGAATATTCAGGCAGAAATTGACTGCCCATTCCGCTATGGTCATGGGCGTGGTTATGCTAGTGGCTATAAATTTACTGGTAATTACTTCGGCAATGAAGTTCAAGGCCGTGGTTATATCGAATACATTGATATCGAAAACCAAGAAGCTTTTAAATAGGAATAGTGAGTTCCGTCATTGGCCAACGTGGTGTCGTGGTTACAGCCAAACCATCATGTTGGCCTGCTTTTAACCGTTGATAACCAGCAAAAGCAATCATTGCACCATTATCAGTACATAAGGCAGGTTCAGCATAGTAAACTTGTGCCTTAATTTTACCCAATGAAGTTTCCAACTGTTCACGTAATCGTAAATTTGCGCTTACGCCACCTGCGATAACTAAACGTTTCAGTCCAGTTTGCTTTAGAGCTTTTACTGATTTTTTTACCAAGGTATCTACAATTGCTTCTTGGAATGAAGCTGCAATATCCGCGTCTCGGTTTTCACCATTCAATTTTTTCAATTGCACAGAAACCGCTGTTTTCAAACCACTAAAAGAAAAATTTAAACCTTGGTGAAGCATAGGTCGCGGAAATTCAAATGCTGACGGATTACCACTTAAAGCTAATTTTGCAATATTGGGACCGCCTGGGTATGGCAAGCTCATCATTTTTGCAACTTTATCAAAAGCTTCTCCAGCTGCATCATCAATAGACTCACCCAAAAGTTCATATTGACCAATGCCGTGAGCTGCCATTAATTGTGTATGTCCACCTGAAACTAATAAAGCCACAAATGGAAATTCGGGTGGCTGACTTGAAAGTAGAGGTGCCAACATGTGCCCCTCCATATGATGAACACCAATTGCAGGTTTATTTAAAGAAAAAGCTAAAGTTCTTCCAAATAAAGCCCCTGTCATTAAGGCTCCCATTAAGCCAGGACCACGCGTATAAGCAACTGCATCAATCTCTTGTTTTTTTATTCCACTTTGTTCAAGCAGTTGATTCATTAAAGGAATTAATTTACGAACATGGTCACGAGAAGCAAGTTCAGGTACTACTCCACCATATTCGGCATGAAGTTTAATCTGGCTATAAAGAACCTGTCCCCGCAAGCCGAGTTCGCTATCATAAAGTGCCAACCCTGTTTCATCACAAGAAGTTTCCAAGCCTAAAACAATCATCAAAACTGCCTTTTATATGAGTCAAAATATTGCAATCGCTATTATAGACTTGTGATATGAGTTGTAAATGAGTAAAATACTGACCTTCACTTGTGATCCGGCACAATAGTGTGCTTGATCTTATCCATAATCTAGAGGATTTTACATGCCACAAGTTAAGTTGAAAGAAGGCGAACCAGTTGACGTAGCTATCCGTCGTTTCAAACGTTCATGCGAAAAAGCTGGTGTTTTAGCTGACGTTCGTAAACGTGAATTCTACGAAAAACCAACTCAAGAACGTAAGCGTAAAAAAGCTGCTGCAGTTAAACGCTACCAAAAGAAATTGGCTCGCGAATCTGTACGTACTACTCGCCTTTACTAATTAATTTGTGATTGACTGCTGAATTATGACTACTTTAAAAAACCAAATTACTGATGCATTAAAAACTTCTATGCGTGCCAAAGATATGGCAACAGTGACGGTTTTGCGTAGTCTACAAGCAGCAATTAAGCAAATCGAAGTCGATGAGCGCATAGAGCTTGGCGACGCTCAGGTTCTTGCGGTCATTGAAAAGCAAATTAAACAACGTAAAGAATCGATCAAAGCCTTTGAAGGTGCTGGTCGTGATGATTTAGCTAGTAAAGAACAAGCCGAAACTGAGATTTTATCTCAGTTTCTACCAGAAGCTATGACTGAGGAAGAGCTTGATTCTCTCATTGAGCAAACGATTTCTGCTCAAGAAGCAACTAGCATGAAAGATATGGGTAAGGTGATGAATTCTCTACGTCCGATCATAGCCGGGCGTGCCGATCCTTCTATCGTTTCAGCAAAAATTAAAGCTAAATTAGCTTAATTTCCTCTCTTAAATTTTATATTCCTTCAAACCAAAATTCCTTTTAGTTTGTGCATATTCGCATATCTAAAAAAATTTAAAAGATATATTTTTAGATTTTCATTCGTCGCTCATCTTGCATTTGTTTTAATCTGCTGTCTATTCTAGCCGACATTGCTTGATTGTCTTTTGCTAATCGTTGAGCATGCAACATCGATTTAATTGCATTCTCTTCACTCCCCGACCAATATTCAGCTTCTGCTCGATAGCGCAAAACATTAACGGCTCTCAACTTTCCTGCCTTGTCCAAATTAGCAGCTTGCTGTAAAAATTGCCAACCTTGTATATCTCTTGGGTTTTTATTAATAAATCGCTGAACAAGCGTTTGAACTTGTGCAAATTTTCCTTGACGTAATAGCACTTCAGCCAATTTATAGCTGAAAGCTCTATTTTCAGGCATAGTCATTTGTGTAGAAGCAATTGAAGTATAGGCTTCATCCAGCTTGTTTTGCCCTAGATAAATATCTGTCTGCAATAGCACAACAAGAGGTTTTCCGCTAGATTTGGCTTGATCTAAGGTAGACTGTGCCTGTGCATAATCACCTTGTTTTACGTAAAAAGCTGCCAAAGCAATAAGACCTGCAATATTTTTTTGAGAGGCCAAACTCTGTAGTTGATTTTCAGTAGCCTGATTTGAAACCACCATTGTGTACCATTTTAAAATTTCAAAATCAGCATCATATATGCGATTTTTGACTTTAGGCATCTGGTTCGCACGAAGTCGAGCTTCACTCATACGCTCAGTCGTCAATGGATGAGTCAACCAGAAATCTGGTAAAAAACTTACCCGACTCGTCGCACGGTGCATTGTTTCAAAATAGTCTGCCATACTTTGAGGGTTGTAACCCGCTGCATACATATATTGCATGCCGATACGGTCTGCTTCACGCTCCTGATTTCGACTATATGTTAACTGGCTATCCATTAGTGCAGCTTGTGTTCCCAACATCACTGCTGCCCCAGCATCTCCACCGCCCTGTGCAGCGATTGCCACACCTGCCAAAAGCCCAGCCAAACTTAATAAAGTTTGCCCCTTAAAGGCTTCCTCTGAACGACTAAAATGTCTTTGAGATACGTGTGCAATTTCATGCGCCATAACCCCAGCAATTTCATCAATATTGCGAGCTGAAGCAATAAGGCCAGTATTAAGCGCGAATAAGCCACCCGGAACAGCAAATGCATTGATTTGTGGATCTTTAATTACAACTAGACCAATAGGCTGACCAAGTTGAGTCTCACTCAAAATACTTGAAAATACTTGGAAAAATTGATCTTCGAGCCAGATATCTTGGAGAACTGGCATTTGTTTATGAACTTCACGGAATACTTTTTCACCAATAAATTTTTCTTTTTGCTGATCAAGCAAACCTATCCCACTTCCAATATTTGGAATTTCCACCTGATTCGCAGATGACCGAGGGTCGAAAGACTGTGCATACGCAGCATTTGCTATAAAAGTCGCACTTAAAATAACTGGCAAAAATCTCAAAAGTTTTTCTCTATTAAAATTAAACCATAAAAAAAGTCTACTGATGTGAACCATAAAAAATGATGTTCAATCAATAGACTTTTACTATATCACTGGAAATCGACTAGTTTTGCAATGAAGTGTTATTCATCACTTATATAAAGTTTGGGTTTACCAGATATCTAGGTGTTTTATCCTCTAAAGCCTCAACCAGATTTTTATAGGCAAGATTTGCCATTTTTTTACGGGTTTCAGCAGTAGCTGAACCAACATGAGGTAAAGTGACTACGTTCGGCAATTTAAAAAGTGCTGAATCTTGTAAAGGTTCTTTTTCATACACATCTAAACCAGCAGCAAAGATCTGATTTTGCTGCAAAGCCTCAATCAAAGCTTGCTCATCAACTACCGAACCGCGCGCAATATTAATAAAAATAGCGTGTTTTTGCATAAGCTCAAATTGAGCTTTGCCCATTAAAGCTTTCGATTCGTTATTTAAATCAACTGCGGTTACTACAAAATCAGACTGTTGTAGTAATTGATCCAAACCAAGATATTGTGCGTTTAATGGCTCAGCTAATTCAGGCTTTTCACGACGATTATGGTAAACAATATTCATGTTAAATCCATAAAAACCACGTCGAGCAATTGCAGCCCCAATATTGCCAAGTCCAATAATTCCTAGTGTTTTTCCAAAAACATCTAAACCGAATTGCTGAGGCCCTACAGTTCTTTTCCATTCACCTTGCTTTGTCCAATGATCAAGAAAAGGAACTTTTCTAGCAGCACTTAGTAATAATGTAAAAGCAAGATCAGCTGTTGTTTCTGTTAAAACATGAGGCGTATTTGATAACCAGATTTTTCTTTGATTTAAATAAGCCAGATCATAATTGTCATAGCCCACCGTTACAGATGAAATAATTTTTAGTTTTTGGGCTGGTGCAAGGTTACTTTCATTCAGTAACCGTCCTGCACCAATCATCCCGTCAGCATCTACAACGTGTTGTCGTATTTGTTCATTAATATCACCCAGTTTTGGGTTAAGAACTACAACATGATAATTCTGTTGTAATTGAGACAAAATTTCTTCATCAATTTGGCTAAATACTACAACTTTTTTCATGTAAATCCCTACTACTCGTTGTTATCTTGCATTAATTTCCATAACCTTTTTTTAAGGAGTGGTTTCTCCAGCATTTCTTTTAAACTTGCTAAATAAATAATATTCGCGTGTTGAATATAAGAACAGTCACCAAGACACAATATCTTTTTCTCTGCTGCAACAGCATCTAAAAAGCCTTGTATATATGAACCAGCGCCCCGTTGATCTTGATAAGTCGCTAAAGGGAAAGGCCATTTCAATTCAGCATACTGCCCTATTTTTGCTTTTTGTATGTTACTCCAAAGCTGTTTTTCTTCTTCGCTTAAATTCGTAACATCCAAAAAAATAACACATTTTTCAAGAGAAAAAGCCTGCAACTCAAATGATGCAATCTTAATTACAGGTACTTGCACTTCATTGTGAGGTGCTATAACGGGCTGAACATCTATTGAGACTGGTGCCACAATTTCAGGTTCAACTTTTGGAATCTCGTTGATTTGTGGCTTTGTAGGCTGCTCAGGAACGACTGGTTCTACAGAAGGCAATATAATCGGTTCAGGTTCTTCAACAACATGATCTCGCCAAAGGCTTTGAGCATTATTTTTTTGGCACACTTGTGTCTTAGGAATCCATAAATCAATTCCTAAAGTTGCCAGTATATTTCTTTGCTGCCCAATCATGTTTGAATCAATACCTCTACTCAATCTACATTCTAACGGGCTTCAGTTTTTTTTTCAGTGTTTTATTTCGTTCAGCTGTTTTTATAATTGTAGATGTCTTTTAAATAATCATAACACTATTTCTTTTTTGCATTTGCTCAACAATTTCTTCTGTCTCAAAGCCGAAACGCCAATAAAGCAATTCAAGTACATCCAACTCATCTTGAGTGATAATGCGATCGCTCCACAAGCACATTTCCGCAATCGCTAAAATACTCAGACGGTCACGTAACAATAAACCCGCAATATCATTTAAAATTTCAGCCAAATCTAAAGGCTCATCCGAAATTTCATCATAAATATTCATTTCATCAGGATTGAGCAAAGAACGTAAAATACGATCACGGACTTCTAACTGATTTGGGCTGTTAATTTGTTGAACATGAAGTAAAGCATCAACCAAGCGAACAATTTGGGGTTTTACTTCTTCAAATGCAGTTGGTAAATGCAGCGGCATCAAATTCAGTTCATATTTAACCCGTTCTAACAAAAGTGCATCCAGCAACCCAATCTCGCCATCTTCTTGAATAATGAGCGCTAGTTTTGTGAGAAATTGCCGCGCAATGCTTGCCGGCATATGTCCAATGTTTTTACAGGCATCATGGAATATCTGAATATGAATACGACCATCCAGATTTAATAAGGCATCAATAATGGCATGGCTAACTGGCGCATCTTTAGGGATGAATTCTCGATATTGACGAATCATCAAAATAGCCACCATTACTTCACGTGACCCTGTAGCCGTTTGTAGCGCACGCTGAATTAGCTCAGGGCGCTTTTTATTGCGACGCACATCACTACTAAGGGGCTTAATCGCATCATTTAGTGCAAAACTAATAGGCGACAACCTTAGTAAAGGCAAGGGCTGTGGAGATGACCACGGAATATAAATTTCTTTCTCAGATTCCTCTAAAAAATGAAATAAGCTAAATAACGGACGGTTACGTAGTTTTTTCAAATTTTCTAATTGTAAATCTTGAAGCAAAGTCGGGTTTAATTCATAAATGCGTTCACGAATACTCGGATGAATATTCATCCAGCTTTGAGGGCTAAGTGAGTTTGCAAAACACATATGTGCGATTGATTCTGAATAAGCACTATGAATTTGAGAACCGGAATGATGAACATAAATACGCAATAAAGTCTGGGTATTCGCACTATTTTTTAATAACCGTACTGTTTTTTGGTCATTACGAAATGTGCGGCCACTCAAAGTTAAATACTTAATGAATCGAGTAATCAATACACCAAGGCTACCCGCCAACCAAATTACCCCACCAACTGCAACAAAGACGGTTTCAAACTTATGCTTATAACCTGGGCTATAGCGTTTAAAACCTTGTTTCGCTAATTTACTCCCCCACTGACTAAAAGTTGTTAAACCACTATATAAAATCTTTAATTTAGTGTTTTCAACTGCCTCCCCCGATAAAATCTGATTAAACTCATGGCCCAACAAGCCATATAGTTCAAGTTTATCCAGATTCTGCAAGGCTCCCCATGTCAGAATAATCACAATATCTTTAGGGTGAAAACCTGCTGTGAGTGCATTGACCCCAACTTCATCAGGTAAAACATACAAGGTTGGAACTTTTAGTGAGAAATTCTGCGCCAAATTTTCTGTAATTTTTAATGCTGCAAGTTCTTCTGGGGTACTTTCTTCTTTCACCAAACGACGTGCTTTAAGTTGTTTCGCTAAAGAATGTCCACCTTTACGCAGGATATAAAGTTCGGTAACTACAGACCAAACCATAATAAAAAGTAATAGTGCGACAAAATAAGGACTTAAAGTATGCCACCAAATTGGCTGACTATAATCAAAAAAATGAACGAGCAAACCTAAAATTAAATTTAAAATAAAAATAGTAAGCAGCACAGCAACCAAACACATAGTGATGGACCATGCCATATTCTTATTTTCGATTAGATAGTGGCTTACTTCTTTCAATGTAAATAATCCCAATTACATTGTTAGGTTTAATCATAAAAGAAAAAAGCGGGAAACACCCGCTTTTTTCAGCTATTCCTATTCTTCTTTAATGCCTGTTAAATCTACAGAAGCAGCATCAACATTAACATCAATGTAACCATCTTTTTTCTTTTTAGCAGAATCATTACGCTTCTGCTCCAAATTATTTAGATAAGCACCATCAATATCACCTGTTACATAGATTCCATCAAATACAGAGCAATCAAACTCAGTTAGATCAGGCACTTTGCTCGTACGTACAGCATTTTTCAAGTCTTCCAATTCTTGGAAAACCAAACGATCCGCACCAATAATTTCTTGGATCTCTTCTACGCTGCGTTCTGAAGCAATTAGCTCAGTTTTAGCAGGCATATCAATACCGTAAACGTTTGGATACATAACCTGAGGTGCAGCTGATGCAAAGTATACTTTTTTTGCACCAGAATCACGTGCCATTTGGATGATTTCGTTACAGGTTGTACCACGAACAATTGAGTCATCAACTAATAAAACGTTCTTGCCTTTAAATTCCAACTCAACAGGGTTTAATTTCTGACGTACAGATTTTTTACGCTGTTGCTGACCTGGCATAATGAAGGTACGACCGATATAACGGTTTTTCATAAAACCTTCACGGAACTTAACACCTAGAATATTTGCAAGTTCTAATGCTGAAGTACGGCTCGTATCTGGGATTGGAATAACCACATCAATATCGTGGTCTTCACCCCAGTCACGTAAAATTTTATGAGCAAGCTTTTCACCCATTTTTAAACGGGCTTTATAAACTGAAATTCCGTCAATAATGGCATCAGGACGTGCAAAATAAACATATTCAAAAATACATGGACGGTATTTTGGATTAGCCGCACATTGTCTTGAGAACAACTCACCATCAGCAGTGATAAAAATTGCTTCACCAGGTTCAATGTCACGCTCAATTTTGAAACCAAGCGCTGTAATAGCAACTGATTCAGAAGCGATGATGTATTCCATCTCGCCTTGTTCAGTCATACGTGAACCATAAATGAGTGGGCGGATACCGTTTGGATCGCGGAAACCAACCAAACCATGACCGGTAATCATCGCCACTACGCCATATGCACCTAGACAGCGCTCGTGTACACGAGTAACTGTATGGAAAATATCATCTGGTGTAGGGTTTAAAGTACCGTTCTTCTGCAACTCATGCGCGAATACGTTCAAAAGAACTTCTGAGTCCGAATCTGTATTCATATGACGTAAATCTGTTTTAAACAGGTCATCATGAATATCTTCAGCATTGGTTAAATTACCATTATGTGCAAGCGTAATACCGTAAGGTGAGTTCACATAAAATGGTTGTGCTTCAGCACTGCTAGCAGAACCAGCAGTTGGGTAACGTACATGGCCAATACCATAATTACCAAGTAATGCTCTCATATGACGAGTATGAAAAACATCACGCACCATACCGTTATCCTTACGAAGGAAAAGACGGCCTTCATGGCAGGTTACTATTCCAGCTGCATCTTGCCCACGATGTTGCAACATCGTTAAAGCATCAAACAACATTTGGTTCACTGGCGATTTACCGGCTATACCAACAACTCCACACATAGCAACCTCGCAGACAAGCTAGGAATTAATAAAAAGGATTCTTTGTCGAATGGTCGGATCGGTTTTCTAAATTTTCCGATTCGTCCATTGGTTTTGAAGGGGTGCTTGATGCACTACCTCCAGATGTTATTTGATGAAATGCCTCACTTGCTGCATCTTTAGACAATTCGGTAGCTAAAGGCGCATAAGGCATTAAAAATTGTATAAGTTTGGACTGTTTCCAGTGTGGTGAACTTTCAACCCAAGGCCCTACCCCCTGCATTGTAATCAACACAACCAACAAGCCTTTTAAAGAACCAAAAGCACCACCCGCTAAACGATTTAATGGCCCCAATTTCAGACTTTTCAAGAGGCCATTTAAAAATGCAGTGACGATCCATGTTAAAACAATGATCATAAGTGCGATAAATGCGAAAGCTGCAATTTTTTGAACAACCGGATCATGACTTAAACCTGACATGGACGGCGCAAGAAGGACAGCATATTTTGCACCCATAATTAATGCAATGATCCATCCTACCAAGTTCGCAAAGGCTTTGATAAATCCTTGTCGCAAACCGTTTAGCCCCCCAATGAGCAAAAGTATCAGAATAATGATATCAATTGTGTTCATATTCACTTAAATCATGGCTGCAACACATTGTTTTACTAATATAGGACCGGTATAAATCAATCCGCTATAGATCTGTACTAGTGTTGCTCCAGCTTGTTGTTTGGCTGCTGCTTGTTCACCCGACAAAATTCCACCCACGCCAATTAATGGGATTTGTCCTTTTAACGTTTGGGCAAATAAACGTAAGCATTCGGTACTTTTTTCAAAAACAGGCGCACCTGATAAGCCACCTGACTCATTACCATAAGGAAGATTCTCTACACCTTCTCTAGATAAAGTCGTATTGGTAACGATTAAACCATCAATTTTAAATTGCAATAATTGTGCTGCAATAAACTCGACATCTTCTGCTGTTAAATCAGGCGCAACTTTTAAAACCAAAGGAACATAATGGTTATATTGCTCGGCAAGCTCAAGTTGTCTTTCTTTTAAGGTTTGCAATAATTCAGTTAATGCATCACCACTTTGTAAACTTCTTAAGTTCTTAGTATTTGGAGATGAGATATTAACGGTAATATAAGAAGCGTAGTTATAAACTTTCTCAAGGCAAATCAGGTAATCATCAACAGCCTTTTCTACAGGCGTATCTGCATTCTTACCAATATTAATGCCTAGAATTCCTTTAAATTTTGAAGCTTTGACATTCTCAACAAGTTTATCAACACCATCATTATTAAAACCCATGCGGTTAATAATGGCTTTCGCTTCAGGAATACGGAACAATCGTGGTTGTGGATTACCCGATTGAGGACGAGGTGTAATTGTTCCAATTTCAA
This sequence comes from Acinetobacter sp. V91_7, assembly GCF_031799075.1. Taxonomy (NCBI): domain Bacteria; kingdom Pseudomonadati; phylum Pseudomonadota; class Gammaproteobacteria; order Moraxellales; family Moraxellaceae; genus Acinetobacter; species Acinetobacter sp. V91_7. The sequence continues at coordinate 14,986 of NZ_JAVQNT010000036.1, forward strand.
TAAAACCGAAACCCAGTCCGGCTAAAGAATCAATATGTGCACCATTCTTATCAAGTCCAGCTGCCAAACCTACCGGATTTGGAAATTCAATTCCCATACAGGTTGTCGGTTTTGATTCTACGCTCTGGCGCAGCAGGCCGAACTTATGTGCTTTATCAAGCATAGATAATGTTAATTCATGGGCACGCTCTGGTGCTAAACTAAACAACATCGGGCGAGCAAGTGAATATAACATACCAATCACAGTCTACTGATTTTAGGTAGGCATATTATAGGCACAGGTAGCACAAAACACCATGCTTAAGAACACCATATTTTAATATGTTATTGAACCGTCGCTGTTAATTTAATCTGTCCATCACTTGAAACCATTTCCATTTTTTCAATACTTAAGCCCATTTGCGCAAGTTGGGTTAAAAAGTTCGCTAAAATTGCATAATTCTGATGAGTAACAATAATTTGTAACTGCTCACCATTTTGTTGAGAAGTGACTGTTAAGCCTTGCTGCTGAGCTACTCGTTGTATTTTTTCCGATTGGCCTAATTCGAGTTCATTCGCTGGTTTCATGGTAACTGCATTACTCTGCATCCATACCATTAAATCTTTTAAATCATTTAACCGTTTTTGCTGTTGTTCTGCCAAGGAATGCATTTTCCAAAGTGAAGCACCTACAATGGCAACCACAACAAAAATTGTAGTAAAGACCACCATAACCCGCTCACGTACAGTTAAACGATCTAAATATTGAGTGACTTGTTCAATCCACTGGTCAAAGCGGTTTTGCAATTGAGTTATCATTTTCATTATTGTATTTTCACCACCCCAATTGCCCCACCACCATCGGCTTGAACATTACCTAGCTCCGCTTTGAATCCCTGCTGGTTAAGTTGCTGTGTTAAAGCTTGCAAATCATCTGCCGACTTTGCTTTTAATGCCATAGTTAGTGTTGATGCATCATAAGCTAACTGCTGAGCTAAAATTTGTCTTTGCATTAAAATAGGACCAACACGGCTCAATAAAGAAAGTGCTTGTGTATCACCTTGCTTACTCATGCGTAAATGACTTTCAAATTGGCTTTTTATATTTTGCTCATTTACCCGACTTGAAGGACCAAACCAATATTTATATTGCTCGACCGTCTGTTCGGCGGTTTGATTCGCTACATTTCTTAATTTTACCCAACGCAATAAATCATAACTGAACTGGACCACTATAATTGCTAAAACAATAGCAGCACACGCTTTCCAATAACCAGAAACCGTGTGCTCTTGCCCTTTAGCTTTAGGCAGAACATTAAAAGGATGCTGTTTAGGTTTATCTAAACCCTGAAATTGATAGATAAATTCAGAATGATGCTCGGCATCCGATGCTGCCACCAAACTTTCGAGTTGCTCTGTTGTCAAACCACTATATTGATAATGAGTTTCGACTGATTGAAACTCTAAAAATAATGCTAAATCATCTAGTGAATTACCCACCCATTTACTTTCACGCACAAGTAATTTCTGGTCAATATTACATAAGACCACTTGCTGCTCTTGAGGTTCCGGTAAAATTAGAAAGTCTGGCAATAAAGCAACGAGTTTAATAGGCAGTAAAGCCATTGCATGCTGCCATGTTTCCACTGTTGTTTTTGCCACTCCCAATACGGTTAATTGATCAGCATGAAAATGATGCACCACTTTCATATGATCAATAGGCAAAGTTACAAATTCTTCAAGCAAATATTTAACGCCATCTGCCCCAAGTTGTTTGTAATGAGACTTTGCCATGTGCTGCTGGAGTACCTGAGCATGGCGACTAGGGAAAAAGATGACAGCTTCTTTTCCTTGATGTAATTGCAGGTCTTGTATTAATTGATCAAGACTTGCTGCCTGCAACCAGTTTTCTCCGTTAGACCAATGCCATATTCCATTGGTTTCAGGCATCCATAAATACAGCATAATGGGCTAAATGACCTTTTAATTATATTGTGGGTATAAAACTATTTTTTTGTGTTGATAAACCAGTTGCAATAACAGCCTGATCATAAATTCGGGCTTCGGCAAGTGCAAATGGATTAAAGTTTTCATGTGTCAGTAGTTCAGCAATATGCCCTACCACGTTCATATGACACACGACTACAATTGACTCATAAGGAACCTGAGACAACCATTCAACTGCTTCTTTCGCATTATCATCTGGTTTAATTTTATCGCATAACAACACAGGAACATCTTTAAAATAAGCTTGAATATGCGCCAATGTCTCTTGAGCACGTAATAAAGGACTAACTACAAAAATATCAGGCTTAACAATATCTTTTAAAAATGTTGCTGTCTGCTCAGCTTGAGCATGCCCACGAGCGGTAAGTGGACGTTTAGTGTCATTACCATTCACTGGAGGAGCGGCTTCCCCATGACGAACCAATGTCAGTTGCATAAATATTCCTTGTTAATAATTCTTGCATTATAACCGTAATTTATGACATTTCTTCTTCAGACTTCATGATGAGGTAAAACAAACTCAACATCACTACGGTGTCCATTTTTCATAAGAGATAAAGCAATATTTAAAGGTGGCGCACCCTCAAAAATAACCTCATATAAAGCATTGGTAATAGGCATATATACGTCGAGCTCTTCTGCTTTACCACGCACTTGAACAATCGTATTAATTCCTTCAGCGGTTTGCCCCAACTCTTTACTCGCTTGGTCAAGTGTTTTACCTGAACCCAAAGCATAACCAATCTGATAATTACGGCTTAAAGGGCTATTACAGGTTGCAAATAAATCACCAACGCCAGATAAACCTAAGAACGTTAACGGGTTTGCCCCTTGTTTGACTGCAAAACGGCTCATTTCAGCCAAGGCACGCGTTAAAATCATACTCTTGGTATTTTCACCAATCTTGTAAGCAGCACCAATTCCCATTGCAACTGCATAAATATTTTTAAGTGCGCCCCCTAGTTCAACACCATGCACATCATCACTACCGAAAACTCGGAATAAAGCACTATGAAGAGCATGCTGCACAGCATAACGAACTAACTCAGAATCACTGGCAATAACAGTACCCGATGGCATACCTGCCATAATCTCCTTAGCGAGATTTGGTCCAGATAACACACCATAAGGAACTTCCGGCAATTCTTCACGAATAATATCGCTCATGAAGCTAAAAGTTTTAGCCTCGACGCCCTTCGTTAGAGAGACAACCGCTTGTGCCGTAATAAAAGGCGCAATTTGTTTTAATACATCACGAAATGAATGACTAGGAATTGCCACCAAAATAATATCTCGATCACACACGGCTTGTTCTAGATCAGACACAGCGCGTAATGATGACTCTAAAACAAAGTCTGGCAAATAACGTTTATTAATATGGGTTTTATTGATTTCTTCTGCTGTTTCGGCATCACGAATCCAGATCATGGTGTCGCAACCATTACGTGCAGCTAAATTGGCCATCGCCGTACCAAAGCTACCTCCACCTAACACAGTAATACGTAATGCTGTTTTTTTATCAACCGCAACAGGTTCCACTAAATCTGTAAACTTAAATTCAGCCATGCTTTATTATCCTATTTCTTACTTTTGAGGCTCGTTAAGCCTGCCAAACCTTTACAAATTCTTTACTTTCAATCTCTGCACGCGGTGCAATCGCTTTAGCTGCTGTGCCCACATAAATAATACCTGAAATTAAATCATGTGGTTGCAATCCTAAATGCTGCTTTAACCAATTTGATTCAACAACCGCGCCACTACGCCACATGGTGGAAAAGCCTTGAACTTGTAAAGACAATAAAAGGTTCTGTACGGCAGCCCCAGTACTTAAAATCTGTTCAAAATGCGGAACCTTAGGATGGTCTTGCAATTGCGTAAGCGCTAAAATGAGTAAAGGGGCGCGAAAAGGATGTTGCTTAACTCGTTCAAGTTGCGCTGAGTCAGTTTCACCCAAATCAGCCAATGCTTTTGCTAAAACCTCACCAAATGCAGCACGTTGTTCAGCCTCGATAACGACAAAACGTGTTGGTTTAAGCCTATGATGGTCAGGAGCAGTTAAAGCAGCTTGAAAGGCCAACTCTAATTGATCTGCATTTGGTGCAGGCTCAATCAATTGACCAATAGATTGACGTTGGTGAATATTCTGATGAATTATCTGTGTTGCTGAATCCGTCATTAATATTGATCTAACTCAAAAAATTCAAAATAGATTAGCATAATCTACAGATAATCCACCATTGTATCTAGAACATAAAAAACAACGAGCTCATGCTTTGACATATTTTTAAGACAAAACATCAAAACTAATACAACGTCTTCAAAGTCAATTAGAAAACTTGTGTTCAAATAGTGAGATCTTTTGACGATTAACGATATTAGGTGAAACATGAAAAAAATAATTTTAGCGAGTGCGTTGAGCAGTGTTGTTTTATTACTAGGAGCTTGTGCCACTACCCCTAAAAACACCTTAGCGGTTCAAAAAGAAAATAATCAATTTGAAGTCACAGGCATTGGTAAAACAAATCTAATTGCAAAAAATAATGCGATTACTGCCGCTCAAAAAACTTGTTCAAAAAATACTACGCCCGTTGTTGTAGATGAAAAAACAACATACAACGGTGTATTAAAAGATGTAGTAAGCGAGAAAACAGGCCAAATGGTCGAAGCAGCAGCTGGTGTGATTGGTACATTAACTGGTAAAAATGCATCTCTAGCAAAAGATGATGATTATCAAACAACACTTACCTTCTATTGCAAAATTAATTAATCAAAAAAAATCCCAATCAAATGATTGGGATTTTTTTTATTAGCAATAACCCTCTAGACGGGTTAATGGCAATTTCTTACCAATTGCTTTTTCAATTTCCGGCAAGTAAAAAGCATCATCTTCTGAAAGAAAACTAATACTTACACCTTGTGACCCAGCACGGCCTGTACGACCAATACGGTGCACATAATCGTCTGACTGCTCAGGTAAGGTATAGTTAACCACATGAGATACACCATCAACATGAATACCACGGCCAGCAACATCAGTTGCGATCATGATGTTATTTTTACCCTGCTTAAACTGGTCTAACATTTTTAAACGTTTATCTTGAGCAATTTCACCTGAAAGCATCCCGACCCGATATCCATCTCTCTTTAAATGGTCATAAAGACGGCGTACTTGATCACGTCGATTAGCAAAAATCATGACTTTATCGATAGGCTCTTCACGCAAAATATCTTGTAGCAAACGATATTTATCTTGTTTAGCTACTACATAAACACGTTGCTCGACATCGTTATTGGTTTTTTGCTCAGGCTCAATTTCAACAGTGATTGGTTCAAACAACCATTGTCTCGCCAAATTAAGCACGTCATAACTAAAAGTAGCCGAGAACATGAGGGTTTGACGTTCTTCCTTACGCGGGGAATAACGCACGATACGTTTTACAGACGGAATAAAACCCATGTCCAATAAGCGATCTGCTTCATCAATTACTAGGAATTCAATTTGATCGAGCCAAACTTCTTTTTGTTCTACAAAATCAATTAGACGCCCAGGCGTAGCAACCATGATATCGACAAAATTAGCATCTAGCTGTTTCTTTTGCTTATCAAAATCTACACCACCTAATAGTGTCACGACGTGTAAATCTGAAAATTTTGTGAGTAACTTCGCATCGCTTTCAATTTGCAATGCCAATTCACGAGTAGGCGCCAAAATCAAGGCACGTGGCTCACCACGAAAGCGCTGCTCTTGAATCGGGTTATGTAACAAGTCATTAATTACACTAATCAGGAAAGCAGCAGTTTTACCTGTTCCTGTTTGTGCTCTACCAATTGCATCATGCCCGCCCAACGTATATTTTAAAACCTTTTGCTGAATCGGGGTCATTTGCTTAAACCCTAAAGCATCAATCGCCTTTTTAAGTTGCGGATGTAAATTCAAGGTTTCAAAACCAGATGTCATAAATACGTGCTCTAACAAACAATCTCTCTAATGAGAAGATCATTATAAACAAAAACGCCCCAATTCAAAAATTGGAGCGTCCATGATTCATCAAAAGATGAATTAGTCTAAAGGCTGAACGTTCTCAGCTTGAAAACCTTTTTGACCTTGTACTACACTAAATTCTACGCGTTGGCCGTCACGTAAAGAACGGTGACCGTCACCAACGATTGCACGGAAATGAACGAATACGTCGTCACCGCCGTTACGTTGAATAAAGCCAAAACCTTTAGTGTCGTTAAACCACTTTACTACGCCTTGTTCGCGAGCTGTCATAAGTCAATCCTCAGATGTTGAAAAAAGGACCTTCCGGTGTTGCAAACAGCAGAGCAAACAAGTTTTTAAAATATTTATAATCTTAAAGCTTGTAATCATTCTGTGAAACTATCAACAATTTCCGGTTACATCCATTTGTTATAGGATTTTAAACCAATTTAAGTGTGTGGTAAATCCTAAAACGGTTCGAGCTTACCACGGGTTTATGACAATTAATAGAATTTTTTTCAATTATTCCCCCTATTTTTAGTCCTTTTTTTAAACAGCTTATTACAATATTTTTTATAGGTAATTGCTTGTTTCTTCTTTTATAAAATGTGCGGTGTTTATAAAAAAATTTGTTAGAATAATCTTTTTAGTTGTTTTGATGATGAATGACCAACACTTCTTCTACTCCAGCACTTATTGAAATTAATGCCTTGGGCCAACCTTGTCCGATGCCTTTATTAATGCTTAAACGCGAACTCAAAAAAGTATCGGGTAAACAGCTATTTTTATTAAAATCTTCCGATCCCCATAGTGAAATAGATGTAACTCGTTACTGTGGTTTACATCATTTTATGTGTCAAACCACGCATATCTCCGAAAGAGAATTTCACTATTTAATTGAAACTCAATAATTCTTTGATAAACTAAAAGATTAGAAATTGCATAAAATTTTACATTTCTCTACCCAATTTTCCTTAATTATGAAGCTGATTCAAACTAAGATGAATTTATTGGTTATCCCATCCGATCCTATAAGGAGAAATCATGAGTGACAGCAGCAATCAATTGATGCCCCTGTCATTGTCTGCGCCCGGTGTAAACCTTGGTGCATATATCAGTACTGTCAATCAGATTCCTATTTTAACGGCCGAGCAAGAAAAAGAACTTGCTGAACGTTATTATTATGACCAAGATCTTGATGCCGCAAAAATGCTGGTAATGTCGCATTTACGTTTCGTCGTTCACATTGCGCGCAGCTATGCAGGTTATGGCCTACCACAAGGCGACCTTATTCAAGAAGGTAATTTAGGCTTAATGAAAGCCGTGAAGCGTTTCGACCCAAATATGGGCGTGCGTCTTGTATCTTTTGCCGTCCACTGGATTAAGGCAGAAATTCACGAATACGTTATCCGTAACTGGCGTATTGTCAAAATTGCAACGACCAAAGCGCAGCGTAAATTATTTTTTAATTTACGTAGTTTAAAAAAATCGAGTAAAAAATTAACGCTCGAAGAAGCTCAATCGATTGCGAATGACTTAAATGTAACTGCAGAACAAGTTCTGGAGATGGAAGGTCGTTTAACCGCTTATGATGCTGCTTTCGAAGCTCAAGGTGACGACGACGATGACACCCCACATACTGCACCGGCATTGTATCTTGAAGATAATCGCTATGATCCAGCCCGTTTAGTCGAAAATGAGGACTGGGAAGAGCAAAGTACATCTGCCCTACATAATGCAATGGATCAGTTAGATGACCGTTCGCGTAATATTTTACAACGTCGTTGGTTAGATGATGACAAATCTACTCTCCACGAGTTAGCGGCCGAATATAATGTATCAGCAGAACGTATTCGCCAGCTTGAAAAGAATGCAATGGAAAAAATTAAAATTGCCATGTCTGCAAGCTAAAATAAGTTTAAAAATAAAAGGGCGATTAGCCCTTTTGTTTTATCTGGCTATGTTTAGCCAACCCAATCTATGATAACGTTGCCCTTCATTATTCATTTGCGTTTTTTGTTATGTGGATTGCCATTTCAGCCCTTAATCTTGCCTTTGCAGTCATGTTGGGTGCTTTTGGAGCACATGGTCTTAAAGCTCATGCGAGTCCTGAGCAACTTGTTTGGTGGCATACTGCAACCGACTACTTTTTCTACCATGCTTTAGGTCTCTTAGCACTTGGTATTTTAAGCAAAGTTATCCTTACGTTCCCCATTAAATTGCCATTCATATTGATTCAGATTGGTATTTTATTCTTCTGTGGTTCACTCTATATCATGGCGCTTGGATTACCGAGAATTTTGGGGGCAATTACCCCAATTGGTGGAGCATTTATGATAGCTGGATGGCTCGTTTTGGCTTGGAATGCCCTCAAATACGCAAAATAATTGGAATGTGATCATGCAAATTTATTTAAATGGCGAATTAACGGACACGCCTTGTCAAAACCTAATGCAGCTCATTCAGGCTTTGGCACTTGAAGGAAAAAGATTTGCGGTCGAATACAACCAGCAAATTATTCCAAAAAGCAAATTAGAGCAGATTTCTATCGCTCAACATGACCGTATCGAAATTATTCACGCTGTTGGCGGCGGCTAAGTCGGAGTTATCCATGCAAGACACCCCTCTCATTATTGGTTCACGTTCTTTTCAATCTCGTTTATTGGTAGGAACTGGCAAATATAAAGACTTAAATGAAACAGATTTAGCCATTCAAGCGAGTGGTGCAGAAATCGTTACTGTTGCAATCCGCCGTGTGAATATTGGACAACATCCAGATCAGCCAAATTTACTCTCTGTCATTCCGCCAGAAAAGTATACAATTTTGCCAAATACCGCAGGTTGTTTTGATGCTGACAGCGCAGTACGTACTTGCATGTTAGCGCGTGAACTTCTAGACGGTCACAACTTGGTAAAACTTGAAGTTTTGGGTGACGAAAAGACCTTATACCCAAATGTAACCGAGACTTTAAAAGCGGCACGTACTTTGATTGATGACGGTTTTGAGATTATGGTTTACACCTCTGATGACCCAATCATTGCTCAAGAACTTGAAAGTATGGGCTGTGTTGCAATTATGCCTTTGGGTAGTCTGATTGGTTCAGGTTTAGGTATTTTAAACCCCCATACTATTTCAATTATTAAAGAAAATGCAAAAGTGCCAGTTTTGGTAGATGCAGGCGTTGGTACAGCAAGTGATGCCGCTATTGCTATGGAACTCGGTTGTGACGGCGTATTAATGAATACTGCGATTGCTGCGGCTCAAAACCCTATTTTAATGGCTTCTGCAATGAAAAAAGCTGTTGAAGCTGGGCGTGAAGCATTTTTAGCTGGTCGCATGCCACGTAAACGTATGGCAAATGCAAGCTCACCAGAAACAGGTTATTTCTTTAAATAATTTATTTCTAAGGAATCACTGATTTTTCAGTGGTTCCTCTCCCCCTCATATAACCATTTTTAATTTTCTAAAAGTTTTAAAATCTATATCGCTTTATTCAAATCAACAGATCTAAATTCTTATATTTACTTAGGCTATGCCTAATGTCCTCTGTAAATTTTGCTTTGCTCTTAACTCAAAATTCTGTTGAAAATAAGTCGTCTGATAAAGTGGGTCTAACTGATAAAAATGCGCTAGAACTTCTTTTCTTTTGATTGAATATACTTCTGGATCGACCCAAGCATATTCCTGCTGAATTTGCTGTTCATATTGCATAAAACGCTCTGGTGTAGCTGCCAAAATAGCTAAATCGATATCCAATAAAAATTGTAAATCTAACTCATCAGTCGCTATATGTTTTTGCGTGGCAAGAATCCACTGTTTTATTTTCTGAGCGGTATTTACTGGTAAATCTTGAGCCATACATTGCTCAAAGAGTTCAGCACTTTTAAGTTCATTGTCTTTAGCTTGTGGGTTATAGATCGCATCGTGGAACCAGAGTGCCAATGCAACCGCATAGGCATCATTCAAATCAGATCGAACTGATTCGAGCAAAGCTAAGCATTCATATAAATGTTGAACAGTATGATAGGCCCGCTGCTTTTCACTATAAGCAGCGATGAGTATATTTAAGATTTTTTGTGGGTCAGAAAAATGATAATGCTGATGCAGCTCAAACCAAACATGTTCCAGTTTTAATAAGTAAAGCTGCATCATCATATATTAACCACGCTCAGGATTATTGCTCATCGCGTTTAAATACTAGCTCTTTTGCTGATGAGTTTTCAGCATCAAAGTAGTATCCATCGGTATTGAACGCTTTAATATCCTCAGCTTTATTTAATTGGTTTTCAATCATAAAACGAGCCATTAAACCGCGTGCTTTTTTCGCATAGAAACTAATGACTTTATATTTGCCATTTTTCTGATCAAGAAAAATAGGCTTAACAATTTCAGCCTTAATTTTCTTCTCGTTGACCGATTTGTAATACTCATCTGAAGCTAGATTTACAAGTAACTCAGATTTAATTGCCGCTAAGTCTTCATTAATCTGGTTCGTGATAATTTCGCCCCAGAACTCATACAAATTATGACCACGTAAATTTTTTAATTTAGTGCCCATCTCAAGACGATAAGGCATCATTAAATCTAAAGGACGTAATAAACCATATAAGCCAGATAGCATACGTAAATGCTGCTGTGCAAAATCAATATCTTTATCTTTTAAATGATAGGCATCTAAACCTGTATACACATCACCTTTAAACGCATAAATCGCCTGACGAGCATTTGAAAAATCAAATTCGGGCTTCCAATCTCTAAATCGGTCTGCATTTAGTGTGGCAATTTTTTCACTGACACTCATTAAATTGGCAATTTCGGAAGCAGAAAGTTTTCGGCTAACCTCAATTAATTGTGCTGAGTGTTCTAACAAGCGAGGCTGAGTAAACTCATCTGTAGGTAACGCCGTTTCATAATCTAAAGTTTTTGCAGGAGAAATTAAAGCAAGCATAGACAACCTGAAAAAATTATTCTTAATCCCAACTATAACAGTAGATATTTTTTAATGCTAACTCGTGTTTTCAATGACGACTATCGGTAAAATAGCATCACGTATTGTTATTTAGCGGTTCTTATATGTCTGAGCAAACTTTCATCCAGGGTCCAGTAGGTAAAATTGAACTTTTCGTTGACCGCCCTGAAGGTGAAATCAAAGGCTTTGCGGTTGTTTGCCATCCGCATCCATTGCAAGGTGGAACCCCTCAACATAAAGTCCCTGCCCTCTTAACCCAAATCTTTAATGAATATGGCTGTATTGTTTATCGCCCTAGTTTCCGTGGCTTAGGCGGCAGTGAAGGTATTCATGATGAAGGTCATGGCGAAACCGAAGATATTTTAGCCGTAATTGAACATGTTCGTAAGCTACATGAAGGCTTGCCATTTTATGCAGGCGGCTTTAGCTTCGGCTCACATGTTTTGGCAAAATGCTTTGCACAGCTTAATCCTGAATTACGACCTGTACAGTTAATTTTGTGTGGTTTACCAACGGCTACCGTAGTGGGTTTGCGCCACTATAAAACTCCAGAAATTCAAGGTGATATTCTACTCATTCATGGTGAGCAAGATGACATTACCTTGCTTTCAGATGCAATTGCATGGGCAAAACCACAAAAGCACCCTATTACGATTTTACCGGGCGCTAACCACTTCTTTACAGGCTATTTAAAACAGCTTCGCCAAATCATTACACGCTTTATTATTATGAAATAAGCAGTAGTTTGATGGACATAGATTGAGTCTATGTCCATCATTTCATAAGCCCTGTAACTACTAAAAACTATTCCAACTTAATCCAAAACGGGCCAAATATTTTTTCACTCGATCACTATCGTTCGTTGTATTACGTTGTTGACGAGACACCGAAAAGAGTTGTCTTCCCACCTCTGCCATTGATTTTGAATTTTCACAAACTTTAAGTACCCCACGTAATTGAATCTGGTCAAACTCATCTATTTGCTCTAGTTGTTCAGAACTCAAATAGTTCAATAGAATGTCTGCGTCTCTATTTCCATCATTGCAAGATGCGGTCTGAATAAGCCAAAGTTGCTTTAACCGTTGAATTTCTTTTTCTACAGTTTCACGGCGAATTAACTCACCTTGCGATAAAGTTGCTAAACGAGTCACGCTTGCGGCTAAATCTCTAAAATTTCCTTGCCATGATGCATCTGCTGATTTAGCAAATTTTAAATACATTTCTAAAGCATCACGTTGAAAACGTAATTGTCTTTGATGAATTGCTGCAAAACGTTGTAGCTCAAATTCAATGTTGGGAGCAATATCTTCTATACGGTCTTTTAAATTTGGTAAAAAGAATGTCCATGTATTCAAACGGGCCCATAAATCTTCACGAAAACGACCTGCCTGAACTTCATTACGTAAATCACGGTTAGTACCCGCAATCAGCTGAAAATCTGCCTGAATTTCCTTATCACTTCCAACTGGAAAGAAGCTTTTGTCTTCAAGCGCTTTAAGAAGCATTGCTTGTTCATCAAGCCCTAACTCACCAATTTCATCTAAAAACAAAATGCCTTGGTCAGCACTTTTTAGTAGACCAGCACGAGAAGCTGCTGCTCCTGTGAATGCACCTTTTATATGACCAAATAAAGTGGACATGGCACTATCACCGCGTAAAGTCGCACAGTTAACATCAATAAAACGACCGCTTAATTGAAATTTATCTTTCTTTAACTGAAAAATCTGTTTTGCCAAATGAGACTTACCAACACCTGTTGCACCCATAATTAAAATAGGCGCACTAGAGCGGGTTGCAACTAATTCAACCTCCTCAATAAGCTGATTAAACGCTTTATTATGAGTAGAAATATTTTCTTTAAGTTGTTGCCAATTTTGCTTTAGTTCATCATCGAATCGCTGTTTTAAAACATCGTATCGAGATAAATCCAGATCAATAATTCTATATTCACCTTCTGGGGTCTTTTGTTGATTAGGTGAACTCTGAATAAGTTGAGCTGGCAAATAATGTGCATCGACTAATAAATACCAACAAATTTGGGCAACATGTGTTCCCGTAGTGATATGCAATAAATAGTTATTTTTTTCGACATCAAACGGATATGTTTTTACAAAATCATAAAGTGCCCCATACACCTCTGCAAAATCCCAAGGATCTTTAATACTGACTTTATGTCCAGAAATCTGTGTTTGTGGAGAAATTTCTTTCGCGTCTGCTGCTATAGATTTAACTAAATTATGATGCTGTCGATCATGTAACAACACCAATTCATCTACAAGCAAATCTTCATGCATTAACAGGCTAATTGTAGGACGCCAACGCTGCCAGCGATCTGGCCTTCTTCCCTGATCAAGTGTAGAACCGACAAAGCCAATAACGACTGTTTTCTTTGCATCCGCCATAATTTCTATAAAATTTTATAAGTGTCTATAATATACAATACGCATTTGACCAAAAAATTCCAAGAATATGCTTCATTTTACTTTTTTAGGCACATCTTCAGGTGTACCCACCCTGACACGTAATGTTTCAGGATTAGCAGTTCGCAATAACAAGAATAAGGACTGGGTTTTAATTGATGCAGGCGAAGGGACACAACACCGCATTCAACAAGCCAAACTTTCCTTACAAAACCTAGTTGCCATTTGTATTACACACGTTCACGGCGACCATTGTTATGGTCTAGTTGGTTTACTTGCAAGTGCAGGCATGAATGCCCGCAGCAAACCATTAATCGTGATTGCACCAAAAGAAATTCAGCAATGGTTTGAAATCACCGCCCAACTTACAGATTTATATTTGCCCTATTCACTCCAATTTATTGATGTGAATGAAGTAATAAAGCCACAACAGATCACTGATGAATTCATTGTTCAAGCACACCCACTAAGCCATCGTGTTCCAAGTTTTGCTTTTAGCATTTACATCAAATCGATTCAGAAGAAGTTAGATACCCAAGCTCTAACTCAGCTTGGCGTACCTCAAGGTGATATGTGGGGCTATTTAAAACGAGGCTACAATGTTGAATTTGAGGGACAAACTTTAAAAGCTCAAGACTTTATCAAAATACAAAATCAACAAGTTCATGCAATTATAGGTGGTGATAATGACCAACCTGAACTATTAGCTAATGCTTGCAAAGATGCTCAACTACTTATTCACGAATCAACTTACTTGCAAACGGTTTTAGATAAAGTCGGCAAAGGTCCAATGCATAGCTCAGCAAAAATGGTGGCTGAATTTGCAGAACAGCAATCTTTGAGTAATTTAATTCTGACGCATTTTAGCCCACGACACCAGGATAAAGCTGGACAGCACGCTATTGCTGAAGAAGTTCGCCAGTTTTATAAAGGTCATTTTTATTTAGCAAATGATTTTGATGAGTTTACTTTAAACGAAGCTGGACAGCTTTTAAAAGTCGATAAAAATCGTAAAGCCCATTAATAACATATATCTAAAAATATATTTAAATATCTTTTTAGATATATGTTAAACGTTAAAATCTCCAATAAAAATTAAACACACAGAGAAACCAATTATTTTTACATATTAATTTCAATAATTTAATTTAAAGTTAAGTGCTTTTTAAAAAAGTTGGCACACTCAGTGCAATAGTATAAAGCACACAACATCATTGGGATATTGTGAATAACACCTGCCTGCAAACGCTTGGCAGGCAGGCTTTGAAAGGAAAAGAAAATGTCTGTCGTTGAAGAAATTAACCAACAAGCTCAGTTTGAACAAAAGCCGCAAGAACGTGCTTACCAAGTTCTGCAAAATGAAAAAACTATGCCAGTCAAAATGTGGACTAAAGGCGTGCTTGTTGATGACAACTCAAAACAACAATTATTGCAAACTGCTCAAATGCCTTTTATTTATAAATGGATGGCTGTAATGCCAGATGTACACTTCGGTTTAGGCGCAACTATTGGTAGTGTGATTCCAACCAAAGGGGCAATTATTCCTGCTGCTGTGGGTGTAGATATTGGGTGTGGAATGATGGCAACCCGTACAAGTTTAACTGCTTCAGATTTACCAGATAACTTACATGCTCTACGTACTGAACTAGAACGTTTAATCCCACATGGAATGACTAAACGCGGACGCGATCGTGGTTCATGGGAAACTCCACCAGAAATGGTAGATCAAGCTTGGGCTGATTTGGTTGCAGATTTTGAATACATTTGTGCCAAACATCCACGTTTAAAAAACACCAATAACCGCAAGCATTTGGGAACTTTAGGTACAGGAAACCACTTTGTCGAAATCTGTTTAGATGAGCATGATCATGTGTGGATTATGTTGCATTCAGGTTCTCGTGGTGTAGGAAATGCTATCGGTAATCATTTTATTGAAATTGCACGTAAAGACATGCAGAAACATTTCATTAACTTACCAAATAAAGATTTAGCATATTTAGTCGAAGGAACTGAACACTTTGATGATTACTGGTTTGCTGTAGGTTGGGCTCAGCGCTTTGCCATGAAGAACCGAGAAATCATGATGCAATCTGCGATTAAAGCCTTGGCTACGATTGTACCAAAGCCTTTTCAAGCACGTTTGGAAGCAGTGAACTGTCACCATAACTATGTGGAAAAGGAAGAACACTACGGTGAAGAAGTGATGGTCACCCGTAAAGGTGCTGTCCGTGCACGTCTAGGTGAATATGGAATTATTCCAGGTTCAATGGGTGCGAAATCATTTATTGTACGTGGACTTGGAAATCAGGAATCTTTCTGTTCATGTTCGCATGGTGCAGGCCGTGTTATGAGCCGTACTGAAGCAAAACGACGCTTTACTGTTGAAGATCAAATTGCACAAACTGAAGGTGTGGAATGCCGTAAAGATGCCGCTGTCATTGATGAAATTCCTTCTGCATATAAGCCTATTGAAGATGTAATGAAAGCTCAAAGTGATTTGGTTGAGGTGGTTTATACATTAAGACAAGTGGTGTGTGTTAAGGGTTAAATATGGAAAAAGGTTGTTTAAATATTCGAAGCTATAGAATCAGGGCAACTGAAGAAAAGCATCTGATTCTGCCTGAACAACCCTATTACATCCTTTTGGTTGTGGAAACCGATCAAATTCTGCCTAAATGGCGTAATTGGATTTGTGAGCAGATTGTCTATTCCAAACTCTGTATTCAAGCGATGGTTACAGGATATGAGTGTTCTGTTTGGCATGATGTCCTAGATGAAACATATCTAGTTCTTTATAACTATCAACCACCAGCCGATCATTGCTTTATGACAACTTGGCATGAAGATGAAACTTTAGAAGACATTACTGAATGTGCAAAAACTACTATGCAATTAGAAGATATTTCGAACTTAGTGATTGTGCATATTGAATAAAAGGTAAATAAAATGAAACTCGCAGAAGCACTTTTACTTCGAAGCGATCAACAAAAAAAGCTCGCTTCGTTAAAACAACGAATCAATGCGAATGTATTGGTACAAGATGGTGATGAACCCAGCGAAGATCCAAATGAACTGATCAAACAGATATTTGCTTTAACTCAGGAAAGCAATCAATTGATTTGTCGTATTCATTTGACCAATGCACAAGCAAAACTGGAAGATGGTAAAGTATTGTTGTCCCTATTAAGCTTGCGTGATAGTTATGCTGAACAGCATAAGATTTTAATAGATGCGATTGCCAACACACATCGAGAACCTGATCGTTATAGCTCACGTGAAATTAAGTGGAAGAAAGTCATTCCTGTTTCTAGCTTACAAAAGCAAGCTGATGATATCAGTGCGAAACTCCGTGACTTAAACGTAAAAATTCAGGCTGCTAATTGGCAAATTGATCTAATCGATTAAACAATAGATTTTGTGAAATCATTTTCACAACCAAAGTTTGGGCATACTGGGCGAGCACAAGATCCTGCGTTACTCCGATCTGAGGGATTGAAAATAATTCAGGCGGCTATGGCAGCATGTGAGCCGTGCATCGATATTCACTTATCAGGCTCAGCACTATGCACCTTGTAAACCTTTGCCGAAAGCAAAGTTACACATTACTTCGCATTACCATGTACTGACAGTATGTTCAATTAAATGAAAAATAAGGAAAATAGAAGTGAATAAAGTTTTGGCAAATATGCCAACAACCATTCAAATTGATGGCTCACAAGGTGAAGGTGGTGGACAGATTTTAAGAACTGCCCTTGCCCTTTCAATGATTACAGGCCAGCCGTTTGAATTAATTAATATACGCGCGGGACGTAAAAAACCAGGTTTAATGCGTCAACATTTGGTTTGTGTACAGGCATCTCAACAAATTAGCCAAGCTTATGTAGAGGGTGCTGAATTACATAGCCAACGTTTATATTTCGTACCCCAGCATGTTCAAAGTGGTAAATATCAATTTCAAATCGGTTCAGCAGGTAGTACAACACTGGTTTTACAAACGCTTCTACCTGTTTTGTTATTACAAAATGAAGCCTCTGAGCTTATCATTTCAGGGGGTACACATAACCCGCTTGTACCAACAGCAGATTTTATTGAACACTGCTTTTTACCTGCTCTAACGAAGATTGGAATTAACGTAGATTTTAAATTAAATAAAGCTGGCTTCTTTCCAATTGGTGCGGGTGAAATTCAAATTACCGTTCAGCCATGGCAACATCGAAACAGCTTAAATTTATTAGATCGTGGTGCTTTGCAATGCAATGAAGCTTTTGCAGCAATATTAAATCTTTCAGAAGAAGCACAAATTGCACAACGTGAATTAACTACATTAAGTAAAAAGCTAAATTTAAGCTCTCAGCAGCAATTTCATTTAAATGGAATTAGCCAAGGCAATACAGTGTATGTGAAAGTTACTCATCAATATCACACTCAACTATTTACAGCTTTAGGTGAAATGCGAAAAAGTGCAGAACAAATTGCCAATCATTTGGCTGAACAAGTGAAGCAATATATGGAAACTAATGCTGCTGTGGATGAGTATTTAGCAGATCAGTTGTTATTGCCGTTAGCCTTGGGTCAAGGTGGTGAGTTCACCGCACAATGTATTAGCGAGCATACGCGTACTCAAGCAGCTATGATTGAAAAATTTATTGATTGTGAAATCGAGTTTGTCGAGTTAAGTCCAGATCATTTTCATGTAAAGGTCAACGTTTAAGAAGCTCACTAATGAGCTTCTTATTTCTAAAAAATTACTCTACAAATGCCAAAGCCATCACCAACAACTTCCAGCAATTATCTACAGTATCAACTTTTACTCGCTCACCCGGTGCATGTGCACCTTGTATATCCGGCCCAAATGAAACCATCTGTAAATCTGGATAGTGCTCGGCAATAATCCCGCACTCCAAGCCTGCATGAATCACTTTAAGATTTGGCTCAATATTAAATGCCTTTTGATAGGCTTGCTGTAAGCACTTTAAAGCAGCCGAATCTGGATTTGGCGTCCACCCCGAAACCAACGGCGTGAGTGTAGAAGCGATATTAAATTGACTAAAATGCGCCTGAATTTTCTTTGCAAAATCTTCAGCTTCTTGGTTCACCATTGAGCGGACCATTAAGACAGCTTTTCCACCCTCTCGATTTAATTTTACAACCCCAATATTATTTGAAGTCTCAACCACATCTGGAAGAGCTTGACTCATACTTGCAACGCCGTATGGGCTTGTTGCCAAAGCTTGTAGCCATTCGCCTTGCTGTTGCTGAGTAATCACTTCAGTCACGTCAGCGCTATTCGGTTGAATAGTTAATTGTAGATTGTCATCAATACCCTGTAGCTGTTTTTTCCATGTCGTTTGATATTCAGCAAGTAATTTTTCTAGTTCAGGTAACTGGCTAGGTGAAAATGCAATGGTTGCGACTGCTTCTCGAGGTAAAGCATTACGAGCTGAACCACCACTAAACTCAACAAGTCTTCCACCAAACTTTGCTAAATACTCATTTAAAAAGCGAGCTAAAATAACGTTGGCATTACCACGTCCTAAATGAATATCTACACCAGAATGACCACCTTTGAGGCCAGCAACCTGAATGTTTACAATGGTCAAGTTTTCAGGGATTTTTTCATAATTAAGTGGCTGCTCAACTTCAACATCAATACTACCAGCACATCCGAGATATAACTCGCCCCACTCTTCTGTATCAATATTGAATAACCATTTGCCTTTTAGCACACCTGCCTGTAAAAGCCGCGCACCACTCATGCCTGCTTCTTCATCAACTGTTAAAAGAACTTCAATAGGGCCATGAGCAATATCATTTGAATCTAATACAGCTAAAGCTAAGGCTACCCCAATGCCATTGTCTGCACCCAAAGTGGTGTCTTTGGCAATTAACCAGCCATCCTCAAGTATTGGGCGAATCGGGTCTTTAAAGAAGTCATGTACTGTGCCAGTGTTGGCTTGTGTAACCATATCTAAATGCCCCTGAAGAATAACTCCAGACACATGTTCTTTACCCGCAGTCGCATTTTTACGAATAATCAAATTACCGACTTCATCTACATAAGTTTCTAGATTCCGACTTTCAGCCCAGTTTTTTAAAAACTTACGCAGTTGCTGTTCATGCTTTGATGGACGAGGAATAATGCAAAGTGTTTGAAAATGCTGCCAAACGACTTGAGGAGATAATGCTGCAATATCAACTTGTGTCATGAAAACCACACTCTAATTATGTAAATATCGTAATAATTTCAATATACACAACGCATTAAAGATAGGTAGAGATTTGAGTAAAGATTTTGTATTTTTATATTTAATTTAAACAGAAAGTACGACTTTTCTAAAAGCCGTACTTCATGAAAAAGTTTTAAGAATCGCTTTATTTAATTTTTCCATTCAAATGCTGAAAAGCTTTGATCGGCTTTCAAACTATTTTCAACAGCCTGAGCGAGCTGACGAATAATGCTTTGTGTTTCAATCTTCTCAAACCAGTCTTGTTCTTCATCTGGGTTGGCAGAGATTTCACACATCAAATGCCCATCATGGTCTGTTTTTTGGCAAGTAATAGACAAAGGTAAAAGATGATTATCAATACTCACTTCTACTTTTTCATGTTCATGCACAATATGTTGCGCATCAAAACCATAATGCCCCAATTGTTTAAATAATAAAGCCGCTACATATTCTTGGGTGATATGGCATTCATTTGGTGGATGATCAAGCACCCCATGTTGTGGGCAACTGGCAATAAATTGTAATTTTTTCATCCTTTGTCCTAACACTATTATCATTATCTGCGCTTAGCATAAGCAATAAACAAACAGCAGCCAAGCCTTTAGCCTGCTGCTGCCGTTGCTATTGTGTTAGCAATTATAAAATGTGTTAGGTAAAAAGTTATTGGCTAACTTCGATCGTTAAGCCTGCACGATTCGCCAACTCAGTAAAAGTTGGGAAGCTGGTAGCAACTGTTTCCGTACCCTGAATCGTAATCGGACCAGAATTACGAAGGCCTGCCATACTAAAACTCATGGCAATACGGTGGTCATGATGTGATTCAACTTCACCACCAGTAAAAATTGGTGACCAATCGCCAGACTTACCCTTACCTTCAATAATGATGCCATCTTCAGTTGGTGTGCAGTCAATACCCATGATTTTTAAGCCATCTGCCATGACCTGAATGCGGTCAGACTCTTTCACGCGAAGCTCTGCTGCGCCAGTTAATACGGTCTGTCCTTCTGCACAAGCTGCTGCAATAAATAAAGCTGGGAATTCATCAATTGCTAAAGGCACTTGGTCTTCTGGCATATGAATGCCTTTAAGTGTACGTGAGCCTTTAATATGAATATCAGCAATAGGTTCTCCACCAGCAATACGCTCATTTTCAACAGTTAGGTCAGCACCCATCTGTTTTAAAATTTCGATTACGCCAGTACGCGTTGGGTTAATACCTACAGCTTCAAGCACAACGTCGGCGCCTTCAGTAATTGCCGCACCCACCATAAAGAAAGCAGCAGATGAAATATCAGATGGTACTTGAATGTCAGTGCCCACTAATTTACCGCCACCAACAAGGGAAATTTTGTTGCCTTCAGTCTTAACATCATAACCAAATGCACGAAGCATGCGTTCAGTATGATCACGTGTTGGCTCTGGTTCAGTTACCGAAGTTTCACCTTCAGCCCATAAGCCAGCAAGTAAAATACCAGACTTTACTTGAGCAGATGCCATAGGTAAATCGTATTGAATACCTTTTAATTGCTGAGCACCAGTAATGCTTACAGGTGGTGTACCTTTTTCACCTGTAGTCTGAATTTGTGCGCCCATTAAACGCAATGGCTTAGCAATACGCTCCATTGGACGTTTAGAAAGTGAAGCATCACCTGTCATGACTGAATCAAATTTCTGTGCAGATAACATGCCTGAAAGCAAACGCATGCTTGTACCAGAGTTACCCATATACAATGCACTTGCAGGTGCTTTTAAACCATGCATGCCTACACCATGAATGGTCACTTCACCATTTTTAGGGCCTTCAATGCTTACACCCATATCACGGAAAGCTTGCAAAGTTGCTAACGCGTCTTCACCTTCAAGGAAGCCAGTGACATGGGTAGTGCCTTCGGCAATAGCACCAAACATAATGGAGCGATGTGACACAGATTTGTCACCCGGTACGGTAAATTTACCTTTAAAAGTTTTATTTCCCGGTAAGATACTGAATTGCTGTGTCACCTTATTTTTCTCCATTAAAGGTTTTTTGGCTAACATATGATTGAAATGCTGACGTGCTGCCTGAGCATGGCCAAGCAAACCCATTAATGCATGAGAGTCTTCGTTTTCAATCAATTTTCTAAGTACAGTAAGCTGCTTTTCGAAGCCATCTACAGCATTTAATATCGCTGTTTTATTGGCAAAGAAAATGTCATGCCACATTTGGGGATCACTGGCAGCAATCCGCGAAAAGTCACGAAAACCACCTGCTGCATAGCGGAAGATATCAAGATTATCTTCACGGTTTGCAAGTTGCTCGACCAGATTAAATGCCATTAAATGTGGTAGATGACTCGTATGTGCCAGCACTTCATCATGCTTGGCAACATCCATACAAATGACTTCAGCTTTTGCTGCCGACCAAAGTTGAATCAGTTTATCAACAGCCCATTCTGCACTTGTTGATAACGGCGTTAAAATCACTTTATGATTTGCAAATAAGTCAACTTTACCCGCGTGAACGCCTGTATGTTCACTACCCGCAATAGGATGCCCTGGCACAAAACCTTCTGGTAAATCTTCACCAAATACAGCTTTTGCTGCATCAACGACATTACCTTTTGTACTTCCCACATCGGTTAAAATTGTGGTTGCTGACAAATAAGGTTTAATTTGCTCAAGCACTTTTTGCGTAGCACGCACTGGCAAGGCTAAAACGACTAAATCTGCCCCTTTCACGGCTTCAACTGGATCAGAAAATCCTTCATGTATTAAACCAAGTGATTTTGCATCTTCTAAAGTTTTATGTGAGCGTGTAGATGCAACAATAGTTGTCGCCAACTTTTCTGCAACAATAACACGAGCTAAACTCGACCCGATGAGTCCTAAACCAATAAATGCAACTTTTTTAAATAGGGGTTGTGACATAACTTCAACTTTGCTTTTGCTCAAAGATATTTAAACCATTAAGCAATTTGTTTTTAAGCATAATGACATGCTTATCTTAATGCATGTCATTATTCCAACATAAGTGATTACAGAACAGCAGCAGGATAAGAACCTAAAATACGAATCTCTTTCACCATTGGGCGAATATCATTAATCGCAGCAGCAACATTCTCTTGTTCGATATGACCTTCCAAATCGATAAAGAATACATAGGCCCATTTTTCAGGTAATGCTGGACGAGTCTCAATACTTGTTAAGCTAATATTATGTTTTGCAAATGGTGCTAAAATTTCTAATAAAGCACCCGCACGGTCATGCGCTGAAATCAATAATGATGTTTTATCATTGCCACTTTGTGGAATTTTTTCACGACCAATCACTAAGAAACGTGTGGTATTTTCCGGATTATCTTCAATATTGCTATGTAAGATTTCAAGGTTATACATGCCTGCTGCAATATCAGATGCAATCGCTGCCGAATGCCATTCATTACGAATACGACGTGCAGCTTCTGCATTTGAGTTTAAAGCAACGCGCTCAACACCCGGATAATGTGCATCTAACCATTGGCGACATTGAGCCAAAGTTTGTTGATGCGCATAAATCTGCTTAATACTGTCTTTACGTGTATTTTCAGAGACTAGGAATTGATGATGAATACGTAATTCAACTTCACCAATCACGTTTAAATTCGATGTTTTAAAGCAATCTAAGGTATGGTTTACAACACCTTCAGATGAGTTTTCAACTGGAACTACACCGTAATGTGCACTACCCGCTTCCACTTCACGGAAGACTTCATCAATTGTTGGAAGTGGGCGTACAACCGCATCTTTACCAAAATGCTTAAGCACAGCAGATTGAGTAAAAGTACCTTCTGGCCCTAAAAACGCAATACTTTGCGGAGCTTCTAAAGCAAGGCAAGCAGACATAATTTCACGGAACAAACGCGCCATAGTTACATCAGACAAAGGACCTTGATTGCGCTCCATGACTTTACGTAAGACCTGTGCTTCACGTTCAGGACGATAAAACAAAGGATTCTCTTCGGAAGCAAATTTAGCTTTCGCAACTGCTTCAGCAAGGCTTGCGCGTCGATTTAATAATTCTTGAATCTGTTGATCCACGCTATCAATATCTTCGCGAATTTGTTCTAAACTAAGAGAAGTCGTTTTGTTTTGATCATCGTTGATCATTGGAATGCAGCCTCAGCAAAATCATCTTTTAAACGAGAGTATAACAATAGTCTGCTTTGATTTGTTAGGCAATATGGCTGTATTGGCTTTTTTCATTAAACCGTCTTGGTCGGATTCCTCAGATCGCTTTATTTGATAATGATTTTCATTTATCATTTGCATAATAAATTTTATTCTTGTTTATTATGCATAACTCATTTTTCTTTTTATCTTGCAGTTTTCTTTTGAGCTCATTAGTAAGTGGCTCTGTTTTGGCTCAAACTTCTACACAAAATCAATCAAAAATCGTTTTTCAAAACAATCAGGCACAATTTCAAATTAAATCTAAAAATACAGGTCATGATTATTTTATCCAAATTTATAAACCACCCGTCGCCCCACCCCAACATGGTTATCCCGTACTTTATATATTAGATGGCAATGCAACCTTTCCAAGTGCAGTCAATATCGCTCAATCTATTGGGGCAGGTTCTACAAAATTAGGTTTAGACCCGCTCATGATCGTTGCGGTCGGTTACCCCAAACAAAAAACTTTTGATGTACAAAAACGTGCTTATGACTATACCCCTAAATCTTCTGCTGAATTTCAAAAGCAAGGCAGATATAAGTATGGTGGTGCGGACCAGTTCATCACATTTTTAAACGATGAGCTCAAACCGGAAATCGCCAAACAGTTTCCAATTAATAACCAACAGCAAAGTATTTATGGCCACTCATTTGGAGGCTTGTTTGTTCTTTATCATTTTTTTCAAAAACCTAAAGCATTTCAACGTTACATCGCAGCCAGCCCTTCCCTCTGGTTTGATCAAGGCATACTATTTCAAAAATTAAACCATTGGCAAAGTCAAAAACAAAGTAATTCTCCGATGCTTTTGACTACAGTCGGCACTCATGAGCAAGGAGGACCTCGTACTCAATCTGATCATAACTTTAACGAAAAAGATTTCTTTAAAGCTTTGGAAAATCGCCGCTCAGCCCAATTTGCTTATTGGCATTTTTATAATCCTGCTGAACAACATATTACCAATTTGTATGCGAGTTTGCCGAAAGCACTTATGTTTGCTGCATGCCAAAATTTAGAAAACTGCAAATCTTTATTTGATGAGCCTACAGAACAAACAACTAAATAAAAACCCACTTAAATTTAAAGAGGAGCATTTCACTCCTCTTAAAGACAAAGCTCTCAATCGAGAGATTAGTTATACTGTCTGAAGATGTCATAACAACAGTAAAATAGAATGAATAAAATTATTGTTTTAGGTCTACTGAGTTTAATTAGTGTCAGTCTAACGGCTTGTGGTGGCTGTCCCCTCATCGCGGGGTGCAATGGTACTGATCCGTCCCCGTACTATATGACGACTGCCAGCAATCAAGTTCGTGGTATTCCAATCCCACCCCAAACCAAGCTGACCTACCAATCGCAACATTTCAGGCAGAAATTTGAGCAAACACATGCCTTAAAAGAGAAAAATTTAACAGCTATCGCGTTACCAGAAAATACGGCAATCGTTTGGGGAGGCATGCCAGTAGACATGTTCATACAGTTTTATAATCCCGAAATGAAAGGATTTTCAGTCTATCCTGCGAAAGGATTTAAAACAGAATTATCAAATGAGTTTTTACGTTTATGGAAAAGTTGTGAAAGTGATTTAAACATTAACCTAAAGGATCCTAATGACTGGTCATTTAATCCTAAAAATATGGAAATAACTGGTTGTGGTGTCGTCTTTCAAAAACGCAGTGAGTATACCGAAGACTCATTTCGTCAAGATGAAGCCGATGAGTTTTTAAAAAAGATGAATCATGCATTACAGCAATTACCGAAACAACAAGACTACCCTGTCATTCAACAGAAGACCAAATAGTTAAAAATAAAACAGCCTGTTCTAGGACAGGCTGTTTTTACTCTGCTTAATTAGGCTTTGCCAATTAATCCACGCGCTACGATTTCTTTCATAATTTCATTTGTACCACCGTAAATACGCTGAATACGGGCATCTACAAAGAAACGTGAAATTGGATATTCGGTCATATAACCATAACCACCAAAAAGCTGAAGCAAGTTATCTGCAACCTTCATTTGCATATCACTACTGAAACTTTTCAATGCTGCAGCCGTTTCTACATCTAGTTTACCTTCTTGATATAGAGCAATATTTCTTTCATAAAAAGCTGCTGTAGCAAGTTCATCAATTTTCGCTTGCGCCAAAACAAAACGCGTATTTTGGAATTGTGAAATAGGTTGACCAAATGCTTGGCGTTCTTTTACATAAGCCGTTGTCAAATCAATTGCACCGCGGATTGCACCAATTGCAGTGGATGCAATTGCAGTACGTTCACGTGGTAATTCTTGCATTAAATAAGCAAAACCTTGCCCAGCTTGACCAAGTAACTGGTTTTTAGGCACTTTCACATTATCAAAAAACAGCTCAGATGTGTCTTGAGAATGCAGGCCGATTTTGTCGAGGTTGGTTCCTTTTTTAAAGCCTTCTAAGTGAGTATCTGCCAATAATAAAGATACGCCTTTAGCACGGGCTTGAGGATCTGTTTTTACCGCAAGAACAACAAGGTCAGCATGTTGGCCATTTGAAATAAATGTTTTTGAACCATTTAATACATAATGATCATCTTGCAAGATGGCGCTAGTACGCATTGATTGTAAATCCGAACCTGCTCCTGGTTCAGTCATACCAATTGCACCAACAACTTCACCTGTTACCATTTTCGGTAACCAATATTGTTTTTGCTCTTCTGTCCCGATGTGTAAAATATAGGGTGCAGCAATTTCAGAGTGGCAAGAAATGGCTGTTGATAATGCACAAAAACCGGCACGTGCAGACTCTTCAACCAACATTAATGAATAGTATGTCGGAACCCCATAACCACCGTATTCTTCAGGGACATCCACACATAAATAGCCATTTTCGCCCAATTGGTTCCAAACAGAACGAGGCATAATGCCTTCACGTTCCCATTGGTCGTAGTGTGGTGCAATATGCTCACTCATAAAACGTTTAAAATTATCACGGAATAATTCTAAATCTGCATCGTATGCCAACATAATATTTTCCTTCAGCTTTATTGTTTTATCGAATCTCGTTGTTGTGCATGCTAATCATTTTTCAAGCAACTGTCATGGCATAGCTGCTCATTAAAACTGTACTTTTCAGTCAGCCAATAAAAAAGGAAGCCATAGCTTCCTTTTTTATATAGGTTTATTCGAATTAATCTAGACCTTCAGCGACTTGAGGAGTTTTTTGTTCCATCATTTTTCTGTCGACTTCATCCGGATTGTTTAAAGCTTCATTCAGCTTATCTTTATCTAAAGCACCCACCCATTTAGCAACAACAATCGTTGCTAAAGAGTTACCGACAAGGTTGGTTAAAGCACGTGCTTCTGACATGAAACGATCAATACCTAAAATCAATGCTAAACCTGCAACTGGAATATGTCCAACAGCAGACAAAGTTGCTGCCATAACAATAAAGCCAGAGCCAGTTACACCCGCCGCCCCCTTAGATGAGATTAAGAGTACCAATAACAAAGTGATCTGATGTTGAATATCAAGCTGAGTATTCGTTGCTTGAGCAATAAAGATTGCAGCCATAGTCAAATAGATTGACGTTCCATCAAGGTTAAATGAATAACCTGTTGGAATAACTAAACCGACTACAGATTTTTCACAACCTGCAATTTCGAGTTTACGCAACATACGCGGCAAAACAGATTCAGAAGAAGATGTACCAAGTACAATTAATAACTCTTCACGAATCATGCGAATCATCTTGAGGATACTAAATCCACTAATACGGCTGATTGTACCCAAGATCAAGAAGATAAAGAGTAAACACGTAATATAGAAGCAAATAATGAGTTGCCCTAATTGTACGAGTGAACCAACACCATATTTACCAATGGTGAATGCCATTGCGCCAAATGCGCCAATCGGTGCCAGTTTCATGACCATGTTCACGATGTTAAAGAACACATGTGCAACTTGATCAATAAATTTTAAAACTGGACGTCCTGCATCACCTAATTTATGTAAAGCAAAACCAAAGAGAATTGCAAAAAGAAGGACTTGTAAGATTTCACCATTTGCAAATGCACCAACCACCGTATCAGGGATGATATGCATTAAGAAATCAATGGTAGATTGTGACTCACCAGAACTGACGTATTTTTGAATGCCCGAAGTATCCAAAGTAGTAGGGTCAACATTCATCCCTACACCCGGTTTAGCGATGTTAATTACAACAAGGCCAATTAGAAGTGCAATTGTTGAAACAACTTCAAAGTATAACAAGGCAACGCCGCCAGTTTTTCCGACTGACTTCATGCTTTCCATGCCAGCAATACCGCTCACCACGGTACAGAAAATAACGGGTGCGATGATCATCTTGATCAAACGAATAAAGGCATCACCTAATGGCTTGAGTTTTTCACCTAAACCTGGAATATGCTGTTCGACACCATTGACAATTTGCGTTGAGCTTGGGGAAAAATGCCCTACCAAGATACCCGCAATAATCGCAATAATCACTTGAAAATAAAGTGATTTATAAATCGGTTTTTTAGCCATAACTTTACTTCAATCTATATTTCCAAGTCCGTTGGAAATACCAAAATGAAACGTCTATTCTTTACGAATACACAGCCCTAACCTTTCACATGAACACCGCAAAAGGGAAACGGTTCTTTGTAAACAAAAAACCTTCCTACTACCTCAATGAAAACAAAAAAGCTGTTTTCTAAAACAGGAGAATACCTGAAGTTCCTAACCACTTTGAGTAGTTAGAAATAACCTCTTACTTTTTAATAAAAAGCTGAAGATATAGGAGAATCACAGAAAATTATGATATGAGTGCTCAAAAAAGCACGAGAAAGTGTACTCGAATTAAATAATGATTCGATTAAATTTTTGGCTAATACGCGCAAAAAACACTCATGTGGCCCTAAGACTTTAGTATAAGAAACACTTTTGATATTTTTTCGACAGTTTTTTATGTCATATTGATTAAATACTTGTGGACATTTCATTTTGAGCTGCCTGCATCCCATCATTTTTATTGTTTTTGAACTACGATGAATACTAAACGTAATATCTATAAAGATGCTGAACACCCCTTCGCTCAATATGTCCGTATTTTAGGTAAAGGAAAAAGTGGTTCACGCTCTTTAAGCTATGAAGAAGCGTATCAAGCGTTTACCATGATTTTAAAAGGTGAAGTGCTTGATGTGCAGTTAGGCGCTTTTTTAATGCTGCTTCGGGTTAAAGAAGAATCTATTGATGAACTCGCAGGATTTGTTCAAGCGACTAGAGACCAGCTTAATTTCCAGCCTTTAGAAGTTGATTTAGACTGGTCATCTTATGCAGGTAAACGTAAACATTATCCTTGGTTCTTATTAGCGGCCCTCACCCTTGCTCAACACGGTTATAAAATTGTTATGCACGGTGCATCAGGCCATACCCTTAACCGCGTCTATACCGAGCAGGTTTTAGAATATCTTGGTTATCCAATTTGTCATTCAGAACAAGAAGTGCGTACTCAGTTAGCAGAGCAAAATTTCGCTTACTTACCTTTAGACGTGATTTCACCTGTTTTAAGTGAACTGATTTCTTTAAGAAATGTGATGGGATTACGCTCGCCTATTCATACTTTAGCCCGCTTAATAAATCCTTTTAATGCAAAAGCCACCTTACAAGCTATATTCCATCCAGCTTATAGAACTTCCCATCAACATAGTGCACTGCGCTTAGGCTATCAAAATAGTGCAGTCATTAAGGGTGAAGGCGGTGAATTTGAGCGAAATCCAGATGCAAAAACACTCATTTGTGGTATTAAAAATGGTGAACTCTATGAACATGAGTTACCAAAGCTCACACCTGAACGTAGTCCAACTGAAGAAGAATTAGATTTAGCAACTTTTAAAGCAGTATGGTTAGGTCAGCAGCACCATGAATACGGTGAAATGGCAGTAACAGAAACCATCGGAATTGCACTATATACCATGGGAGTTGTTACTAGTTTTGAAGAGGCGATGCAGAAAGCAAAAGTGTTATGGAATAGTCGTTTCTAATATATGAATGACCAAGGTTATATCGGATAGCCTTGGTTTTAAGGTTCAATATAATAAAAATCTGGCCAAAATGGATATTCCTGACCTGAAGAATGAATATTTCTTAGTTTCAAGTGATCACCTATTTTGATTGTAATCTTATTAGAATCGTAGGAACCCGAAAGATAAGCATCTCGTTGTTGACCAATAAGTGTCTTACAATATAAATGATGCGCTTTGATCTTTTGGGAGCTTCGTATTGTTTGCGACTCCAGCACCTGAATCCCAATCAATAACATGGGATAACCGTCGTTCTTTATACTTGTATATTTAGCTTGAGGTGAAGTGTATTTCCGACTCGCAACAACCTTCACGTTGAGTAAACATTCAATCGGCTGTTTGGCTAATGCAGCACCACTAAACAATATTAGAAATAATAGTACGTAAATAGGTTTTAAACGTTTCATAGGATTCTTTATTATATTTTGATAAACATAAAAAAGCCCAGTAATCACTGAGCTTCTTAAATTAAACAAAACGAATTGGTTTAAACTCAGGTTCATGCTTGTGATGATCATCATCACACTCTTCACCTTCTTCTTTCGTACCACGGTCAATATAGCCGCTACGCTGTTCTTCTGGTAAGTTTTTCAACTCCCAAGCAATGACAGCTTGCATACAAGTCTCACGCTGCTCTTTTGTTAAAACAACGCCATTTGGCCATTTACCAATTTCTACTGCTGTTTTTAAACGCTCTACAATTTCAGGGTTTAAAACAGATAGCATTTGTTCAATATTCATGATTCATCTCTTTGAAAAGATTCAAAATCTTGGTTCCAACCAAGTTTGGTACGGCAGGCCATATAGAAATCATAACCTGGTGGATGCAATAAACTTAGTTTAAATGGATGTTTACGGATGTGTAAACTATCTCCGACATTCAGCGATATACTATGTTGTCCATCAGCACTCACCATCGGTAACACCCGATTTTCGCGAATAACGATTTTAATTTCACTCTGACCACCGACTACGATGGGACGTGATGACAATGTATGGGGATGCATTGGAACTAATGCAATCGCATCCATACTTGGATGTAAAATTGGTCCACCACCTGACAACGCATAAGCCGTTGATCCTGTTGGAGTAGAAACAATTAAACCATCACTATGCTGACGATAAACATATTGACCATCAATGTTGAGTTCAAAGTCAATCATATGGACGGACTTACCTGAATGCAAAACAACATCATTTAAAGCGATTGCATCATAAATAACTTCGCCATTTGTTCGTACTTCCATTTCAAGTAAGAAACGGCGATCAAGTTGAAAATGCCCTTGAAGCACTTGGTCAAGTTTAAAAATGGCTTCTGAAGGTTTGATATCAGTTAAAAAACCCAATCGCCCACGGTTAATGCCAATAACAGGAGTATTATAACGGACCAATGCTCTCGCTGCATGGAGTAGAGAACCATCGCCTCCAACCACAATAACTAAATCAGCAACTTCACCTAATAGATGACGGCTTACTATCTGTGCATGATCATAAGGCACTAATTCGGCTGTTTCCTGATCAAAAATGGGGTTCAAACCTAAGTTCAATAAATGATCATGAATTAAACATAGTGTTTCTACAACTGATGATTTATCTGGTCGACCGATTAACCCGACGTTTCTGAAGGACTTATGTGAAATTTGCACGAATGAGTAAGCTCCGCTGCGATACTCGGCTATAATAACATTAACCCGATTAATTTAAAAAAACATAACTACAAGATGCTGTAAAATTCAATCTAACTTTTCCAATTATTCACAGTTTTATCATTGCAAATTGATGACAAGCTATCGCATCATTACAGGCATTGTTAGGGTTTTATCTCATTTTTATGAAGTTTGAACGTGGTATCGGTTTCTTTGCACTAATATTTTCCATTTTGGTCATTGGTGCTTTTATTGCTCTTAGTATCTATCTGATTCGTTTAGATAATATTATCCGTGAAAAATTTGAAGGACAGCGGTGGGATATTCCTGCCAAAGTGTTTGCACGACCTTTGGAAATTTATAATAACGCGCCTATTTCTCAAGCAAATTTCACTCAAGAATTAAAGTTATTGGGTTACAAAACTTCAAGTAATTATGACAAGTCTGGAAGCTATGTTGCTCAAGGCAGCAATATGTATATCCACACACGGGGTTTTGACTACGGTGATAGCGTTGAACCAGAACAAGTCTTAGAGTTAAGTTTTGCAAATGATCAAGTTGTTGAAGTTCGAAGCACTAAACCCTCTTCAACCGGCGTTGCACGCTTAGAACCGCTACTCATTGGAGGAATTTATCCTCAACACAATGAAGACCGTGTACTCATTAAACTGGATAATGTCCCTAAACCACTCATTGAAGCTTTAATTTCTACAGAAGACCGTAATTTTTATCATCATCATGGTATTTCAATTCGCGGTACAGCTCGTGCATTGGTCAGTAATGTCACTGGTGGAAAACGTCAAGGTGGCTCAACCCTGACTCAACAATTAGTTAAAAACTTCTATCTCACCCCTGAACGCACACTAAAACGTAAAGTCAATGAAGCATTAATGGCTTTACTCATCGAACTGCATTACAGCAAAGATGAAATTTTAGAGGCGTATTTAAATGAAGTGAATCTGGGCCAAAATGGTAGCTATTCAATTAATGGTTATGGTTTGGCTTCACAATTTTATTTTGGTTTACCGTTACGTGAACTCAGTGTCGCACAACAAGCTTATTTAGTTGGACTCGTTCAAGGCCCTTCTTTATATAACCCTTGGAAAAACCCTGAAGGTGCAAAAAAACGCCGCGATACCGTGTTAAATAACATGCGTGTGATGGGTTATTTAACTCAAGCCGAATATGAAGATGAAATTGCACGTCCTTTAAATGTGTTAAGTAAACCAAGTTTAGGCCCTGCAAAATTCCCAGACTTTTTAGATATTGTACGTCGTCAATTACGTACAGAGTATCAAGAAAGTGATTTAACCAATCAGGGATTACGTATTTTTACGACCTTAGATCCAATTACTCAAACTCAAGTTCAAAATGCGTTTAAAGCTTCAGTAGATCGCTTAGCCAACAGCAACCCAGCACGTTTGAAAAATCTACAAGGTGCTGTACTGATTGCACATCCTGAAAACGGTGAGTTAGTTGCAGCGGTTGGTTCTACACAAGACTTTACTGGTTTTAACCGTGCTTTAGATGCGAAACGTCAAGTCGGTTCTTTATTGAAACCTGTGATTTATTTAAGTGCTATTGAATCTGGACGTTATAACTGGGCAAGCCAAATTGAAGATGCACCAATCAGTGTTCCTGTAGATGGTGGTAAAAGCTGGACTCCTAAAAACTATAGTGGTGGTGGACATGGTGTAGTCAGTCTGAGTGAAGCATTAGCAAATTCATATAACTTATCTGCTGTACGCATGGGTCAAGAGTTTGGTTTATCTACTTTTACTAATAATTTAAGAAAATTTGGTGTTGAATCAACGATTCCTGCCTACCCTTCTATTTTCCTTGGGGCAGTCAATATGTCACCAATGGAAGTACTTGGAATTTATGAAAACTTCGCTACAGGTGGTTTTAAATATCCAACTCGTGCGATTCGATCTGTCGTAGACGCGAATGGTCGTCTGCTTGACCGTTATGGCCTTAATGTTCAACAAACGATTGATCCTTCTGTCGGCTATATCATGAATTATGGCCTACAACAGGTGATGTCTTCGGGTACTGGTCGTGCAGCTTATAACAGCTTATCTCCAGCTTTAAAATTGGCAGGTAAATCAGGTACGACTAACGATACACGTGACTCATGGTTTGCGGGTTACTCAGGTAATCACGTTGCTGTAGTTTGGTTAGGTTTAGATGACAACAAAGTGACTGGTTTAACAGGTTCATCTGGTGCATTGCCAGTATGGATTAATGTGATGAAGCAATTACGTCAAACTCCTGTGAATATACGTCAACCAGACTCTGTACAGTGGCAATGGATTGACCGTGCATCTGGTGATTTATCAGCACAGGCTTGTGATGGTGCTATGTATATTCCGATGTTAACGCATACGGTTCCGCACCGTGCTACGCCATGTGGAGCACCTTATTATCAAGTTGATCCAACATATACGCCACAAAGTGATAACACAATTCCTGACTCTCAAGATGATAATACCGACAGTTATATTCGTGAAAGTGAAAGCCAGATGGAACAAGATCTGTCAAATAACTCACGTGTGATTTCAAGTGGTAGTTATAACAACTAAGCGTTAACAGGAAAGTAGGATATGTTGAAGAAAGGTGTTTTTTATATTGGTGCTGTACTTATGGTCGGCTGTACAACTTTGCCTGATCAATCTGGCTCCAAAGACAAAGCACCTGCTCCACCAGCGAAAAAGAGCACGGAAACTCCATCGGGTGTAAAGATTACGCCTTATGATCATCCGGAAATTCACCGCAAGAACTTGCAGGTTATTGTTCCTCAGCAGAAAAAGCCGCAACGCTTTAATGATGATGGAAGCCAATTACCTGCATTTAAAGTCTTAATGCAGAAAACCCAACAGGCTTACAAAAATCAGCAATGGTCAGAAGCTGAGCGCTATGCGCTTCAAGCACAGCGTTTAGCTCCTCAAGCCGCAGAAACATATCTATTTCTTGCCCTTACGGCAAATCATAAACAGCAATATTCTAATGCCGAATCTCTAGCGCGACGTGGTTTAAGTTTTGCTCAAAGTCAGGCCATGAAAAAGCAACTTTGGTTGATCATCTTAAAAGCTGGACAACAACGCAATAATCAAAAAACTGTTCAAGAAGCGCAACAAGCATTAAAAGCCCTCTAGCTTTTAATGCTTTTCTATTTTCTTATTAGAAATTACGAATACCTGCTAAGCCATAGGCACCATGCTGTTGTGCAGTAGCTAAATCATCAGGATGCACTCCCCCCAATGCAAAAACCGGAATCTGGCTTTTTTGGGCTAGATCAGCAAAACGTTCCCAACCTAATGCCAAGGCTTCTGGATGAGTGGTTGTCGGTTTTACAGGACTAATAAAAACAGCATCACAACCAATCTGCTCAGCCTGCTTTAAAGAAACCGCATCATGACAAGCGGCAATATAACGTACGCCTACTGTTAAATCACCCTTATGCAAATTCATGAGCTGAGATTGTTTTAAATGAACGGTCTTAATCTGTTTCTTTAAATCAGGGCTCAACTGCTGCCAAAAATCTGTATTAATAATTAAGTTTGATAACTGATTTTCATCTAAAGCACTTAATTGCTCTAAATATCTCTGATCAGCATCGGCTTCTTCTATACGCCAATATAATAAAGCATCACTGCCTTTTACAGGTGTAAGCATATTGCTGATTTTGATGAGATGAGGCCAATAGAGTCGCTTTATGATGTCTTTATTGGCTTTTGGAAAGTTTAAATGAAGTAACTGTTCCCGTGTGTACCACGCCCATGGCTGATGAATAAGATTTAATAGTTCATCAGGCACATAACTATGAAATAAATGTAAATTGACAATAATGTCTTCATATTCATGGTGAATATAATCAAACTGATGCCAATCTTTTAAACCAATACCCACTTCTTCATAGATTTCACGGCGGCAGGCTTCTTCTGGTGTTTCACCCTGCTCAACCTTTCCTCCTGGAAACTCATGCTTTCCACCTTGATGCTGCTGCTCTTCGCGCCATCCTACTAATATTTTTCCACGATGGATCAAGATTGCTATAGCAACATCGACTATTGGTTTGGGCATCTTTTTACTCTCTAAAACTTTTCTCAAGTGTAAGCAAATTTTATCATTTTATAAAATTTTAAAAATCTCATTGACAGACCTATTCGATAATGATTATCATTTAAATCGTTCAAGAACATACCACGGAGCACAACAAATGAACGCACCTTTTAGCTTATTTACCCGTAACAATGACACAGCTCACGCCTTACCAATGTTACATTCTAATAACCTCTTTGCATTAGGCCGTGAAATCCGCATTATGCATGCTGGCGAGGAATATCGTTTACGCCTCACTCGCAACAACCGTCTAATTTTAACTAAATAAAAAATACACTCGCGTTTCAATAATATTCGTGGGAAAACAAAAAATGGATAGCATGGGTAACCATGCTATTTTTTATGACGGAAGAATAATCTCTGCTCTTAGGCCCCCTTGTTCAGCATGCATAAAACGTAATGTGCCATTATGCAATTCAATAATTTTTCGGGTAATTGAAATTCCTAACCCCGAACCTTGCTGCTGAGTACCTAAGACTCGAAAAAAACGCTGCCCTAAACGTAATAGCACTTCGTCATCTACACCATTTCCCGTATCTTCTATAGACACCTTAATTTGCTGTTCATGCTGACTAATCTCCACATGAATAGAGCCTAAAGTCGGGCTATAACGAATGGCGTTATCAAATAAATTTCTAAAAGCAATAAACAGCAATTCTTCATTTGCATATGTTTTAGTTTCTGTCGACAAGGTATTTGTTTCTATCAACATTTGTTTAGCTTGCGCATCTAAAGTTACAGTTTCAATGACTCTAGCCAATAAATAATTTAAATCGATAATCGTCTTGGGAAGTTGTGGCTGCTCTGCTTCATTGGGTTCTAAGCGAGCCAGAAGGAGTAAATTTTCAAGTATTTTTGTACTTCTAGAAACGTCTTCTTGTATACGTTCAAAGTCCTGATGAAGCTCTGGAACATGTTGATATTTACGCTGTAAAACCTGAAGACGCATTTGTATGGCAGATAATGGAGATCGCAACTCATGAGAAGCATCTGCGGTAAAACGCTGTTCAGCGACTAATGCCCTTTGCAACCTTGCAAGTAATTGGTTTAGCGCATCAATCACAGGCTGAATTTCTGTAATGACATCTGGTTCTTGAATGGGTTCTAAGTTTGATGCGGTTTTTTGAGCAATTCTTCTAGAAAGCAAATTTAGCGCAGCCAATTGATGCTCGGTACGCCAACTTACAATGACCCATTGTAGCAGCCAGAACAACACCATAAGGCCGCTATACCCAGCAAGTGCTTTGAGTACTTCTTCGATACGTGTACTGATTGGCTGAAAAACTTCAACTTGTAACTTTGAGTCTTCTTGCTGTGCAGCTAAGCTACGCCATAATTGGCCATCAAACCAAAAATATGAAAAACCTTCTGATAAATTACCTTGTTCAAAAAGCTCGTGCTGATAGCTATGAGAATGAGTAAGTAATTGCCCAGAACTTAATAATTCATACTGAATATCAAATTCATCACTGAGTTCATCAAACTGTTTCATAGAGTGCCCAGAAATATCAGAAACCAGCAAAGTATCTGATATTTCATCCATGATTTCGTCTTGCACCGACATGTTGTGATAAATAGAAAATATGGTGAGTAAGCTTAAAGCCAGCAAGCCCACCACGACACTACTCCACATCGTGGTTTTAACCAGTTGCGACTGCAAGGATGAGCGATTAGATTTCATTTTAAATCTCCCATACGGTAGCCTAACCCCCGTATGGTTTTAATGCTGCTACTTCCGATTTTTTTTCGAAGTTGATAAATAAATACTTCTATTGCGTTACTTTCAATTTCTTCACCCCATGCATAGAGTGCTTCTTCTAATTGATCACGCGTAATAATATGCTCAGGATGGACCATAAGCTTACGTAATATTTGGAACTCTTTAGCTGTTAAATCAATAGACTTGCCAGCGCATGATACAACTTTTGCTTGTGTATCGAGTTGCAGATCGCCCCACGTTAAGACTGATTGCTGACTCAACGTTTGCTTACGTAATTGAGCGCGGATTCGGGCAGATAACTCTTCTAAGCTAAAAGGCTTAACCAAGTAATCATTTGCACCTAAATCTAGTCCTTCCACCCTGTCATGAATACTGTCACGCGCTGTAATAAAAATAACAGGAACATTTTTTTGTTTATGGCGGATCGTTGTTAAAACTTTTTCACCAGCCAGTTGAGGCAACCCCCGATCAAGCAAAATACAGTCATAGTCATGCTGCTCGATTGCCGTAAGCGCATAATCGCCTCTTTCTACCCAATCTACCTGATAACCGTCTAACTCTAGCCACGATTGAATACTTTCAGCTTGAGAGCGATCATCTTCTGCAAGCAAAATTCTCATCTGTTTTTCCTGTTATATCCTGATTTGATCTTGCCAAGCCTTTCTAGAAAAAGCAAAGCCGCATTATTAAAATGCGGCTAAAGACAATACATCTAAGATTATTAATTAAAACTGAACTTGATCCACATCAATTTCGACGCGTTTTAAAGGTTTATAATCAATGTCTACTTCACCAATTAAAGTTACATTTGTATTTGGTGAAATAGGACGACCTTGCCAAAGTTCATCATCTACATCAACTGTAATGCTACCTGTCTTGTCACGAAATTGATATTTTTCATCACCTAAAGATTTTACAACCTGACCATGTAATTTTATCGGTGTACTATCTTTAGCCGTTAATGCCTGTTTTACCGTGGTGACAGTTGCCGGAGCAATTGCAGCCTGATTCACTGGTGTATTCGCTACAACTATGCCAGCAGTAGCCATACCAGCAGTCAACAACATTACTTTAAGCATATTCATATAATTACCCTCTGTTTATGGTTTCCTCTTGGGATAAAGCAATTAAATCAAGCATAAATGAGGTGAATCTTAAGAAAAACTTAATTTAATGGAACAACCCGTAAGACCTCTTCTAATGTCGTAACACCATCAATGACTTTACGTGCACCCGCAATTCTCAAAAGTTCTATACCTTCTTTTTTAGTTTGAGTTCTTAAATCATTTAACGTCACATGACTACTAATAAGATGCTTAAGCTCTAGACTGACTGACATAAACTCATAAATACCGATTCGTCCTTTATAGCCTGTATGACGACATTGTTCACATCCAACAGCCTGATAAACTTTTTCTGGCATGTCCATAATGTAGTCGAATGTTAGGTGCTGCCACTCGTCCTCATTAATTTGTGTGTGTTGTTTACAGTGTGGGCAAAGCTGTCGCACTAAACGCTGCGCGAGCACACCTAGAATTGTGGCTGCTGTTAAAAATGGCTGCACACCTAAATCGTGCAAGCGAGTCAAACTAGACGGCGCATCATTGGTGTGTAAAGTTGATAATACTAAATGACCTGTTAATGCTGCTTGAATTGCCATATTCGCTGTATCTTGATCACGGATTTCCCCAATCATAATAATATCGGGGTCTTGACGCATGAGCGCACGAACACCATCTGCAAAGCTTAATTCAATTGCATTGTTGACCTGCATCTGGTTAAAACTAGGCTCTAACATTTCAATTGGATCTTCAATGGTACATACATTGACCTGATCTGTTGCAAGCTGCTTTAACGAAGAATATAGCGTGGTCGTTTTACCTGAACCTGTAGGACCAGTGACTAAAATAATGCCATGGCTATTTTTTGTTAACTGTTGCCACTGTTGTAATAAACTCTCTTCAAAACCCAGTTGATGAAAAGAACGTACCAGTACATCTGGGTCGAAAATACGCATAACCAGTTTTTCACCAAAGGCTGTTGGCAAGGTTGATAAACGTAGCTCTGTTTCTTGCCCCTTTGGCGTCCGAGTTTTTAATCGACCATCTTGCGGTTTGCGCTTTTCGGCGACATTTAAACGTCCTAAAATTTTAATTCGAGAAATCACGGCGGTCAGTGTATTTGAAGGCATGTTATAAATGGTGTGCAAAACACCATCGATACGAAACCTGACTTTGCCATTGTCTTTGCGTGGTTCCATATGAATGTCACTGGCACTCTGCTCGAACGCAAACTGTAAAATCCAGTCGACTAATTTCACAATATGCTGATCATTGGCATCAGGGTTCTGGCTATCCCCAAGTTGTAAAAGAGCTTCAACATTTTTATTATCACGGTCATGAGCTGCATCTTTTTGAGCTGAGTTTACCGCTCGACTGACCTGATAATATTCGCGTAAATAACGTTGCAACTGTTCGGGATTAAGTAGTACCCGCTCAATTTTTTTAGGAGCTAGACTTCTTTCAAGATTATTGAGCCAATCTGTTTGAAATGGCTGGTCTGTTCCAATCACAATTCGATCGGCATGGATTTCAACAGCTAAAATATGATTGCGAATAGCAAATTCTTGTGACATGACTTGAGTTAAAGCACTCACATCTGCCTTTAAAGGATCAATCACAAATAAAGGAAGTTGAACCCGATCTGCAAACCATAAACACAAACGATTTAAACTTAAATGAGCGTGTGTGTGCTGCTGATCTTTTAAATTAAAATGTGCAATCCACTGTAAAGGATGCCATTTCAACTGGTCCTTTTGGCGGTGGC
Source organism: Acinetobacter sp. V91_7 (assembly GCF_031799075.1). Lineage (NCBI taxonomy): Bacteria > Pseudomonadati > Pseudomonadota > Gammaproteobacteria > Moraxellales > Moraxellaceae > Acinetobacter > Acinetobacter sp. V91_7. The sequence continues at coordinate 55,129 of NZ_JAVQNT010000036.1, forward strand.
TTGACTGTACCAGTAATTTATCTCGTTCTGTGATACGGCCTTCTTGTAATAGTTGTTCTAGACACCAATAGGTATCTATTTCTACATGTGCATTCATGCTTTATCCCCAATATACTTTTATAATATAGCAGAGATGTTTTAGATTTAACTCACCCCAAAATCGTTAAATCCACTATTTAAATATCCTTCAACTTCAATTAATTAAACCAATTCTCAACTTGAACTTTTTTTGCGTCATAGGTCATGTTTATAAAGTTATTTTGTAAGTTGCATTGTCTAAAAAAGATACTATGATCAGTCTCATAAAAAGCATAAACTGAACGTGAATATATGATTTTAAAATGATTCAAATCTACATATAACAATAAACCAAAGAGGAAGTAATATGGAACTTCCAATGACAATGTCATTACAAACAACATCCTTTGAAGAATTCATTACAGTCATTGCAGCTGCCCTTGGCTGTGGCTTATTAATCGGCTTAGAACGAGAGCGCAGTAAACTCAAACACGAATATAAAACTTTCGCTGGTTTTAGATCTTTTGCAATTAGCGCTTTATTAGGCGCGATCTGTTTTTTATTCGGCACTCCTATGGGGATTGTTGGAGCTTTAATCATCGGTGCAATCAGCATCGTTTCCCTCAAAAATCAGCCAAATGATCCGGGCGTTACTACCGAACTTGCATTTATCATGACTTATTTCATTGGAGCACTCTGTATTTGGAATATTTCATTGGCAGCAAGTTTAGCAGTCATCATGACGGCTATCTTAATAGCTAAGCAGTCTATGCATGGTATTGCTAGCCAATGGATTACCGAGGCAGAATTGCGCGATGGAATTTTCCTACTCGCCTTACTTTTAATTGCTTTACCTTTAGTCCCGAATAAACCCTTTTGGGGTCCAGTTTTAAATCCGAATGTTATTTTAAAATTGCTCACTTTAATTTTATTTGTACAGGCACTGGCACATATTGCCAAACGCTTATTATCTTCCAAAAATGCCTTATTACTTTCGTCTTTGGCTTCAGGTTTTGTTTCCAGTACAGCAGCTATTGCCAGTCTGGGTTTAGAGGTACGTTCCGGTCGTGCAAATGCAACGACTAATGCGGGCGCTGCATTAATGTCCTGCGTTTCAACACTTATTCAAACATTAATTATTGTGATAGGTATCAGCTTTACTTGGTTTAAGCTAATTATATTTCCTGCCCTTATTGCATTAGTTGTTTTAGCGGTATGGGCTTTTATTTTATTACGTAAAGGAGAGCCTAGTACTACTTTACCCGAACTCGACTCAAGAATGTTTAGTCTTAAAGAAGCCATTATTATTGCTGGCACACTCACGCTTATTCAGGCAGGTGTTTATGGTTTAAGTATATCTTTAGGCGATGCAGGATTAATAGCCGGAACGTTACTCGCTTCTTTGTTTGAGATCCATGCTGCTATAGCCGCAGTAATTGTACAAGGTGAACCTGATAGTGCTCATATGTCCCCTTTATTAATTGCTTTTATGGGAGGCTTTGCAGTGCATGCAATTGCCAAAAGTATAAACTCTGTAATTTCGGGCGGGCTACCTTATGCTCTTGCCTTCGTTCCCGCCCAGCTTATTCATATGGCTATTTTTATTACTTTACTTTGGCTCAACATCCATTGGTTCTAAAATAGAATTTATTGCACAGCAGAAGCTTTCACCATATCCACTACAGTAACTTCAAGCTGACCGACTTTAAAATGAATATCGAAACTGGAAAATTTCATTTTATAAATTCTGTCTGAATCTTCTTGATAAGCAGGCCGAGGATCTAAGGCTAACACTTGCTCAAGCTCATCAAGGTATTGATCGTCCATTTCTTTATTTTGTAAAAAATATTTTTGAGTATTTAGAGCAGGTTCAGACCAAATGACTGATTTACGCTCTGGTTCTGCATGTGCATAACCACTTTGTGCATCAACAATCGCATCAGAATATTGAATATAGGGTTTAATATCTAGAATTGGAGTTCCATCTAATAAATCGCTGCCAGTGACGTACACTCGTACTGACTTACCGACTTTTTCAACCTTCTTTAACCGTACTACAGACAAGCCCACTGGTGCTGGTCGATACATGCTACGTGTAGCAAATACGCCAATTTTTTCATTACCCCCTAAACGTGGGGGACGAACTTGCGGACGGAATTTATCTGCACTACCCTGATTTTTATTGTCATGAAACTGCCAAACTAGCCAGAGATGACTAAATTGCTCAATTCCTTCAAAAGCCAACAAGTCATTATAAGGTTCTATCATGTCGATATATGACTCGATATTTACCAGATTAGGCTGGCGTGGAATACCGAATTTTTCTCGATATGGAGAGCACATGTGGCCGATTATGGGAAGGGTGACAGAATTGATCATCACTTTTTCTTATAAACACAATTAAATATATTCAGTTTATCGGGAATGAATTTAGATTAGAATAGCAATCTGTTTTCTTTTAATCGTGATCGAGACCTTTAATGGCTGCTTTTAACGTCGAACGCATTACTCATGTTCACCACTGGAATGACACCCTTTTCAGTTTTAAAACTACACGCGACACTAGCTTACGTTTTAAAAATGGTCAGTTCGTAATGATCGGACTTGAAGTGAATGGCAAACCGTTAATGCGTGCGTATTCGATTGCAAGTGCAAACTACGAAGAAGAGTTAGAATTCTTCTCAATTAAAGTACAAGATGGTCCTTTAACTTCGATTTTGCAAAAAGTACAAGTTGGCGATGAGATTCTGATTTCTAAAAAACCAACAGGTACTTTGGTTCATGATGACCTTTTACCAGGTAAAAACTTGTACCTTTTATCTTCTGGTACTGGTCTTGCTCCATTCTTGTCAATTATTCGTGACCCAGAAACTTACGAACGTTTTGAAAAAGTAATCGTTGTTCATGGTACACGTTATATTTCTGAATTAGCTTATCAAGACCTTATCTTGAACGAATTACCAAACCATGAGTTCTTTGAAGAGTTAGGTATTAAAGACAAACTTGTTTACTACCCTACTGTAACTCGTGAACCTTTCCACACTCAAGGCCGTGTTACCACTGCAATTGAAACTGGTGCTTTATTCGAAAAAGTTGGTTTACCACGATTTAACCGTGAAACTGACCGCGCAATGCTTTGCGGTAGCCCTGCTTTCTTGAAAGACGTTGCTGCGTTACTTGACGAACATGGTTTAGTTGAATCACCTCGTATGGGTGTAATGGGCGACTACGTAATTGAACGTGCGTTCGTAGAAAAATAAGATTTTCTAATTAAAAAAACCGAGGCCAAGTCCTCGGTTTTTTTATATTTGTTTTATAACTTGATTATGCCATCGATACAGGTAACAGCGCTTCCACCCACTAAAATTTTATCTTGATATAAATTTAGTTGAAGCTGTCCGTCACGTCCTAAAACGCGACCTTGTGAAGACATTACCTGATCATTTTGTGCGGGCAAAATACCATGGTAACGAATAAAAGACGCTACGCTACCATTACCACTACCACAAACTGGATCTTCATTTATTCCAATTGAAGGAGCAAATGAACGAACTTCTATATGTTTTTGTTCATCATTATTTTCATAGAAACCATAAACCGTCGCTCCACCAACTTTCATTTCTAAATCATGTTGTTTTAAAGCAGCGAAGTCTGGTTGAGTCGCTAAAACAGCTTCGGCATTGACAGCTTGTAATACAACCCAACGTGCCCCAACATCAACCAATGCAGCATTCCATTGAGTGTCAATCTGACATTTTAAAATCTCTGCCAATTTTTGAGTCTGTGTCGTATCTAATGGCGTAATTTTAGGTTGTGGTAGTTCAAAGGAAATATGATTCAATTCACTTACCGTAAGAGCAACTAAACCTGCACCACATTGCTGTACCAATTTTCCTTCTTTAGCAGTAATTAGACCAGCTTCAAGTAAAGCATGGGCTGTGCCGATTGTAGGATGGCCTGCAAATGGTAATTCATTTTGCGGAGTAAAAATTCGAACCTGATAATCAGCTTGCGAATCTGTGGCAGGCAGTACAAATGTAGTTTCAGAGAGATTGGTCCAATTGGCAATCGCCTGCATTTGCTCAGATGTTAAGGTACTAGCGTCCATAATCACCGCGACAGGATTTCCTTTAAATGCTTGTGAAGTAAAAACATCAACTTGTTTAAATGCTACAACGGACATAGACCACTCCTACTCATTTTGATATTAAAAAATTATGGTTTTAAATCCTCACCATGCTTTTGATCTTACTGAGATATCTTTAATGGTTACAGTATCAGTTAATATGAAAAGTAATAGACACAGTTCTTAAGTGTAAAACTCGATTAAATGGACCAACCTAAAGTAGTCACAATATTTGAGATAAATAACAGATCACTATAAAGTGTACCCATTACTTTGGCTTTTTAATGAATTGATATGTACAAATATAAAAAAGTGAGTGATGACTTAACCCTTCAAATCCATAATGGAAGGCAGCCTATTGGTTCGCGTCTACCTTCAATACGAGACTGTGCAAACCATTATCAGGTCAGCATTAACACCGTAAAAGAAGCGTATCGTCAACTTGAAGATCAAGGTTTGATTTCTGTTCGTCCTCAATCTGGTTACTATGTTTGTCATGCACCTTCAAACTTGCTAGAACTCGAAGAACGTTATGTCAGTGAAGAAAAAGTGCCACTTTCAGGTATCAGCTGCTTCCTCGCACAAATCGTTAAAAAGCAAATGGACCCAAGCTATATTAATTTGGCCCTAGCTTGCCCCTCAGGAGAAAATTTCTATCCAATTGAGCGATTAAAACGTTTAACTGCTCAAGTTTTACGGACACAACCAGATATTTTTAAAAGCTATACCTTACCACCAGGGTCAACACGACTACGCACACAAATTGCTAGACGAAGCTTGCAACTCGGTATGTTTCTTTCAGCAGATGATATTGTACTCACCCATGGCACCATGGAGGCTTTAAGTCTCGCAATTATGGCAACAACTCAAGCGGGTGACAGCATCGCCCTTGAGATCCCGACTTTTCATAATTTGTACCCACTCCTGCATAATTTAGGCCGAAAAATTGTAGAAGTTCCCACTTCGCCACATACAGGCATGTGTCTAGATACACTTGAAGAACTCTTAAAATCTCAAAGTGTACAAGCCATATTAACGATTCCAACAGGACACAATCCCCTCGGTTTCAGTATGCCTGAAAGCAGCCGCCGTCGCTTGGCAGAGCTAGCCAATCATTTTCAAGTTCCTGTTATTGAAGATGCGATGTATGCCGAATTGCAACTAGCCGAACCTCTCTTACCCAACATTAAGGCATTTGATCAAAATGGATGGGTGTTGGTATGTAGTAGCTACACCAAGACTGTAGCACCCGACTATCGAATCGGTTGGTTAGAAGCTGGGCGCTTCCGTAATATTGTGCAGCAGCTAAAATTTACAACAACGGTAGCCGAGCCTGCTTTGCTTACTGAAACCTTAGGACTTTTCTTAGAAAATGGTGGTTATGACCTGCATTTACGACAGCTCAAAAAACGCTATCAACAACAAATTGATACCATCAAATCTTATATTTGTCGTTATTTCCCACTTGGTACCCGAGTCAGTCGCCCACAAGCAGGGTTTATTTTATGGTTAGAATTGCCCGAATCTATTGATACGCTAGAACTGTTTCATCAAACTATGGATGAAAAAATCTTATGTATGCCGGGAATCTTATGTTCTGCTGATAAACGTTTTAGTCATTGTTTACGTATTGCAGCGTGTTTTGAGTTAAATCCCAAAATGTTAAATGCTTTGATACGCTTAGGAGAGTTAGCAAAAAATATGCTTTCATCTCAAAACCATATGGACAAAATCACTACTCACTCATAATTTACAGCATGCGAAGAGAGATATGACAGTATCAACCCTAGCTTATGATGTAGGTTAAACATAGCACTTTAATCATTGCGATTAGTTTTTAATATAATTAATGGTTTATACCGTTTTGCTAGTGATAAAATCAAACTATCAGTTCAGTTTGATTTACTTGTATTTGTGTACCAAAAAAATTGCACAATCGTTAAAACTGGTCAAATCATTTCAACATTTCATATAGATTGATTAAAACTCATTCTGGCGTAGCTCCCCATGTCTTATCTTTATTTAGCAATTGCGATTGCTTGTGAAGTCATTGCAACTTCAGCTTTAAAAGCATCTCAAGGTTTTACTGTTCCAATTCCTTCGATTATTACTGTTGTGGGTTATGCAATTGCTTTTTATTTATTGTCTCTGACGCTAAAAACAATTCCGATCGGAATTGCATATGCTATTTGGTCGGGTGCAGGTATTATTTTAATTTCAGCAATTGGCTGGATATTTTACAAACAGCATTTAGACTTGGCAGCCTGCATTGGTCTTACTTTAATGATCGCAGGCATTATCATTATTAATGTGTTTTCTAAAAATACTCATCTATAAAATATAATTAAAAAAAACAACCGAGTACGGTGAGAATCTTTTATAAAAAATTTCACCATACTCGGTATAAACAGCTTATTTTAAACTGCCCGTTAGAAACTGCTTTAAGCGTTCACTTTTAGGGTTATTGAGTACTTCATCAGGATGACCCTGTTCTTCAATCTTCCCTTGATGCAAAAAAATTACTTGATTAGATACATGACGCGCAAAGCCCATTTCATGTGTCACCACAATCATAGTACGTCCTTCTTCAGCCAAGCCCTGCATTACTTTTAGTACTTCACCCACTAACTCTGGATCAAGCGCACTGGTTGGTTCATCAAACAACATAACTTCCGGTTCCATAGCCAAAGCACGGGCAATCGCTACACGCTGCTGCTGACCACCAGATAAAAATGCAGGATATTTACTTTCAACGCTTTCAGGCAAACCAACTTTACGTAGATATTTCCGCGCACGCTCTTCTGCCTCGGCACGTTTTACCCCAAGTACGTGAATTGGCCCTTCAATCACATTTTCCAGCACTGTCATGTGTGACCATAAATTAAAATGCTGAAACACCATCATGAGCTGGGTACGCATTTTTTGTAGTTGCTTTGGTTCAACCACTTTTAAATTGCCTTTTTTATCAAAGACTGTGCGCAGTTTTTCACCATTGAGCTTAATGGTGCCATTACTCGGTTGTTCTAAAAAGTTAATACAACGTAGCAAGGTACTTTTACCTGAACCAGATGAACCGATGATACTAATGACATCACCAGCATTTGCATCAAGTGATATCCCTTTCAGTACTTCATGATCGCCAAATGTCTTATGTAAATCACGAATCACTAGTTTTGCAACTTGTTCCATTATTTATGTCTCCTAATGATTCGATGGCTTTAAAAATGCCAACCAACGTTTTTCCAACTTACGAAATAGCCAAATCAAAATAAATGCCAGCATCGCATACAACACTGCAGCAATTCCAAAAGCATTGAAGGTGTCATAGGTTGCCGCATTCACATCACGCGCAATTTTTAAAATGTCAGGAACAGTTGCTGTAAATGCAATGGTTGTCGCATGCAACATTAAAATGACTTCATTACCGTAAAATGGTAAAGCACGGCGCAACATCGACGGAATAATAATGCGGGTATAGCGTTTCCATTTTGACATTCCAAAAGCTTGTGCAGCTTCAATCTCGCCATGTGGAATAGAACGGATCGCCCCAGCGAAGATTTCAGTGGTATATGCACCAGTATTGAGCGCGAATGCCAAAATGGTGCAATTTATGCCCTCTCGAAAAAATGCATCAAGCGTCTGATGTTCATGGATGTAATCAAAGCTGTAAATGCCTGAGTAAATAATCAGCAATTGGATGTACAGGGGTGTGCCACGAAAAACATATGTATACAACCAAACTGGACCACGCAACCAAAGATTTTCTGATACTCGTGCAAGTGATAAAGGCACAGCAAGCACAAAACCAATACCAATAGAAAGCACCAATAACCAAGCAGTCATCGCGACACCGGTCATTTGTAAACCATCGGTCCAAAGGTATGCCTGCCAATATTGTTGAAGGATTTCAATCATAATTGTCCCTTCCTCACACCAGCAGAATAACGACGCTCAAGCCACATTAAAATCAGGTTCGACACAGTGGTAATTGCCAAATAAATCGCGGCAGCGACGATGCTGAAAAAGAACAGCTGCATGGTACTTCTACCTGCATCTTGGGTAATTTTCACAATGTCAGTCAGGCCAATAATTGAAACCAGTGCGGTTGCCTTAATCAAGACTTGCCAGTTGTTACCAATGCCGGGCAATGCAAAACGCATCATTTGAGGGAATAATACACGTCGAAAAACCTGCCAAGGGGTCATACCATAGGCCATTGCTGCTTCAATTTGACCCGTTGGAACAGATTGAAATGCACCACGAAAGGTCTCGGTAAAATATGCACCATAAATGAACGCTAAAGTAATCACACCCGCCACAAAAGGATTGATATCAATTTGATCCATTTGCAGTGATTCAGTAATTTGGTTCAGACCCAACTGCAAGCTATAAAATAACAGCAGCATAATCACCAAATCAGGCACACTACGGATGAGTGTGGTATAGGCGGTTGCAATATAGCGTAAGGCTTTAAAACTAGAGAGTTTTGAGCTCGCACCAATTAAGCCAATAATGACAGAAAGCAAAAGTGACAACAGCGCAAGCTGAAGGGTCATCCATGTCCCGCTGAGAAGGAGTGGCCCATAGCCAGATAAAAACATGACTCATCTTCTCCTTAAAAACAATATCCAATATTGATGAGATGAGAATAGATTTAAAAATGTCGGCACTCAGCCGACATTTTTCACATCATTAGTAAATGTTAAAGGAGAAATATTTTTTCTCTAGTTTCTTGTATGTACCATCTGCAATGATTGCTGCGAGTGCTTTATCAATATTCGCTTTCAAATCTGCATCTTCTTTGCGTAAACCAATAGCAGCACCTACACCCAGTGTTTTTGCATCAACTACATTGCCACCGACAAATGCAAAGTTTTTGCCTTTTGGTTGTTTTAAGAAAGCACCATCAACCATGATCGCATCTTGTAAAGTTGCATCTAAACGACCTGACATCATGTCTTGATAAATCAAATCTTGGACTGGATAAGGTACAACGGTTACACCTTTTGGTGCCCAATAGGTTTTAGCATAAGTTTCTTGAATTGTGCCCTGTTGTACACCTACACGTTTACCTTTCAATGAGGCAGCTGTCGGTAATAATGGCGAGCCTTTTTTTGCAACCATGCGTGTTGGTGTGTTGTAGATTTTGCTACTAAACAAAATTTGTTTTGCACGTTCATCAGTCACCGTCATTGATGAAAGAATGCCGTCAAATTTTTTCGCTTTAAGGGCTGGAATCATCCCATCAAAAGAGTTTTCAACCCAAACACATTTGGCTTTGAGTTTTGCACAAATGGCATTACCCAAATCAACATCAAAACCAGTTAACTTGCCATCCGGTGTTTTATATTCAAACGGTGCATAAGAGGACTCTGTACCAAAACGAATCACCTTCCAATCCTTTGCTTGCACATTAGTCGCAACAGCAGCCAGAACTAAGGTTGTTGAAACGAACATTTTTTTCATAAAGCTTGCCATCTTGAAGCTTCTCCTTGAAATCCAAATAAGGTGATAAAAACTTGAGTATTTCAAACTTACTCTTCTGCCGAAATAATTGCAATTTTTATACCATAAGTTAAAGAATCAGGAAGATGTCAAAACAGCAGATCGTATTAACTGATTAAATGTTGAAAAATCAATCAAATTGAAAAGTTAATTCTTGAGTGTATAAGCCTCTGCCATATTTTCATTTTCGACCAATGTCCGAATGGTGTATTCATGGTTATGTTCTTTGGCACTGGCAAATTCACATTTCTGATCCCATACCATTGAGCAACCACTCAACAATGGACAACCTGCAAATAATTCGGCCACCCAATCAACAAACACACGAACTTTAGGCGATAAATGACGGTTTTGTAGATATACGACTGATATTGGCATGGGTGCTGGCAACCATTCAGTCAGCACTTCCTTGAGTGAGCCATCCTCCAGATGTTTTGCCACCATATAATATGGGCATTGAATTAAGCCAAAACCCTGTACAGCCAAATCAACATATGAATCACCATCGTTAACAGAAACGCGCCCTTTCACGCCAACGCTATGAATCTCACCATCAACCATAAAATCCCAATCGATATTACGTCCGGTACGACTATTAAAGTAATGCACGACCTGATGTTTTTGTAGATCATCAATGGTTTGCGGTTCACCATGTTCAGCCAAGTAACGAGGTGCAGCAACCGTCACGCACTGAATTGTTCCGATACGACGTGCAACCAAACTTGAATCTTTCAGCTGACCAATACGAATGACACAGTCCACCGCATCTTGTACCAAATCGACTGGACGATCACTCATTCCAATCACCAAATCAATATCGGGATACTTGGCATGAAAATCACAAAGCATCGGAATCAGGATCAGCCGCCCAATCGAGGCTTTAACATCAATACGTAGTCGGCCTCTTGGTCCACGTTCCGAATCATGAAAATTCGATTCAACATCTTCAACATCGGCTAAAATTCGCGAAGTCCGTTCATAATAAACCGCGCCATCGGGTGTCAAACTGAGTTTACGAGTGGTTCGGTTCAATAAGCGAACTTGTAAATGTTTCTCTAAACCCTGAATGGTTGTGGTCACAGAAGCACGCGGTAGGCCTAAACTGTCAGCCGCTAAACTGAAACTATTTGTTTCGACAACTTTGTTAAATACTTTCATGGCATGAAATAGATCCACACGCACACTCCTATCAATGCATTTTCTAATTCAAACACATCAATTGTTATAAAAATACGAATAGTGTTATCAAATTTAATATATTTATTCGTGATTGACAAACTTTTATGCTCCGTCCATTGCCTAAACCCTGTTTCTCCCATACGGACCATAACTAAAAGTCTGAAAACAGGTATCCAAATAAGTAGGAGCACAACATGTCATTTTCCCGCAAACAGTTCGCACTGTCTGCCATCTTTGTCGCCATTTTGGCAACGGGTGGCAGTTTTATCTTCTTACATGAAAATGCCGATGCAAAAGCTGCACCGACCCCTGCCCAACAAGCTGCCACTGTTGATATCTCTAATGTCATCAGCAAAACCATTACCGACTGGCAAGAATATTCCGGTCGCCTAGAGGCGATTGATCAAGTTGATATTCGGCCTCAGGTTTCGGGCAAACTCATTGCCGTTCATTTTAAAGATGGGAGTCTGGTTAGAAAAGGCGAGTTACTTTTTACAATTGACCCTCGTCCATTTGAAGCAGAACTCAATCGTGCACAAGCACAACTTGCTTCAGCCGAAGCGCAAGTCACCTATACAGCAACCAATCTTTCCCGTATTCAACGTCTAATTCAAAGTAATGCTGTATCACGCCAAGAGCTTGATCTGGCAGAAAATGATGCACGCTCAGCCAGTGCCAACCTACAAGCAGCCAGAGCAGCCGTTCAATCTGCACGCTTAAATCTGGAATATACCCGTATTACTGCACCAGTTAGCGGCAGAATTTCTCGTGCTGAAGTGACCGTGGGTAATGTGGTTTCTGCGGGTAACGGAGCACAAGTTTTAACGAGTTTAGTGTCTGTATCTCGTCTCTATGCATCTTTCGATGTTGATGAACAAACTTATCTCAAATACATCAGTAATCAGCGCAACTCAGCACAGGTTCCTGTCTATATGGGACTTGCCAATGAAACTGGTTTTTCTCGTGAGGGAACCATCAACTCAATCGACAATAACCTAGACACAACCTCAGGCACGATTCGTGTTCGCGCGACTTTCGACAATCCAAACGGAGTTTTATTACCGGGTTTATATGCTCGAATTCGTCTTGGTGGCGGCCAACCACGTTCAGCCATTCTCATTAGCCCAACCGCAATTGGGGTCGATCAAGATAAGCGTTTTGTCGTTGTTGTCGATGCTAAAAATCAGACTGCTTACCGCGAAATAAAAATCGGGGCGCAACAAGATGGCTTGCAAATCGTGAATAGCGGATTACAAGCGGGCGACCGTATTGTGGTGAATGGTTTACAGCGTATTCGTCCGGGTGACCCTGTTACGCCGCACCTCGTCCCGATGCCGAATGCACAAATCACTGCAAGTACTAACACGCCCCAACCTCAGCCAACAGAAAAAACTTCAACTCCGGCAAAAGGTTAATCGCATATGAATATTTCCAAATTTTTTATTGATCGGCCGATCTTTGCTGGTGTGTTATCAGTATTGATTTTACTTGCCGGTCTACTTTCCGTATTTCAGTTACCGATTTCCGAATATCCAGAAGTTGTTCCGCCATCTGTGGTGGTGCGTGCTCAATATCCGGGCGCAAACCCAAAAGTAATTGCCGAAACTGTTGCCTCTCCGCTTGAAGAATCAATCAACGGCGTAGAAGACATGTTGTATATGCAATCTCAAGCAAACAGTGACGGTAACTTAACCATTACAGTGAACTTCAAACTCGGTATTGACCCAGACAAAGCTCAACAATTGGTTCAAAACCGCGTATCTCAGGCAATGCCTCGTTTACCTGAAGATGTACAGCGCTTGGGTGTCACCACCTTAAAAAGTTCTCCCACTTTAACCATGGTTGTGCATCTGACTTCACCAGATAACCGCTATGACATGACTTACTTACGTAACTACGCTGTACTGAACGTAAAAGATCGTTTGGCACGCTTACAAGGTGTAGGTGAAGTTGGTTTATTCGGTTCTGGTGACTACGCTATGCGTGTGTGGCTCGACCCACAAAAAGTAGCGCAACGTAATCTCACAGCCACTGAAATTGTGAATGCAATCCGTGAACAAAATATTCAGGTTGCGGCAGGTACAATTGGTGCGTCACCAACCAATTCACCTGTACAACTTTCAGTGAATGCTCAAGGTCGTTTAACGACTGAGCAAGAATTTGCAGACATTATTTTAAAAACTGCACCCGATGGCGCAGTCACCCGATTGGGCGATGTTGCTCGTGTTGAACTTGCAGCCTCACAATATGGCTTGCGTTCATTGCTTGATAATAAACAAGCAGTTGCCATTCCAATTTTCCAAGCACCGGGTGCCAATGCTTTGCAAGTTTCAGATCAAGTGCGTAGCACGATGAAGGAACTTTCAAAAGATTTCCCATCTTCAATTAAATACGACATTGTTTACGACCCAACTCAATTCGTACGCTCTAGTATTAAAGCAGTCGTTCATACCTTACTTGAAGCAATTGCACTGGTTGTTGTGGTTGTTATTTTATTCTTACAAACATGGCGTGCGTCGATTATTCCATTGCTTGCAGTACCGGTTTCTATTATTGGTACATTTGCACTTATGCTTGCCTTTGGGTATTCCATCAATGCGCTTTCACTGTTTGGGATGGTACTTGCCATCGGCATTGTGGTCGATGACGCGATTGTCGTCGTCGAAAATGTCGAGAGGAATATTGAAGCAGGTTTAAGCCCAAGAGACGCAACTTATCGCGCCATGCGAGAAGTGAGTGGTCCAATTATTGCGATTGCCTTAACTCTCGTTGCGGTCTTCGTACCTCTTGCCTTTATGACGGGTTTAACAGGGCAATTTTATAAACAATTTGCCATGACCATTGCCATTTCAACTGTCATTTCGGCATTTAACTCCCTTACGCTCTCTCCTGCTTTAGCAGCCATGTTACTAAAAGGACATGACGCTAAACCTGATGCATTAACACGCATTATGAACCGTGTATTTGGACGTTTCTTTGCACTGTTTAACCGTGTGTTTACCCGTGCGTCAGACAACTATGGTAAAGGCGTGAGTCGTGTCATTTCTCATAAAGCATCGGCAATGGGTGTTTATGCAGCACTTTTAGGTTTAACCGTTGGTATTTCTTATATTGTTCCGGGTGGCTTCGTTCCTGCCCAAGACAAACAATATTTAATTAGCTTTGCTCAATTACCAAACGGCGCGTCTTTAGATCGTACCGAAGCGGTCATTCGTAAAATGAGCGATACAGCACTTAAGCAACCTGGTGTAGAAAGTGCGGTTGCCTTCCCTGGCCTATCCATTAACGGTTTTACCAACAGCTCAAGCGCCGGTATTGTCTTTGTGACGTTAAAGCCATTCGATGAACGTAAGGCCAAAGACTTATCTGCAAATGCAATTGCTGGTGCTCTCAACCAGAAATATTCTGCAATTCAAGATGCCTATATTGCAGTTTTCCCACCACCACCAGTGATGGGCTTAGGTACGATGGGCGGCTTTAAGCTCCAACTTGAAGACCGAGGTGCCTTAGGCTATTCAGCCTTGAATGATGCTGCACAAAACTTTATGAAAGCAGCACAATCAGCCCCTGAACTTGGTCCAATGTTCTCAAGTTATCAAATTAATGTACCTCAGCTTAATGTTGATCTAGACCGTGTAAAAGCCAAGCAGCAAGGTGTGGCTGTAACCGATGTGTTCAACACCATGCAGATTTATTTAGGCTCTCAGTACGTTAACGACTTTAACCGCTTTGGTCGTGTTTATCAGGTTCGTGCTCAAGCCGATGCTCCTTTCCGTGCTAACCCTGAAGATATTTTGCAACTAAAAACCCGCAACAGTGCCGGACAAATGGTGCCTTTATCTTCATTGGTGAACGTGACTCAAACTTATGGTCCAGAAATGGTCGTGCGTTATAACGGCTATACCTCAGCAGATATTAATGGCGGTCCTGCACCGGGCTATTCATCTAGCCAAGCTGAAGCTGCTGTTGAACGTATTGCTGCTCAAACCTTACCACGCGGCATTAAGTTTGAATGGACTGATTTAACCTACCAAAAAATCTTGGCTGGTAATGCAGGACTATGGGTTTTCCCAATCAGTGTATTACTCGTGTTCTTGGTATTGGCAGCACAATACGAAAGCTTAACTCTGCCATTAGCTGTAATTCTCATTGTGCCAATGGGCATCTTGGCGGCTCTAACCGGTGTTTGGCTGACAGGTGGAGATAACAACATCTTTACGCAAATTGGTCTGATGGTACTGGTCGGGCTGGCCTGTAAAAATGCCATCTTAATTGTCGAATTTGCAAGGGAACTTGAAATGCAAGGTGCAACTGCATTTAATGCCGCAGTTGAAGCGAGTCGTCTGCGTTTACGCCCAATTTTAATGACTTCTATTGCATTCATTATGGGTGTAGTCCCACTGGTTACCTCAACAGGTGCAGGTTCTGAAATGCGTCATGCCATGGGTATTGCCGTGTTCTTTGGCATGATCGGTGTAACATTGTTTGGTTTATTCCTCACCCCTGCCTTTTATGTCCTGATTCGTACACTCAACAGCAAACATAAACTGCATTCGGCAGCCGTTCATGAAGCGCCATTAGCTAACCCACATGACCACTAAGGAGGACATTTGATGACATCATCAAAACAAAAATGGTTAGTGTCCTCACTCATGGGAAGCCTGCTCCTTGCAGGCTGCTCATTGGCTCCGGAATATCAACCTGCAAAGGTCATAGTTCCTGTTAAATTTAAAGAGTCAGACCCTAAACTTGAAGATAGCAACTGGAAAATTGCTCAACCTGCCGATGCACAATCACGTGGCGAATGGTGGCGTGTTTTTAATGACCCACTGTTAAACGAACTAGAGCAACAAGCAATTGCTGGTAACCAAAGCCTTAAAGCTGTTGCTGCCAATATTCAGGCTTCACGTGCATTACGTTCAGCAGCGCAAGCGGAACGCTTACCAAGTATTGGTGCTGGCTTTGGCCCAACTCGCCAAAAACCATCTCCCGCTTCACTGGGTTTAGATGATAATGCGCATACATCTGCACAAACTTTATGGCGTGCTCAAGCGAGTATTTCGTATGAGCTCGATTTATTTGGCCGTATCGCCAGTAGTGTTAATGCAGCAACAGCTGATGTACAGCAACAAGAAGCGTTATATCAATCGGCACTTTTAGCATTACAAGCAGATGTTGCACAAGGCTATTTTCTAATTCGCCAGCTTGATGCTGAACAAGTAATTTATAATCGCACTATTAAATTACTTGGTGAGACTCGAGATCTAGTTCAAACTCGATTTCGTAATGGTTTAGTCAGTGAATTAGATGTTTCTCGCGCGCAGACCGAACTGGCTACAGCCCAAACCAATGCCCTAACGATTGCCCGTAACCGAGCAACTGCAGAACATGCACTTGCTGTTTTACTTGGAAAAACGCCAGCTGACTTCAACCTAGCAGCTCAACCCTTAGCAACAAACAGCATTCGCCTTCCAGCAGGTCTACCTTCAACTTTGCTTGAAAGACGGCCTGACATTGCTGCTGCTGAACGTGCTATGGCAGCAGATAATGCGCGTATTGGAATTGCACGCGCTGCTTTTTTTCCAAAACTAGACCTAACAGGTGCACTCGGTTATGAATCATCAACTTTAGGTGATTTAGGTAAATGGTCGAGCCGTACATTCTTGCTTGGGCCAGTCGCAGGCACTATTTTATCTTTGCCATTATTTGACGGCGGGCAACGTAAAGCAGGAGTCGCTCAAGCGCGAGCAGCCTATGAAGAAAGCGTTGCGAATTATCGTCAAACCGTGTTGAATGCATTTCGTGAAGTTGAAAATGGGTTGTCCGATCAACGTATTCTCGATCAACAAATACAAGCTCAAAGCCAAGCACTCTCTTCTTCTCGTCACGCAAATCAGCTTTCTCATCTACGTTATCGAGAAGGTGCTATTAGCTATCTTGATGTAATTGATTCTGACCGTACTATTTTGCAACAAGAACAACTTTCTGCTCAGCTTAACGGCAGCAGAATGATGGCTAGTGTAGATTTAATTCGGGCATTAGGTGGTGGATGGCATGATGCAGATTCATCGGTAAAAACTAAAAGTTAATTCTTACGTAATTAACTAGATATAAAAAAAGCGCCATATGGCGCTTTTTTTATATCTACAACTTATTGTGTGTATACAGGGAATTTTGCACAAACAGTTTCAACTTTTGCTTTTACGTCAGCAATAACTTTTTCGTCACCTTTGCTGTCAATCACGTCAGCGATCCAACCAGCAAGTTCACGAACTTCAGCTTCACCGAAACCACGAGTTGTTACTGCTGGAGTACCGATACGGATACCAGAAGTCACAAATGGAGAGCGTGGATCATTTGGAACTGAGTTTTTGTTAACAGTAATGTGAGCAGCGCCTAACCAAGCATCTGCCTCTTTACCAGTTACGTCTTGTTTAATTAAAGATAACAAGAACAAGTGGTTGTCAGTACCGCCAGAAACAACGTCATAACCACGAGCGATTAATACTTCAGCCATAGCTTGAGCATTTTTCACAACTTGTTGTTGGTAAGCTTTAAAGTCATCAGACATTGCTTCTTTGAAGCAGATTGCTTTAGCAGCAATCGCATGCATCAATGGACCACCTTGGTTACCAGGGAATACAGCTGATTGAAGTTTTTTCTCGATTTCTTCATTCGCTTTCGCAAGGATTAAACCAGAACGTGGACCACGAAGTGTTTTGTGAGTCGTAGTTGTGGTTACGTCAGCAATTTGAACTGGGTTTGGATATACACCAGCAGCTACAAGACCTGCAACGTGAGCCATATCAACAAAAAGGTAAGCGCCAACTTTGTCCGCGATGTCACGGAAACGTTGCCAATCTACAACACGGCTATAAGCAGAGAAACCAGCAACGATCATACGTGGCTTGTGCTCTAATGCTAAACGTTCAACTTCTTCGTAATCGATCTCGCCAGTTTCAGAGTTTAGACCATACTGAACCGCGTTATAAGTTTTACCAGAGAAGCTTACTTTTGCACCGTGAGTCAAGTGACCACCGTGAGCCAAGCTCATACCTAAAACAGTATCGCCTGGGTTAAGAAGCGCTAGATAAACAGCAGAGTTAGCTTGTGAACCAGCGTGTGGTTGAACGTTTGCGTAATCTGCACCAAAAAGTTCTTTAGCACGATCAATCGCCATTTGCTCAATGATATCCACATATTCGCAACCGCCATAATAGCGTTTACCTGGATAACCTTCTGCATATTTGTTCGTAAGTTTTGATCCTTGCGCTTCCATCACAGCAGGAGAGCAATAGTTTTCAGATGCAATTAACTCGATATGTGCTTCTTGACGCTCACCTTCAGAAGCAATTGCTTGAGCTAATTCTGGATCAAATTCAGAAATGGAAATATTGGCAAACATTAGCGGGGGTCCTATAAGTAGGGCTTTTAAGCCGTGCTAAGATTGCGACATATTGTAGCATGAAGTTTATAATTAAACAGAATCAAGTTAGCTCAGTTTTAAATAAAAATGGCTCAAGTTTTATAAAAAATGAGCCATTGTTTATAAATCAATTAAAAAGCCCGCTTAAAGCTTATATTTTTAATTTTCCCATCATTAACTTTATCTTATAACAATGTTAAAAATACTTTAAATATCAATAACTCTATTGTGCTGTTAGCAAAGTTTGAACATTTCCAACGATGTTGTCTACATTAGTACTCATGACCGTACCATGGTCCCAATTACCTGTAACATAACTATTAATTTTAGTACCTACTACTGTGGCATTAGATATCAAGATATCCGTTGCGACTTTAGGTACTGTCGTATCGCCTACCCCTTGATAAATAATAATCGGTGTGGTGACTTTTGCTTGCAGTGGCTGCGAATCTTTATCTAAAAAGGTTTTAACCAACGCCACTGCCATAAAGTTAGGTTGTGTACGCGTATAGCCATCCAGTGTTCCATTATGGTCTGTAGCATACTTAGTCATGCCTGCACCAAAGGCTTGGCCCAATGGTCCAGAGCAAAGAGTTTCTGCTTGTGCGGCAATACCTGAGATTTGCGAAGTAAATACTTGTGAATAATCAAAGTTCGGCTGTGTGTTACGCATACCCGCCGTAACTAGAGCGGTATATGTATCAAGCTGTGCATACATCGGAATCTTTTTATCCAAAGTTGCATTCACAACAGATTGCTCCCCTGCTACTAAAATAAAACCTAAATTAGAAGCTGGAGCTACCGCTACCGTACCTTTATAGTCTAGCTGCGCACGACTCGCATATTGTGCAGTGCTCAGCGCAGCATGCCCACCTTGGGAATGCCCGACTGTAAGCCATTTTTTTGAAGTTAATAAATTACGCTGTGATAAATAGTTACGTGTTGCAACTACCGCATCCGTAATTGAAAAAGCCTCACTTTTAACATTTAAAAATGGATGTATTCCTGGTGTGCCCAAGCCTTCATAGTCAGGTGCAACGACAACATAACCTGCTGCAAGTAGCTTACTAATTAAATCTTTTGTACTGTCTGCTAAAGCTGCTTTACTTGGTGCACAAGTATCTGCAACACCTGTGGTTCCATGTGCCCAAACTACAATTGGCCAACCACCTGCTGGTGGCGGTGTATTTGGTGTGAATACCAAACTGGTTGCCTGCACCTCTTGCCCACTTTGGCCCAACATTTTATAAGTCAAAATACTACTTTCTGCAGCAACCGATCCTAAGTTGGTACTGGTGTAAGCATCAACTTTAACAACTGGATTTTGTATGTTGTTGGCAGGAGTACCGGATGGATCAACAATCGGTGAGTCATCATCACTACTCCCTCCTCCACAGGCGACTAAAAATAAACTCGTGCTGAGAACGCTGGTCATTAATAGTTTTATTTTCATTGGTATATCCCTTAAATTCCATTTTTGTTGTGCTTTAGTTTTTTAATCAACATTTTCCAATGCCTTAAAAATAATTACGCCTAATCTTTATTTTTCGCAAGTTCTATTTGATGAAATTAATCCATGAAAGACTCTATTTTTAATATAAATTGTCATTCTCCTCACTTTCTAGTTGCACTTCATGTTTTAAAGTGAATAGCCAACTGTTACCATTCATAGCTACTCGTAATTATTTAAAGGGCCAGATATGCAAGCCATTATTTTAGATACAGAAACTCATACACTAAATGGTTTGCCTATTGAAATTGCGTATGCTCCGATCGAACTTAATGAAGGTAAACTCACCTTAGATAAAAGCAAATTGTTTGATCAGTTATATCAAGTGGGTGTGCCTATCTCTTATGCTGCGATGGCAGTACACCACATATTAGAAACAGATTTAGAAAACCAGCCTCACTATAAAACCTTTAAATTGCCAGAGACTACAACTTATATTATTGGCCACAATATTGATTACGATATTGCCGCGATTGCTCGCTGTGGTGTTGATGTATCGAATATTAAACCGATTTGTACTTTGGCTTTAGCACGTAAAGTTTGGGCAGATGCAGAGGCTCATAATATCTCAGCACTGATCTATATGATTTCTCAAGGCAGCAGCAAAGCTCGGGAAATGCTTAAAGGTGCTCACCGTGCCGATGCTGATATTATTTTGACTGCTAATATTTTGATGCATATTGTCTATCATTTAAATATTCAAGATATTGAAGAGCTCTACCGAATTTCTGAAGAAGCACGTATCCCTACTACTGTTAACTTTGGTAAGCATAAAGGCACAGCAATTGCTGAACTTCCTAAAGACTATATTCAATGGCTATTACGCCAAGATGAGCTTGATGTCTATCTTCGCAAAGCATTAGAAAGTGCCTTTTAATATTTTAACCAAATGATATTTATAGATTATTCATCATATTGTCATTTTTAAGTTTTATTGTTAACCCCATTTATATTTTATTAAAAACAGTACTGTTCGACTCAGAAGATTGGACAGTCTGATTTATTTTTTATATTGGGGAAAAGTAATGGCTGGTTTTTATAGAACCAATTTGGGAAGAGTTGCGCTTCAACAACGCAATATTGTTTTAAATGCAAAACAAAGACGTTTATTACTCTTAATAGACCATGAAGATTTTCAGAACTTAAATGGTGAGTTTAAAAAACGTATTGCATCTCCAGAACTTATTCAACAACTTATAGACTTAAAACTTATTGCTCCAATTGCCTCTACCAAACCCGCTACTAATGAAGAAATTATTTTAAAAACATCAGCCATAAATAAAGTAGAAGAAAATCAAAAAGAATCTGTTGATAGTTCTATACTGCATTCCCCTCATCTTGTTGGAGAAATCCAGCTTTCCGAGCAAAAAACTTTAGATCAGTCCAGTACTACATATTTTCAACCACTAATACCTTCTCAGACTCTTTCTTTCGAAGAAATACAACAGTTAATGATAAAAACACTTAGCAGCTATTGCGGACTAATGACCAAACCACTTGTTCAAAAAATAGAGAAAGCTACAACAATACAAGAGCTTAAATTATGTCAGGTACAATGGATTACAAGTTTGCAAGAATCACGTATTCCTCCTCAGGAACTTGCAAGAGCTTTACGTACAATTAACTATTCAATTCAGCTTCTTTCACAAAGCATATAAAATATTGAACAACTTGCTGTTTAATTAAGCATTAAAATCACTTGGCATGTATTTCGTGCTTTACCTGCAAGTGTTTTTTTCCTATGATGTGCCCCACACATGCGCTCGTAGCTCAGTTGGATAGAGTACAGGTTTCCGAAACCTGGGGTCGTGGGTTCGATCCCCGCCGGGCGCACCAGCTTTTATATAATAATTTCTCAATTTATCTTAATTTTATAAAATTCCGACTATTTTACTTGGTTTATTAATCATTATCGCTCAAAATATACCCCTCTTTCATAATGTGAGAATTTCATGACTGATGCTTTGGTTTTAAGAGATTTGTCCAAAACATATCGTAATGGTTTTCAGGCGTTAAAAGGTATTAACCTCACTGTGCCTGAAGGTGAATTTTATGCGTTGTTAGGCCCAAATGGTGCCGGCAAATCAACAACCATTGGTATTATCAGCTCCCTCACAAAAAAAACCTCAGGAACAGTTGAGATTTTTGGGCACAACCTCGATACCCATCCTTCTCTGGCAAAACAGCAGCTTGGCGTCGTTCCTCAAGAATTTAACTTCGGGCAGTTTGAAAAAACATTCGATATTTTAGTCACTCAAGCTGGCTACTACGGTATCCATAAAAAGATTGCAGAAAAACGTGCCGAACATTATTTAGAAAAACTCGGTTTGTGGGAAAAACGTAATATACAAGCACGTATGCTGTCTGGCGGTATGAAACGTCGTCTGATGATTGCCCGTGCCATGATGCATGAGCCTAAACTGCTGATTTTAGATGAACCTACTGCGGGTGTAGATATTGAATTACGCCGTTCTATGTGGGATTTTCTAACCGAAATGAACGAAAGCGGTACTTCTATTATTTTAACGACCCACTATTTAGAAGAAGCAGAAATGTTGTGTCGTCGCATTGCCATTATTGATCGCGGTGTAATTAAAGAAGATACCAGCATGAAGAGCTTCCTTAATCAGCTCAATGAAGAATCATTTATCTTCGATTTAGCCGAACCGATTGGGCCGCTCCAGTTAAACATTATTGGTGTCAAGTTCAACTTAATTGATAGCAATACCTTAGAAGTAACGATGGATAGAGCGCATACATTGAATGACCTATTCCAGTTATTAGAATCTCAAGGTATTCGTGTTCACAGTATGCGTAATAAATCGAACCGTCTAGAAGAGTTATTTGTCAAAATGGTCGAGAAAAATCTTGAAGGAGAGGCAAAATGAATTTTAGCCAACTGCAAATTGCTCTCTGGACCATAGTTCGTAAAGAAGTACGCCGATTTCTACGCATTTGGCCACAAACCTTATTACCACCAGCAATTACAATGAGTTTGTACTTCGTCATTTTTGGTAATTTGGTGGGTTCACGCATTGGACAAATGGGTGGCGTGAGCTATATGCAATTTATTGTGCCTGGCTTAATTATGATGGCTGTCATTACTAATAGTTATGCCAACGTGTCTTCCAGTTTCTTTAGCGTAAAATTCCAAAAAAGTATTGAAGAACTCATCATGAGTCCTGTGCCACTCCATATTATTCTGTGGGGCTATGTGATTGGTGGTATTTGCCGTGGTGTATTAGTTGGTACAATTGTGACTGCAATGAGCATGTTCTTTACTGACCTTTTCATACACAACTGGTTCGTAACTATATATACAGTCCTAATTACTTCGGTTCTTTTCTCATTAGGTGGTTTTATTAATGCAGTCTATGCAAAATCATTTGATGATATTTCTATTATTCCAACCTTTGTTCTTACACCTTTAACTTATTTAGGTGGTGTGTTTTATGCCATTAGTGCACTTAGTCCTTTTTGGCAAAAACTTTCTTTAATTAACCCTATTGTTTATATGGTTAATGCTTTCCGTTTCGGCATTTTAGGTCATAGCGATGTGAATGTTTCATTCTCTTTAATCATTGTGACATCATGCTGTGTTGTACTTTACGGAATTGCTTACTATTTACTTGCTCGTGGTTCAGGAATGCGTGAATGAGTGTCGAACAGTCTTTATTGGGTAAAGAAACCCAATATCCAACTAACTATCAACCTGATGTTTTATTTCCAATTGCTCGTGCTCAGTCTCGTGAAGCCTACTCGCATATTGAAGGCATCACACAAGGTAAAGATTGGTGGCATGTTTTTGAAATTTCATGGTTAAACGCTCATGCTATCCCGCAAGTTGCTATTGGCAGAATTACGCTACCTGCATCTTCACCGAATTTGATTGAATCTAAGTCATTAAAACTTTACTTCAATAGTCTTAACTTCACTCAGTTTGAGTCTAAACAATCATTTATTGAAACTGTTGAAAAAGACCTCTCGGCGGCGGCAGGTGCAAAAGTTGAGTTAACCCTATTTCAAGTAGATGATTTAGAGATTTCTAAGCCTCAAGGTATTTGTGTTGATGACCTCACTCCAGAGCGTTTAGAGCAGCATCCTGATGCCACTCTTTTAAAACTTGATGATTCTGGTGAAGAAGTCGAAGTTGAATTGTATTCTCATCTTTTAAGAAGTAACTGCCCAGTCACCGGACAACCGGATTGGGGTACAGTTTTTATTCGTTTTAAAGGCAAAAAACCTTGTTATCGTAGTGTTTTAGCTTATATTATCTCGTACCGTCAGCATAACGGCTTTCACGAACAGTGTGTTGAGCAGATCTTTGCCGATATTTGGCAAAATCTACAGCCTGAAAAGCTGATGGTTTATGCAACTTATACTCGTCGCGGCGGACTTGATATTAACCCTTGCCGAGTATCGGATCTTTCATGGATGCCAAAACCGATTCGATTGGCACGACAATAAAACGAATAATTTGAGGATATACCATGCCGTTTTTTGGTTTTACCCCTTCTGAAGGCTTATTGAACGATATGCAGACTGGAATTGCGAATAAAAATTCTAGTGAACCTTTATATCCACTTCGCGATAAGATTGCTTTACAACTTAATGAAGAGATTATTGATAATGTCTTGATTCAGTTAGTTCAACATTTTCCTGCAAGTGAAAAGCGTGATACTGCCGAAAAACTAGCAGGTTATGTCAAATCAACCGTTGCTGTTCTTTTAAAGCAATTGTTAAGCAAAGCACCTAACGATGTAGTTAAACAGTCAGTTGAGTTCTCTGAAAAAAGCTTATTTAAAGACCCACAAGGTCAATATAAAGTAGGCGTAAATTTAGATGCAGGCTTAGTGACTAACCTTAAGCATAATTTTACTGAGCTTGAAGCCGGCAATGACATTAATAAAGCTGCTTTAGCTGAATTATATAAACAATTCGGCGATGCGATGATCAAACACTTCATGTCTGATTTTAATAAAACATTAGACCTCGGTATGATCAAACGTAAAGCAGCAGATATTGGTGCAGCAGCTGTAACAAAAGCTGTTCACATTGCAATCGACAAACTGATTCCAAGCTTAAATCGCACTGAACTTAAAGCGATGGCTGAATACCATGATGGTCTATTCTTTAACTAATAAAAAATAGACTATCGGAAACCTAGCGAGAGCTAGGTTTTTTTATTGCAAAATATTGATATACATTGCCATTCACCACGTTTATGTTAGCATGCGCCAAGCACTGATTGACCTTAGTTAACGCCGCATGTCTCCTAGCCCACAATATAAATTTTTACGCCAAGCTCCTCGAGATGGTCTTAGCACCGCTATGCAACCATCAAAGTGGCAACAACTCCATGTTGACCCTTGGTTATGCCTATTTCTGCTCTTAAATGCTTTATTAGGTTTAACCGTACTATATAGTGCTTCTGCACAGGATGTGGGGTTAGTGAGTAAACAAGCCATGAGTTTTGGTATTGGCTTTTTAGTTATGTTTGGTCTAGCCCAAATTCCGCCCAAGGTCTATCAAGCTTTTTCTCCATATTTTTATTTGTTTGGCTTATTTTCACTTGTGGCAGTCATGGTGTTTGGCGAAGTCCGAATGGGTGCTCAGCGCTGGATTGATATTCCCGGTTTCGGAAGTGTCCAACCCAGTGAGTTCATGAAAATCGGTATGCCCATGATGGTTGCATGGTTTTTAGCGCGTAAACCTCTTCCCCCTAGCTTTTCACAAGTTGTTTTATCCTTAATGTTAATTGGTATTCCTTTTTTACTAATTGCAGAACAACCCGATTTAGGGACATCAGTGTTAGTGCTAGCAAGTGGCATATTTGTTTTATTTTTAAGTGGACTATCATGGCGTATGATCGGTGCTGCGGGAGCGTGCGCTACAGTCATCATTCCGATTGCGTGGGAATTTCTTTTACACGACTATCAACGTCAAAGGGTTTTAACGTTGCTTGACCCAGAGGCGGATGCACTCGGTACAGGTTGGAATATTATTCAATCTAAAACTGCGATTGGTTCCGGTGGTTTTTCAGGTAAAGGATTTCTTGAAGGAACTCAATCACATTTGCACTTTTTACCCGAAGGTCATACCGACTTTATTATTGCTGCGTATTCCGAAGAATTTGGGCTCATCGGTGTACTTATTTTAGTTATTCTTTATTTTGCTATTATTTTTAGAACATTCCAAATCGGCTTACAAAGCTTCCATAACTATGGACGTTTAGTTGCTGGCGCCTTTGGTTTGTCTTTTTTTGTTTATGTATTTGTAAATGCGGGAATGGTCAGTGGTATTTTACCTGTAGTAGGTGTTCCTTTACCTTTTATGAGTTATGGTGGAACAGCTATTATTACTTTAATGGCCACCTTTGGTTTAGTCATG
The DNA here is from genome assembly GCF_031799075.1 of Acinetobacter sp. V91_7. Classification (NCBI taxonomy): domain Bacteria; kingdom Pseudomonadati; phylum Pseudomonadota; class Gammaproteobacteria; order Moraxellales; family Moraxellaceae; genus Acinetobacter; species Acinetobacter sp. V91_7. Next base: position 81,283 of record NZ_JAVQNT010000036.1, read on the forward strand.
TCCATTCATACACATCGATAATCTGGAATTTTAAAACGATATGTTGTCTCAACACTTAAATAAAACTTTAAAAATGCTTGCTTTGTGTACTGGTTTAATCAGTACAAGTCACTTCGCTCAGGCCAACGATTTTGCAACACATCCTGATTATGTAAATTTTAAACAAAAAACGATGAGCGCTTATGGGTTAAGTGGCGATCAAGTTGATGCAGCCATGAATGGTGCAAAAAATTTACCAAACATTCTAAATATTATGACTCGTCCAGGGGAAAGCAAACCTTGGTATGACTATCGTTCTATGTTTTTGGTTGAAGGGACAATTCAACGTGGCGTCCGTTTTAAAAACCAATATGCAGATGCTTTAAATCGCGCTGAACAACAATATGGTGTATCTCAAGCTGTCATTTTGGGCATTTTGGGTGTTGAGACAGGTTATGGCGCGAATAAAGGTTCTTTTATTACACGTGATGCCTTAGCCACACTTGCTTTTGGCTACCCTCGCCGCGCTGAATATTTTGGTGATGAACTCGCCGCTCTTATTGCATGGACCTATAAGGAAGGTTACCCAACAAGTAGTATTGTAGGTTCCTACGCAGGCGCAATTGGCTATCCACAATTTATGCCGAGCAATATTAGTAAATATGGTGTCGATTATGACGGTAATGGACATATCGATTTAAGAAACTCGGCAGAAGATGCAATTGGTTCAATCGCAAACTACTTAGCAAAACAAGGATGGCAACGCGATCAGCCTATCGGGTTTATGGCGCGTTACACTGGGTCAAATCCGGAAAGTATTATTGCTAAAGATTTAACTCAGCCTTTTCCATATGGTGCATTAAAGACACTAGGCATCTCACCATTAAATCCTTTAGTTAAAATTGATGATCTGGATATGGTGAATGTTATTCAATTACAAGACTATAACGGTCCAATTTACTATTTAACTTACCCGAATTTTCAAGTGATTACGACCTATAATAAGAGCCGTATGTATGCGACTGCTGTATGGTTATTAGGCACTGAAGTGGCTAGCCGATAGGCTAGCTTTTTTGTAAGTTATGTAAAAGTCAATAAATATTTTTGTTAAACAGATCACAATACGCACAAATTTAATATTTTGTTACATTTTTGATTATTTTTTAACCCAGAACTGTAAGTTTTTGCCCTTTTTGTAACGATTTCTCGTTAAAGACTAGACACTCTCCGTAAGCGATGAATATTATCCACCCCAATGTAGCAATTGCAAAAGTGAATAATCAGACATGTTCACTTTAAATTTCAGTCAATCGCTGAAAGAAAAAAGTACATGTTCTCAGGAGTTTATACAAATGCAGTTATCGCTGAAATACGTTCTTGCACTGACGGCTAGTTTAAGCATGGCCCCATTGCATGCTGAAATGGTGCAATCATCATCATTAAATAGTGATGTAGATGGCTCTAATTTAGCAGCTCGTGTATTGAGTAAAGATACTCAAAATTTTAATTCTCGTTTTTCTAACATTAACAGTCTTTCAATCACTGAACGTTCTGGCGATCAAATCCGTCGTCAAGCGATCGCAGCAAAAATTGAAATCCCTGAAGATGAGCCTTCAGTGATTGAAAAACTTAACACAGTAGCTTCAAACACTGTTCGTAAGTTTAGCCAAACTGGCATGGCTTCATGGTATGGTCGTCAATTCCATGGACGCAAAACAGCAAGTGGTGATACATTCGATATGAATGCTCTCACTGCTGCTCACCGTAGCCTACCATTGAACTGTTACATCCGAGTAACTAACAAAGACAATGGTAAAAGTGTGGTTGTAAAAGTAAATGACCGTGGTCCTTTCCATGGCAATCGTGTACTTGACTTATCATACGGTGCTGCTAAACGTCTTGGTATTACCAATGCGGGAACTGCAAAAGTAAATATTGAACGTGTTGATGGTCCAACTTCATAAGTTATAGCCTCTAGAGTTCATGTAAAAAGCCGCAATTTTTTCTGCGGCTTTTTTATGTTTTAAACTATAAAAATAATTTCTAACTTAGGTTTTAAAAATTATCTTTTTTAGCCCTTCTCCACCCTTAAATTTGAATATTTTTTACACAAAAAAGTACGTTTATCTTATCCAAGCTTATTTTGCTTCTAAATTGCGTTTAGAGCGATTTTATTAAATTTCCGCTACCCTAGTACCATTTTTACAAAATTAAGGCTAATTATGGCGTTTTTAGAGTAGATAAGTAGAGCTTTTTCATGCAATTTTCCCACCTATCTCAAAATCACACTTTTTTTGATGATTTCATCATCTAGCAACCTATAAAAAATATTCTGAAATATTGCATCATTCTCAAGGTTACATTGAGTACTTTTTCTATCACCCCGGCATTACATTTTTCTCATGTTTTTTTTAAATCTTTATTGCCAAATTCCTATAGTTGAATAATACCGCTTTCTTGTCGCCTACCTTAAGAACAAGATAAAATATAATCAGAAAAAATAAATCAAAGTTAAAACAAGGAGTGTGCCATTAATGAAATCTATTACAGAATGGTTTGATGAATATAGCGAAAGCCATCAAAACCCAACCAATAAACAAATTCACTGGCTCTGCGTTCCCGCCATTTTATTTTCTATTATTGGAATTATTGCCCATTTCAGCGCTTTACTCACAGCTCTATTACTTGTACTCACTTTAATATTTTATGCACGTTTAGATCTTGTACTTGCTATTGCAATGGCTGCTTTACTGGTTGTTATGGCGTGGCTCATTTACACCCTACCTGTAGGAGTAGGATTTTATATCGCTATTTTTGTGGTTGCTTGGGTCGGGCAGTTTTATGGCCATAAAATCGAGGGCAAAAAACCATCTTTTTTTAAAGATTTACAATTTCTACTAATTGGACCAGTTTGGTGCATGGATGCCTATCTAGGAAAAATCTTACCTAAATGGAAAAGCAGACAAAAACACGCTCTTTCCTAATGATTAAATTAAAGCTGGATCATCTCGATTCAGCTTTTACATTTTACTGATTTATTAGAAAATTTATAAAATAGAAAAAAACTAAACTAGCGATAACACTTAAAAGCACTCTTTTTAGATAAATGGAAATTAAAATACAAAAGATTGCTGCATAAATATAAGAATTATCTAAAACTCCTTTTAAATTATCGCCATCAAAAAAAACAATCGGAATACAAATTGCTGTTAATAAGCAGGGAGCAGAATAATTAAGCATCTTATTCATAATAAGAGGCAGTTTAATTTTAACGTTAGGCTCTAAAAAATAATAACGATTAAAAAAGACGATTGCTGCCAAGCCTAAAATCATGAACCAAGACATATTATCGCTCCTTCTCTTTTTTTTCAGTTAACACAGCAACCAACATCCCTAGTAATCCTGAAAGTAAAATCGCCCCTTCAACCTGATAAAATTTAAAGAAAAATCCGCTAAAACAGGTCATTAGCACACCAGCAAGTACAGGCAAGCCCTTACATAACGGTACGATCATGGCAACAAAAATAGCCACAATTGAAAAATCTAAATGATAATTTAATAAATCAGGAATCACTGTTGCTAAAAGTATTCCTACCAAGCTAAACACTACCCAGAATAAATAAAAAGATAGGCCTGCACCCAACAGATATTCTGGCTGCCTTTTTTCACCGGATGCACACACCGCAAATAATTCATCTGTTAATAAAAAACCCAAACTTAATCGTTTCGAAAGAGGCAAAATAGAAATGTCATTTCTTAAAGTTAATGCATAAATAAAATGCTGAGCTGTTAAAAAGAAAATCGTCACATAAATTGTAAAAGTGGATGCACCTTCCATGACCATGCTTAAGCTAACTAATTGCGCTGCTCCAGCAAAGACAATTCCTGACATCGCAAGCGCCTTATAGAAAGATAAACCTGCATGAATTGCCATAGAGCCTGCTAAAATTGCCCATGGAATAACAGAAATTGACAACGGCAAAATATCCATTGCACCGCGCAAAAAAAGATAGGATGGCTTATTTTTTGGAAACTCAACCGATTGATTAAGCTGAATATTCATATATAGAATCCAATATAAGAAGCATCTCTATAAAATGCTTGATGAGAGCCGACTTATATTGAATAAAATTGCTGTAAATAAATTTTTAATAATTTAGTTATTTAGACTAGCTACATATTGAGTTGGTGTCACTCCCATTGCTTTTTTAAAGTGGCGATTAAAATGGCTTTGATCAGAAAAGCCACACTGCTGTGCCACCATCGCAATTTGGTCACCCTGTTTTAATAATTGTCTTGCTTTTTGTAAGCGTGCTTGAACAAGCCAGGCATGAGGTGGCAAGCCCACATATTTTTTAAATTGTCTTAAGAAATGCCATGCGCTCAATCCCACCATGTCAGCCAGATCTTGCAAAGAAAAATTCGTTTCAGGCATTTCCACCAGTAATTCTTTAACTCTTAATATTTTGGAATATGCCTCTGGCAGCTCACTAAAAGTCTGATTTGATTTACCATGTCGCTTCATTAGACAGGCTAAAGTCGATAAATACATTGTTTCTTTGAGCAAGAAGTTATCTTTTTGTTCTAATAAATCAAAGAGTAAACAAAGTTGTTGGGCTAAACCTAGGTCACGAATCACAGCTTGAGGAAACCATGGTGCACCATGCGGATTTTCAAAAAAATCTTGGCTAACTTCTGCCAACATTTCAGGTGTGGGATAAATCGCCCGATATCGCCAACCCGACTCAACAGCAGATGAACCCGTATGAATCTCGTCAGCATTTACTAAAATAATATCGCCTTTGGGAGCTACATGTAGCTGGCCTGTCCTAAAAAAAGACTGTGCGCCCTCTTCAATCACGCCAATACAATACCCTTCATGAGTATGCTTCGAAAATTGTGTTTGGTGATAATGTGCTTTTAATAACTCTAAACCGCCCAGCTCTCGCACATGCAGATAATCGGCTTGCTCCCGCTGCATAAATACGTCTCATCCATTCAATAAAAAAAACCATAGCACGTTTTAAGAAACTGAATAGAATAAAATTGCTCTATAAAAACAATCTCTTTATTCGTTTATTCGGCTTTATTGATAGATTTGCCCATCATGTTTGAGCCAACCGCTTTCATGACGACTTTGTGGATCACGATGAGTCCAGTGCAATACACCACCTTTAGGGTTGTATTCATATTCGCCATAAAACTCTACCATGTCACCTTTTTTTAAATTAGGAATTTTAGGGGCTAAATCGATATTATGTGCGACTAAAATTGAAAGGCCATTTTTTAATACAAGAATAAATTTCTGGTGTCTCGACCCATCATTATCATCTCTTAAAATTGCTTTTACTCGACCACTTCCCTGCACTTGAACATTACTTTGTCTCTGCTCATGAGCAGCTTTTATGTTGTCGACCCCATTACTTGGTAATGTAGTTTCTGTATGCCGAGCTTCGGGTATGGTTGATGACGGTAATTGATTTTGCTTATGCCCAGATAAATCCAGACCAAAATATCCAGCAACCAATAAAATAATGACACTGCCAATACTAAGATTTTTTTTATTTATCATTCTAAGCCCTCATTTTAGTCGAGATAAAAAAAGCCCCAAAGGGGCTTTTTTTATAGTGATACGAATTACTTCGCAGCAGCTTGAGCAGCAGCAACTTCTTCAGCGAAGCTAAGTTCTACTTTCTTCTCGATACCTTCACCAACTTCGAAACGTACGAAGTTAGCAACATTAGTACCAGTTGCTTTTAATACATCAGCAACTTTTTTGTCGTTGTCGATTACGTACATTTGACGATCAAGAGCAACTTCGTTCAAATACTTATCAACAGAACCAGTTACCATTTTTTCAACGATATTAGCTGGTTTGCCAGATTCTAACGCTTTCGCTTCAGCAATTTCTTTTTCTTTAGCGATAAGGTCAGCAGGAACAGCTTCAGCATTTACAGCTACTGGGTTGAATGCAGCAATGTGCATTGCAATACCTTTACCAGTATCAGCATCACCAGTATAAGAAACTACAACACCGATTTTTAAACCGTGTTTGTAGATAGCCAAACTTTCGCCTTCAACGATTTTCGCGCGACGAACTTGGATGTTTTCACCGATTTTTTGAACAAGTGCAATACGAGCTTCTTCAACTGTTTGACCGTCTGCTAATTTTAATTCAGCGATTTTAGCAGCATCAGTTTCACCAGCAGCTAATGCAGCAGTAGCAACAGCTTTTGAGAAGTTAGAGAAGTTTTCGTCTTTAGCAACGAAGTCAGTTTGACAGTTAACTTCAACTAAAATTGCTTTGTTGCCTTCTTGAACGATTGTGATTGCACCGTCAGCAGCAATGTTACCTGCTTTTTTAGCAGCTTTAGCTTGACCAGATTTACGAAGGTTATCAATAGCAAGCTCGATGTCACCGTTCGCTTCTGTTAATGCTTTTTTGCATTCCATCATTGCAAGACCAGTACGGTCACGTAATTCTTTTACCATGCTTGCAGTAATTGCAGTCATGTTGATCTCCTAAAATCGGTAGAAAATAAATCTTTTCAACAAAAACGGCCCAAAGAAACTCTGGGCCGTTTGCACTCTCGACGCTTAATTTGCCACCATTACATGTCGCAAAAATGACAAGCCTGCGTCAAAACGCATTAAGCCTCAGAAGCGTCTTTCGCAGCGTCATCGCCTTTTGCTTGAGCGTTCGCTTGAGATTGAGCGTATTCTTTACCAGCAAGAATTGCATCAGCCATAGCTGAAGCATATAGAGTTACTGCACGGATCGCATCGTCGTTACCCGGAATAACGTAATCAACGTTGTCTGGGTTAGAGTTTGTATCAACGATACCGATAACAGGAATACCTAAGTTCTTCGCTTCTTTGATTGCAATCGCTTCGTGATCAACGTCGATTACAAATAATGCGTCAGGTAAACCACCCATGTTTTTAACGCCGCCTAAAGAGCGCTCAAGTTTTTCCATCTCACGAGCACGTTCTAAAGCTTCACGTTTAGTAAGCTTAGCAAAAGTACCATCTTGAGATTGAGTTTGAAGATCTTTTAAACGGTTGATAGATTGGCGAAGTGTTTTCCAGTTCGTCAACATACCACCTAACCAGCGGTGATCTACATATGGTTGACCAGCGCGTTGAGCTTGTTCACGGATGATGTTAGAAGCAGCACGTTTTGTACCAACAAACAAAACTTTGTTCTTTTTGCTTGCTAATTGGTTAGCGAAGTTCAAAGCATCATTTAACGCAGGAACAGTGTGCTCAAGGTTGATGATGTGAATTTTGTTACGCGCGCCAAAAATGTATTGACGCATTTTTGGGTTCCAGAAACGTGTTTGGTGACCAAAGTGCGCGCCAGCTTGAAGAAGGTCGCGCATGCTTACGTTGTAATCTGCCATTTTCTTTACCTTAAAGTTTGGGTTAGGCCTCCATATATCCGCATTCTCCACCCTTTTACAGGCACCCAGAGTAATGTGACGATATATGTGCGGATTTTTTACCCCATCTATCAAAATTGTTCGTAAAAGATATTCACGAAAAGCATTTGATAAAATGGGCGGCTATTTATACCATAGACACTTGTAAATTACCAAAAGTTTTTAGAGATCATGAACAGTACTTATACAGCTCCACGTCGATTAATCAAAACTCCAGATGAAATTGAAAAAATGCGCATTGCAGGACGACTGGCGGCTGAAGTTCTAGAGATGATCAAGCCCTATATTAAGGCAGGTGTTAGTACACTTGAACTTGATACCATTTGCCGTAACCACATTGAAAATGTACAGCATGCTATTCCTGCCTGTGTCGGCTATGGTGGCGCTCCTGGACGCCCTGCTTTTCAGCACTCTATTTGTACTTCGGTTAACCATGTTGTCTGTCATGGTATTCCTTCTGAAAATAAAATCTTAAAAAATGGTGACATCCTTAATATTGACGTAACTGTGATTAAAGATGGCTATCATGGTGATACCAATATGATGTACGTAATCGGTGGCGAAACTTCTATTTTAGCTAACCGTCTATGCAAGGTTGCTCAAGAAGCTATGTACCGAGGTATGGCAACTGTTAAAGATGGTTCATATTTAGGTGATATTGGCCATGCAATCCAAAAATATGTCGAATCAGAACGTTTTAGTGTAGTACGTGAATATTGTGGTCACGGTATTGGAACTGTTTTCCATGATGAGCCTCAAGTATTACATTATGGTCAAGCTGGTACCGGTATGCGTCTGGAAGCAGGTATGACTTTTACCATTGAACCTATGGTAAATGCAGGCGTATGGCAAACTAAACTGTTAGGCGACAAATGGACTGTTGTAACGAAAGACCATAAACTTTCAGCTCAATATGAACATACTATTTTAGTGACTCAAACGGGCATTGAAGTTTTAACTGCACGCCCTGAAGAAGACTTATCTCGCTTCAACTAATCATTTAATTACATTTAATAAAAGGCTACTTTATGTAGCCTTTTATTATTTATTATGTATTTTTAATTAATAAATATTGCTAAATATAAACAATTATTTCAAAAAAATTACAATTATTAATTTTTAATAAACAATCATTTTTATAAAACACGGTATGGTTGGCTCAATAAAAATCAGTAAACAAATGCCGGACATGGAGTCCTTTTATGATGAAAAAGTCATTATTTTGTATGACAGCTGCCTTTTTTGCTCTGCCAACAGTCACCTCCGCCGCTTCACCATACTTTAGTTTAAAAGATGGTGATGGCTTCAAACGTTTTTCAGTCTCTGCTGGTCCTTTATATGTCAAGCCTACAGGAAAAGCTCAGCCCTTCAGAATTAATACTTCTGTTAAAGAAAATGAGCAGTCTAAGGTCGGAGATATTAAAGTAAAAACCATTCAAGATAATATTTCGGACAGTAATAGTAATGTTGTGCTGGAAGAGCTCATTGATGTTATTGGTTTAGGTACTGATACTATTCCCGCATGGTTAAGTGGAACAGCTGAAATTCGCGGTTTAAGTCAGTGGGAAGCTGAGAATACAGGGCTAGAGGCCGATGACGTTACTACCTTAGGACTCATGAGTAATTACTTTTTTACAGATAATTTTTCATTGGAGTTAAAAGCTGGTATTCCCCCTAAAGTTGATCTACAGGGTAAAGGTAAAATTTATGCACCTTTTTCTGCTACTGCAAAACCTGCTGGTGGAATCCTTGGTTCGATGGAACTTGAAAATAATCTTTTCATTACAGATCTTGAAGGACATGGAAGTGCCGCTTCAGCACGCGCTTGGACACCCGCATTTGAATTTCAATATCATTTCGGCAAAACTGGCGTAAATAAATTTAGACCTTATGTAGGTCTAGGTGTGATGTATGCCTATTTTAGCGAATTAGAAATGAACCCAGAAATTGAGAAAGATTTAGTCAATGCTGGCCATATGATTGTAAATATTAAAGATGGTAAATCAGGAGCTGCTTTAGAAAGAAAAACTAGCTCTGGTGATCCAAAAGTTGACCTTGAAGCATCCGATGCTATTGCTCCAGTAGCAACTTTAGGATTTACCTATGACTTTAATGACAAATGGTACGCTGTAGGTTCTGTCTCTTATGCTCACTTAAAAACAGATACAACCATTACAGTGAGCGACGCCAAATATGGCGAATTAATTAATGCAAAAGCAGACATCGAAATTAACCCAATTTTAGGTTATGCAGGGATCGGTTACCGCTTCTAACTTTTGTTTTATATAAAGCTATAAAAACTTATGCACGTTTTTATAGCTTTCTTTCAATCTATAAATTCCTACAAATTGCTTCTTTTTAAATCAAAATGCTAAAAAAATGAGCATTCTTTATAAAAACTACAGATATAAAGGCCTTCTTATATTCTTATTACGGCCTCCTCATTTTCGGAATCTTTTTGATTATTTTTATCTTCACAAACTAACTTAATAAAATTAGAAAGTAATTTTTTCTTTTTAGTAAAATTCATTTTTTGGCACGCCCTTTGCTTTATTCACTGCATGATGAATCAATGATGATTCAATGAATAAACCAAGACGGCCAACGATGTCCGCTCTGATCGGTCTGCAGATAGGCAACTTATTGCCATGCAAATTAAATTTCGTTCAGTTCAGGGGGACGGCGTATGTCTTCAAATGTAAATCTAGATGCAAAAAAAGCAACTGAGATTAAATTATTCAGTTTTTCAACTCCAGCAATGCGTGCCTTCCACATGACATGGCTCGCTTTCTTTGTATGTTTCTTCGCATGGTTTGCGTGTGCACCATTAATGCCCGTTATTAAAGGTGAGTTTGGCTTAACAAAAGATCAAATTGCCAATATTAATATTGCTGCTGTTGCCATTACGATTTTAGTTCGGCTTATTGTCGGGCCACTCTGCGACAAATATGGTCCACGTATTACATACACCACCCTCCTATTAGTTGGCAGTATTCCAGTATTTGGTGTAGCTGCTGCCAATAGTTATGAATCTTTTCTGTTCTTTCGCTTACTCATTGGCGCAATTGGCGCAAGCTTCGTAATTACGCAATACCATACAAGCGTTATGTTTGCTCCTAACGTTGTAGGCACAGCAAATGCAGCGGCGGCTGGTTGGGGAAATGCTGGTGGGGGTGCAACTCAAGCATTAATGCCTTTATTGCTCGGTGCCATTGTGATGTTTGGTGTTGAGCAAGCCATGGGATGGCGTGTGGCATTAATTGTACCCGGCATAATGATGGTTATTGTCGGCATCCTTTACTGGAAATTAACTCAAGATTGCCCTCAAGGGAACTTTAAAGAAGTTCGCGCGCAAGGCATGGATGTTGGTAGTGGTAAAAAAGGTGGTACAGCAATTTTAATGCAAGCTGCTCGCAACTACCGTGTCTGGATTTTATTTGTAGCTTACGGCGCATGCTTCGGTATTGAAATTTTTATTCATAACGTTGCAGCAATGTACTATGTCGATCAGTTCAAAATGGATCTGAAAACCGCTGGTTTAACTGCTGGGATATTTGGTTTACTGGCATTATTTGCTCGTGCACTTGGCGGGATCATTTCCGATAAAGTTGCACTCAAAAAAGGATTAGATGGTCGTACAAAAGTACTCGTACTCATGATCTTAGGTGAAGGTTTATTCTTAATACTCTTCTCACAAATGAATGTGGTTGCTCTTGCAATCATTTCTATGACCATTTTTGCACTGTTTACTCATATGGCTTGTGGTGCAACTTATGCACTCGTACCATTTATTGATCGTAATGCATTAGGCGGCGTTGCAGGAATTATTGGTGCAGGTGGTAACGTTGGTGCTGTCGCAGCTGGTTTCTTACTCAAAGGATTGCTTGATGTTCAAACTTGCCTGTTTATTTTAGGTGGTTTAGTTATGGTCGCAGGCTGTAGCGTAATTTTAATTCGCTTCACCACCGAACATAAAGAAAAAGAACAAGTTCTTTTTGAACAAGCATTACTTGAACGTAATTCCGCAGCTTAATTTTTATAAGAAGCAGAGATCAAATAGGCTCTGCTTCTTCTCTTTTTTTCACAAAGCAATACAACCTTACTAACTCTTTAGCCCGCCTTAAATATTCTCTCTAAATATATCGATATTACTCGATATATCTTCTACAATAAATCACCACATTATTATAATTTTCCATTAATCATGACTAAAACTGGCAATCAATTTTCTCAGCCCCTCATCTATATGTTGATTGGCAGTGCAATTATTCTAGCTCTTTCTCTAGGAGTCAGACATGGTTTCGGACTCTATCTAGTACCGATGAGTCATGAGTTTGGTTGGGGGCAACATGTTTTTAGCCTTGCTATTGCTATGCAAAACCTGATCTGGGGAGTCGTTCAACCTTTTACCGGCGCAATCGCAGACAAATATGGCAGTCGAATTGTTGTCGCAGTCGGTGGCATGCTCTATGCCCTCGGCTTACTCTTAATGGCTTTTAGTTCAAGCGTATTAATCTTAAATTTAAGTCTGGGGTTAATTATTGGCTTAGCTTTATCAGCAACCTCATTTACGGTTTTACTCAGTGCAGTAGGTCGAGCTGCTCCACCAGAAAAAAGAAGCATGGCAATGGGTATTGCGAGTGCTGCTGGATCTTTCGGTCAGTTCATTATGTTGCCATCTACCCTGCTCTTACTTAAAACGGTGGGATGGTCAGCAGCCTTAATGGTGAGTGCGCTATTAATTGCTTTTATTATTCCGCTAGCGCTTATGTTAAAAGGGTCAAGCAATCAAACACCAAAAGCAATTGCTCAACCTCAACTCACATTTAAACAAGTGCTTAACATTGCCAGAAAACATAAGCCCTTCTGGTGGTTAGCTTTAGGCTTTTTAGTTTGTGGATTCCAAGTTGTCTTCTTAGGCGTTCACTTGCCTGGCTATTTAATCGACCATGGATTTGACGCGGCTACTGGCACTGTATTTCTGGCATTGGTGGGCCTATTTAACGTAGTGGGAACTTACGGTGCTGGTTGGTTAGGAGATCGTTTCTCAAAGCCTAAACTATTAATGGCACTTTACGGCAGCCGTGGCATCGCGATCATTGCCTTTTTACTATTACCTTTAAGCACTTATACGGTATATGCTTTTGGCGTCATTATGGGCCTTTTATGGCTCTCTACAGTTCCGCTCACAAATGGCATTGTGGCAAATATGTTTGGGGTAAAATATCTATCGATGCTGAGTGGTATTGTGTTTTTCACCCATCAAGTCGGTTCTTTCTTTGGTGGATGGCTTGGCGGCGTTAACCATGACTTAACAGGTAATTACAATGCGATTTGGCTATGTTCTATAGCCTTAAGTATACTAGGGGTAATCGTACACTTCTTTGTTAATGAGGAGGCAGTTATTCATGACGCATAATGCCTTACTTTTGAAAACAATTATGACTTTTATCATAGCTGCGCTTTTGGTGCTTTCTATAATTTTATGGAAACAAACACCGGATTTATTTGAATATTTTAACCAAGCGTTTTGTGCCCACTAAAATATAAAGCACGTAACTCACTTTTCAGAACTGTCATAAAAATATAAAAATCGTATGATCTAATGCAAATAAAAAAGCCCGCAGATTTGCGGGCTTTTTTATTAAAAACTTATTTAAAATCAAAACAAGCGATTCATACCATTGAGCGCAGCTACACGATATGCTTCAGCCATTGTTGGATAGTTAAATGTCGTTTCAACAAAATATTTCAAGGTATTATTTGGGCTGTGCATAACTGCTTGCCCGATGTGGATAATTTCAGCAGCGTTATTACCGAAACAGTGAATACCTAAAATTTCCATAGTGTCACGATGGAAAAGAATCTTTAACTCACCCACCGTATCACCCGTAATTTGTGCACGAGCTAAATGACGGAAAGATGCTTGACCTACTTCATACGGAATTTTCTCTTCCGTTAATTCCTGTTCATTTTTACCAATTGATGAGATTTCCGGAATGGTATAAATACCTGTAGGAATATCACGTACTGGTTTAGCATCTTCACCACTCATGTTTGCGCCAGCACAGCGCCCTTGGTCATAAGCAGCCGAAGCTAATGAAGGCCAACCAATCACGTCACCAGCAGCATAGATATTTTCAACTTCAGTTTGGTACTGATCATTTACTGAAAGTTGACCACGGCTATTTGGTACTAACCCAACATTCTCAAGGCCTAAACCTTCTGTGTTTCCTGAACGGCCATTACACCAAAGAATGGCATCGGCTTTAATCTTTTTACCACTTTGTAAATGTAGAACCACATGGTCATCAAACGTTTCAAGATGATCCATTTGTTCATTGTGACGAATTAAGACACCTTGTTCACGCAAGTGATAAGACAAAGCATCAGCAATTTCATCATCTAAATAACTTAATAGTTTTTGCTGAGTGTTAATCAAATCAACTTTATGGTCTAAACCAATAAAGATTGAGGCATATTCACAGCCAATAACACCTGCGCCGTAAATAATGATTTTTTGAATTGAGTAATCAAGATCAAGAATTTTGTCCGAATCAAATACGCGAGGATGATCAAAGTCGAGACCTTGCGGATGATAAGGACGACTACCTGTCGCAATCACAACTTGTTTACAAATAATTGTTTCTTTAATGCCTTCATGGCTAAAAACTAAGACTGTATTTTTATCTTGAATATATGCACGCCCGTGGAATACACCGATCTTGTTACGATCATAAAAACGTGTATGTGTATCAACCTGTTGTTGAATCACTTTATGTGCATTACGCAAAACCTGTTTCATGGTGAACTGTTTCCATTCACCTACTTTTTGAAACATTGGATCACGCTGATAGCGGATAATACTAGAAACTGTTTGACGTAATGCTTTACTTGGAATGGTTCCTACGTGTGCACAGTTACCACCAAGTTGATCACGCACATCTACAATTGCAACACGCTTACCAGCTTTTGCAAGCTTCATTGCCGCGCCTTCACCCGCAGGTCCAGAACCGAGAACTACCGCATCGTATTTAACGAAATTCCCACTAACGACCTCTTTTTTACGTGGCATTGAAAGCTCCTTCCTCTCTTGAATGACCATATTTTATAATAGATTATGACTAATATGCGGTGAATTTATGTATTTCTCAACCCTATATTTCTGAATAGCCACATTTATTATATGAATAGTTATTTTCCGCTATTAACTGAAGAACTTCGCTATAATACAATGTCAATGTCTCTATAAACGAGTGGAAAAGTTAGATATGTCAGAACACCGTAAACCTGAACAGGGTGTAAAACTTCGTGGCGCAGAAAAAGTCGCAAGAATTCCTGTAAAAGTTGTACCTACGGTTGAAGTGCCGCGTAAACCTGACTGGATTCGTGTCAAGATGACGGCACCAGAAGAAGTTCAGCGTATTAAAACGACTTTACGTGCTCAAAAACTCCATACCGTTTGTGAAGAAGCTGCTTGTCCTAACCTACCAGAATGTTTTGGCGGCGGTACGGCAACATTCATGATTATGGGCGATATTTGTACACGCCGTTGTCCTTTCTGTGATGTAGCACATGGTCGTCCAAATGCACTCGATGCTGACGAACCTCGTCACATGGCTGAAACCATTTCTAACCTGAAACTCAAGTATGCAGTAATTACTTCAGTTGACCGTGATGACTTACTTGACGGCGGTGCACAACACTTTGTGGACTGTATTAAAGAAGCTCGCGCGCTTAGCCCGACGACATTGCTTGAGATTTTAGTACCTGACTTCCGTGGACGTATGGATATTGCTTTACGCATTATGACTGAATGTCCGCCAGACGTATTTAACCACAACATTGAGACTGTGCCTCGTCTATATAAAGCAATGCGCCCAGGTTCAGACTATCAACACTCTTTAACCTTATTAAAAATGTTTAAAGAATACTGCCCAGATATCCCAACAAAATGTGGTTTGATGGTCGGTATTGGTGAAACTGAAGAAGAAGTGATTGCATTGCTTGATGACTTACGTGCTCACGATGTTGACTATGTGACGATTGGTCAATATTTACAGCCATCTAAACAACATGCGCCAATTGACCGCTTTGTAACGCCAGAAGAGTTTGAACGTTATGCAGAGCATGGTCGTAAACTTGGCTTTAGAAATATCTGGTCTGCACCAATGGTTCGTTCAAGTTACTTTGCTGATCGTCAATACCATGGTGAACCAGTACCAGAAGTTCGTCGTAAAGTAGATCCTGCTAAGAAAATTGCTGTTCAGGTCGTCGAAGCTTAATAAATTAAATATCTATAAAAGGCCCTCTGTATTAGAGGGCTTTTTATTTGTATAAGAAAATCAATAACATTTCTTGACAAATCAATAAAATAACCCCTTACACTTTCACTCAAAAATATCTTATACCTAAAAGTACGATATATCCCTGCTCTAGCATATACATCAATATTTGCGACATAAAAACTCAAATTTAAACAGCAACAAAATAGCTAGTTAAGCCTTAAATATCTCCTCGCTTTTGTAACTTCATCCACTTGAGGGCTTAGCTAGTAAGGAGCAAGTATGATTTTCCTACTCTTTATATTAAGTATTATTATTCAGCTTATTGCAGTATGGGCAATTTTCTTTTTTAACTTAAATAAAGTTCTTGGTAGCGGTGTGGCCATTATTATTGCCATACTTTCGGCATTCTTGCTAACACCATGGTCTCTGCTTTTAGGTATTCCAATTATTGCACTCAGCATCATTATTTTAGTTGAACCATTACGATTTAACCTAATTACCAAGCCAGCCTATAAGACTTTAGCGAATTCAATGCCGAGCATTAGTACCACCGAACAAGAGGCTTTAGAGGCTGGTACCAGTTGGTGGGAAAAAGAATTATTTATGGGAGCACCTGATTGGTCTCAATTTGAAAAGTATCCCTACCCAACTTTATCAGAAGAAGAGCAAAGTTTTATAGACAATGAAGTTGAACTACTTTGTAGCATGCTCAATGAATGGGAAATTCATCATCACTTAAAAGACCTTCCTCCTGAAGTTTGGCAATTTATTAAAGATAAAGGTTTTTTAGGACTCATTATTCCAAAGTCTTTTGGCGGTAAAGAATTTAGTTCATTCGCACAAAGTCGTATTATGAGCAAAATTGCTTCACGCTCACTCACCACCGCGGTGAGTTGTATGGTTCCAAACTCGTTGGGACCGGGTGAGCTGCTTATGCATTACGGTACCGATGCTCAAAAACAACAATATCTACCCGGTCTTGCCAAAGGTGAAGAAATTCCGTGCTTTGGTTTAACCAGTCCAGAAGCGGGTTCAGATGCAGGTGCCATTCCAGATTCAGGGGTTGTTTGTTACGGCGAATATGAAGGTACTCAAGTTCTTGGTCTACGCATGAATTTCTCTAAACGCTGGATTACGCTTGCTCCAATTGCCACAGTCGTAGGTCTTGCATTTAAACTGTATGACCCTGAGGGTCTACTCGGCGATAAAAATAAAACAGAATACGGTATTACCTGTGCACTCATTCCTGCAAGTCATGCTGGGGTAAAAATAGGTGCACGCCATTTCCCAGGTTCTCCATTTATGAATGGAACCGTAGAAGGAGAAGATGTTTTTATTCCAATTGACTGGATTATTGGTGGGCAAGAAAATGCTGGTAAAGGCTGGCGCATGCTCATGGAATGTTTAGGTGTTGGCCGTGGTATTTCACTTCCAGCTTTAGCAACAGCCGCAGGTGAAATGAGCTATCTCACCGTAGGGGCTTTTGCGAAAATTCGCCAGCAATTTAATATCTCTGTTGGTAAATTTGAAGGTGTACAAGAGGCAACCAGTGAAATTGCAAGTGATGCCTATATGCTTGAGGCATTCCGTTATTTAGTCACTTGTGGATTAAATCAAGGTGGAACACCCGCCGTGATGACTGCGATGGCAAAATATTATGCAACTGAAACGATGCGCAAAGTGGTTAATCACGGAATGGATATTGCCGGAGGACGTGCAATTCAACTTGGACCACGTAACTTCCTTGCACTCACCTATCAAGCAATTCCAATCGCAATTACAGTGGAAGGCGCAAATATTTTAACCCGTTCATTGATGATTTTTGGTCAAGGTTCAATGCGTTGTCACCCTTACCTTTTTGAAGAGTTGCAACTACTTCAGTCTGAAGATAAAAGCACTTCAGTCAAAAAATTCGATGATCTTTTATTTAAACATTTAGCCTATACCTTTAACCGCGGAGCAAAATCATTTGCTTATGGTTGGACAGGTGGCTCAAGCGATGCTCCGCAGTCAGTAGATCAATTTACTGCCAGTTACTATAAAACGATTAACCGTTTTAGTGCCAACTTTGCTTTAGTTGCAGATATGGCGCTTGGGTTACTTGCAGGAGACTTGAAACGCAAAGAAATGTTATCAGGCCGCTTGGCCGATATTCATGCCCACCTCTTTATTTCTACTGCAATTTTAAAGTTTTATGAAGCTGGTCAAAAAACTGAAGCTGAACAACTTCACGCTAAATTAGCTCTGCAAAAAGCTTTCTTGAATATTCAGGAAGCATTTTGGGGCTTATTTGAAAACTTCCCAGCTAAACTTCCCGCAGCATTTGTGAAATGGATCTGTTTCCCTTTTGGTCGTGTGATTTCAAAACCCGATGATGAGTTAAAAAAGCAAGTTGCTGAACTTATGATGCAAGAGCATCCTTTTAGAGAACAACTAAAACATCACGTATTTTATTCAACCAAAGCCGATGATGTGACTGGTCGTTTAGAACATACATTCCAAATTTTACGAACTCTTGAACCACTTTGGGATAAGTTTAAAAAAGCTGCATCTAAAGGTAAATTTAAAGGACTTACTTTCGAAGAGAATATCGAACACGCTACAAAAGAAGGTTTTATTTCTGAAAGCGAAGCTCAACAATTATTGCAATACAACGTAATTCGATTCGACAGCATGCTTACAGATGTTTTTGATGAACATTTAAATAAAGATCTTCCTTTATCTAACCCTCATCAAATTTAGTGACTGATGCCTCCACTAATTCACTATTGCAATCATTTTTGATTCGCATTAATTAATAAACAGCCATAAAAGCGTCAATCGACGCTTTTATTTTTAGGAGAAATTAATGTCTAAGCAAGATTACGAAAATGGATTAAAAGTTCGCACAGAAGTGATGGGAGAAGCTTTTGTAAAACGTGCGCAAGAGAATACGGTACCATTTACTCAGCCATTGCAAGACTGGATTAATGAACATGCATGGGGATCTACTTGGCAGCGTGAAGGTGTGCTGCCGCGCAAATATCGTTCATTAATTACTTTGGCAATGTTAACTGCACTTAAGTCACCAACGGAACTCAAAGGCCATGTTCGTGGTGCTCTCAACAATGGTTGTACAGTTGAAGAAATTCAAGAAACGTTATTGCATAGCCTGCCATATTGTGGTGCCCCTGCTACTCAAGAAGCCTTTCGAGCGGCTTTAGAAGTGATTCAAGAACACCAACAAAAATAACTTTAATATGAGCCAGCACTCTACTGGCTCTTTTTTATCTAATTCAATTTGATTGAATGCATTTGAAAATTACGATCATCAATCACGATAGCCTGACGACAAATCCCTTCCACTTGACGTTGCTTTTCAAAGACTGCCGCTGACATCGGTTCAAAACTATCAAAAAAACAGATTTCATTTTGATCTATAGAATAAATGAGTGACTGATTTCCGATACCTTCTAAAGTGTCGTAATACACAATCACCATTTTTCCATTTTGAATTGTAGCTTGAATATCCTGATAGCTTAACGCTGGGCCCGTTGGTATTTTCAATACATTTGCTTCTTTATAACTCATACGTTCGCTTGGGCTAATATTTGGATCTTTATCCGAATAAAATGACACATCAAACCCAAATTTTTTTAAAGCAACAGCCAAGGCAATTGTATAGGTGCCGTCTTCATCATATCGACAAATTTGAATCAGTTCGGGAATATCAATTTGAACCCCATGATGCCGAAGTACCATCCAAACCGCAAAAACACCGCTATTCGCTTCGAGGTTTGCCAAAGATTCGGGAATATTTAAGGCCATAATTTAAATCTAAAGTCGTAATTAAGCAGATAATAAACAAAACTGGATTGGCACTAAAAGCTTTTCCAAGTACAATGTTTCGCTAGTCGAGGGATGCTGCGACAAGTGATCAGCACTAAAGATCAATTTGCCAGGCTCGACAATCGGTTAAACGCTCGTTTTTAACCAACAACGGCATCCGCGAACAGAACGATCCATACTATTTTTTCCCTAGGAGATCCTGATGAACGCGGTTAATGCTTCATTTACAGATTATAAAGTTGCTGACATCTCACTTGCTGACTACGGTCGTAAAGAAATCAAACTTGCTGAAGCAGAAATGCCAGCTCTAATTGGTTTACGTAAACGTTATGCAGCCTCTAAACCACTTGCTGGCGCAAAAATTCTTGGTTGTATCCACATGACCATTCAAACAGCGGTTCTTATTGAAACGCTTATTGAATTAGGTGCTGAAGTTCGTTGGACTTCATGTAACATTTTCTCGACTCAAGACCATGCTGCTGCTGCAATTGCTGCTCGTGGTATTCCTGTTTTTGCTTGGAAAGGTGAAACTGAAGAAGAATATGTATGGTGTTTAGAACAACAAGTTAATGTTAATGGTCAACCTTGGGATGCCAACATGATCTTGGATGATGGTGGTGACTTAACTGCTCTTGTTCACGACAAATACCCTGCACTATTAGAACGTATTCACGGTATTACTGAAGAAACCACAACAGGTGTTCAACGTCTTATCGAAATGTGGAAAGATGGTTCTTTGAAAGTACCTGCTATCAACGTAAATGACTCTGTTACTAAGTCTAAAAACGACAACAAATATGGTTGCCGTCACTCATTAAATGATGCAATCAAACGTGCAACTGACATGCTTTTGTCTGGTCGCCGTGCGCTTGTGATCGGTTATGGTGACGTTGGTAAAGGTTCTGCTCAATCTTTACGTCAAGAAGGCATGATTGTTCGTGTAACTGAAGTTGACCCAATTTGTGCAATGCAAGCATGTATGGACGGCTATGAAGTTGTATCTCCATACAAAAACGGCGTACAAACAGGCAAAAAAGAAGATATTAACCAAGACTTACTTGGCAACACTGACCTTGTTGTAACTACTACTGGTAACTACCACGTATGTGATGCTGCAATGTTAGATAGCTTAAAAGCTGGTGCAGTTGTATGTAACATCGGTCACTTCGACACAGAAATTGATACTGCTTATTTACGTGGTTACAAGTGGGTTGAAGTTAAGCCACAAGTTCACCAAGTTTATCGTTCTGAAGATGAAAATAACTACCTCATTCTTCTTTCTGAAGGTCGCCTTGTAAATCTTGGTAATGCAACTGGTCACCCATCACGTGTGATGGACGGTTCTTTTGCTAACCAAGTTTTAGGTCAAATTCACTTATTCCAAGAGAAATTTGCTGACCTTCCTGCAAACGAAAAAGCTGCAAAAATTCGTGTAGAAGTTCTTCCTAAGAAACTCGATGAAGAAGTTGCTGCGGCAATGGTTGCAGGTTTTGGTGGTGTACTTACTCAATTAACTCAAGAGCAAGCTGGCTATTTAGGTGTTGCTGTTGAGGGACCATTCAAGTCTGACGCTTACAAATACTAAGAACTTAAGGGCAGACGGTGAACCGACTGCCCTTTTTTCTAAAAATATTGTTTCGCTGTTTACAAGGATTTGACATGACTAAACGTATACCCATTTCTTTTGAATTTTTCCCACCGAAAACTGATGCAGGTGCTGAAAAACTTCGTATTGTTCATCAAGAATTACAACCATTAAATCCAGATTTCTTCTCGATTACTTATGGCGCTGGTGGTTCTACTCGCGAACGTACTCTTGCGGCTATTGACGATTTCAATGGTAAAGGTACACCAGTTGCTCCTCACCTTTCTTGTATTGGTGATGATAAAGCTCGTATTGCTGAGTTACTAGATTTATATAAAGCTCAAGGCATTAACCGTATTGTCGCTTTACGGGGTGATTTACCGTCTGGTCAGGTCGGACTTGGCGAACTTCCTTATGCTCAAGATTTAGTACGTTTCATTCGTCAGCATTCAGGTGATCATTTTCATATTGAAGTTGCAGCTTATCCAGAAATGCACCCTCAAGCTGAGAACCTTGATTCAGATATCCAACGTTTTATCGAAAAAGTACAAGCTGGTGCTAATGCAGGAATTACTCAATTCTTCTTTAATCCAGACTCATACTTTTATTTTATTGAGCGCTTAGAAAAAGCTGGAGTTAATATTCCGGTAGCTCCTGGCATCATGCCTATTACCAATGCCAGCAACTTAATTCGCTTTGCTGATGGTACTGGTGCAGAAATTCCTCGCTGGATCCGTAAGCAATTACAAGCCTATGGCGATGACAGTGAGAGTATTAAAGCTTTTGGTCATGAAGTTGTTGTGAAGCTATGTGAACGCCTCATTGCAGGTGGTGCACCAAGCTTACATTTCTATTCAATGAATCAAGTCGAACCAACTCGTCAACTCGTCGTTGATCTTGGTTTAAATTAATTTTGTAAGGCGTACCCAATGAATCGTTTTTTTATCGAAACTGAACTTGCTGTTGGCTCAACAATTCAATTGACAGAAACAGTATTTCATCATTGGGTGCGTGTTTTACGTGCACAATTACAAGAACAAGCCACTCTCTTTAATGGTCAAGGTGGCGAATATCTCACGACACTGACCGAAATTAATAAAAAAAATGCTTTTGTCACGATTGAGAGTTTTAACCCTACTAACCGTAGTGCCCCATTTAAAGCTGTCCTTGGTCAAGTCATGAGTAAAGGTGACCGAATGGACTATGCCATTCAGAAAGCCACTGAACTTGGAGTAAGTCAAATTCAGTTGCTTACTAGTGAGCGCTGTGAAATGCGCTTAAAATACGACCGAGATCAAAAAAAATTAGATCACTGGCAAGCTGTTGCAATTGCTGCTTGTGAACAATGTGGTCTTAATATCGTTCCAGAAGTGTTAGCACCCATTTCTCTAAGTGAATGGTTTAGCTCTACTCAGCTTCCCGCTTCAAAATTTGTTTTAGCGCCAGAAAAAGAACAAAAAGATGTATTAGCAGGCATACAACCTGAACTTGCCTTATTGATTGGCCCAGAAGGCGGTTTAAGTGAAAATGAAATTACTCAAGCCAATCAAGCTGGTTTTATGAATTGGTGTATTGGTGACCGTGTCTTACGTACAGAAACCGCACCTGTCGTTGCCTTATCCATTTTAAATTATCGGTTTTTATCAACCTAAGTTCATTGAACATTGATTAAATCGTTATTTAAAGTTAATTTACTTTTATTGTATGAATAAAATTTCAAATTCTTTATCACTGATAAATCAGATTCTTTCTGTATATATGTAAAAAAAATAGGATAGAAAAATCTTATGTCCGGGCTTCAGGAAGAATATTTACAGCATCAAACAAAAATTGAGCAGCTAAAACTTTCAATTCAATATATACGCTGGTATTTGATTAGCTTAATACTGTTATGTCTGATCTCATATGCTATTTTTTCTTATTATTTTTCATCTTCAATAACCGTATTTAACTGGACTATCGGCCTCACTATTGCATCTTTTACCTGCCTATTATTTGTTCCAAATATTTTAACCCACTATCGTACTATTAATTTTATTAAAAAAGCTGATCTTATATTACAAAGTATTTGTTTTATTTCAGGAATTTTATTAGGGATAACCGTTACAGTTATTCACTTCTATCTTCCTCAAGAGTTAGTTTCGTTACCAGATGCTCATATTTTAATTGCTTTGTTTATCACTTCTGCCCATATCATTGGCCTGACTTTTTTAACGCAACAGCCTCGATACTTTTATCTTTTATTCATTCCCAGTACATTACCCCTATTAATCGCTCAATTTACACATACACCCATTGCTCAGCTACCTTTTTATTTCGCCTATAATATAGCTTTCGTGGCTACAGTACTCTGCGCATACGCAACTCAACGTAACTATCAAAAGATTTCTAAACTATTATTAAAAAATAAACAGCTTGTTCAAATTTCAGATCAACACACTCAGTGGGCTGAAGAATTATGTGTGCAACTTCAACAAGAAGTGAATAAATCTAAAGATATTGAAGCCCAGCTCCAATTTAATAACCATTTACTTGAGCAAAAGGTACGTGAACGAACTTACGATCTCACAAAAATGAATGAGCAACTCGAAAGCCATCACTACAATTTAGCTTTTGCACATGAAACGGCTGGCATTCGGCCATGGGACTGGGATATTGAAAATCAAAAATTAGAAATTACGTTTTTCGATCAACAAAAACAAACTCAGACGACCATTATTCATCTCAATACCATTTTAGACCGCATACATCCAAGTGATAAAAAGCTTTTTGACGAGCGCTTGAAACAACATTTGGAAGGAATTACAGATCATTTTAATGTCAATTTTCGAATTTTACGTCGTGATGGTTCTTGGCGATGGATTCATGATGTAGGCCGTGTCATTACAAGAGATCCTAAAACACAAAAAGCGCTTCGCATGGTTGGTATGACCCGAGATATACATCAAGAGAAAAAAGATCAAGAACACTTAAGACTATCGGCAATTGTGCTTGAGCAAGCTGCAGAAGGCATATTTATTTTAGATGAACACTTGAACTATATTGATATTAACCCTTACTACGAAAAATTAACCGGATTTTCTAAATCAGAACTCCTAAATAAAGAATTATTTAGCATTACAATTAATCAAAAAGAACTACAACAACAATTTCATACCTCAATTACCCAACAGCTCCTCGAAACTGGAGAATATATGGGCCAATTTGACGAAAAGTTTAGTTCTGGCAAAAGCGTATATTTGTGGTTACACATCAATGTGGTCAAAGATGAGTTCAATCAAATTACAAATTATATTGGATTTGCAAGGGACCTCTCTGAGCAAAAACGTCAGGAACAGCATCTATCCTATTTAAAAAATTACGATAGCCTCACTCACTTGCCTAATCGTCTTTACTATTACAACCAACTTCATCAATACCTTGTAAATCCATCATATAACATTAAAAACTTAGCATTAATACGAGTAAACATTGACCGTTTCAGAGCTTTTAATGAATTTTTAAATAATGATAGTGGTGATGAACTTCTTAAACAGTTTGCACAACGATTACGCTTAATCAATATTAATGCAATTTTAGTTGCCTATTTAAATAGTGACGATTTTGCAATTATTTATGAAATTTCCCCAATTCATCCAAATATTGAACAATATTGCCAAAATATTTTGCAGGCACTCAATGCCCCTTTTTATATTGATAATCAAGAATATTTCATTACCGCATCTATTGGCGTAGCATGCTTTCCTGAGCATGGACGACAAATTGATCATCTAAACAATCATGCAGAACAAGCACTTTCAGAAGCAAAACGCTTAGGAGGCAATACCATTTCTTACTATTGCAATCAAACAACTCACTCGTATAAATCTGCCGATTTAGAGCAAGAGTTACGTAAAGCCATTCAAAATGATGAATTTGTCGTTTATTATCAACCCAAAATCAATCTACAAGATCAATCAATTATAGGTTTTGAAGCATTAATTCGCTGGCAACATCCCGAAAAAGGATTAGTCATGCCAAATATGTTTATACCTTTTGCTGAGCGTAGTAGCCTGATTTCGGATATTGGTAAAGTCGTTTTAGATAAAGTTGGAAAACAATTACAAGAATGGAAAAGCCAAGGCTACACAAACATTCAAGTCTCTGTAAATATTGTTGCTCAGCAAATACATCGAGGCTTATTACTCAATGATATTGATGAAATTTTGCAGAAATATAATATACAAGGTTCAGATCTTGAACTTGAGATTACTGAGTCAGCCCTCTTGGATAATACCGATAACGTAAAAACGTTATTACATGCAATAAAACAACGAGATATTTCAATTGCTCTTGATGACTTTGGTACAGGCTATTCCTCTTTAGCCTATCTGACTGAATACCCAATTGATGTATTAAAAATTGACCGTGCTTTTATTTCTAAAATTGGTGATCACAAACAAGAAGCCATTGTAAATGCCATGATTGCGATGGGTAAAAGTATGGGTCTTAAACTGGTTGCCGAAGGTGTAGAAACAGAGGAACAAGTTGCCTATCTACAAAAACAGCAATGTGATTTTTTACAAGGCTATTTCTTTAGTCGTCCTATCCCGGCTGAGCAGATTATTCCTTATCTACAAACAGATTCGCCTATTTCTTAATGGTTCTCACAGACTATTTTTACATATGCTGCTTTTTCCAAAAATGAGCGTTTTTGACTGTGAGAAATAAAGAAGTAGTGTTATATTCTTTAGCATTTAGCTCACTACAGGGCTATTGGCAATTCGTCTACTATTCTCTTAATTGATAAAAATTAAAGCATAGTAAAAGAACCGAGTTGCCTTCCCCTGAATGAGTGATTTGACTAGTTTGCTTTTTTGTATCAAATAGAGACTCAGATGGACGATCAATCTTTAAAACAGGCCGCTTTAAATTACCATGAATATCCAAACCCAGGGAAAATCAGCGTCACCCCAAGTAAGCAACTTGTCAACCAACGAGATTTGGCTCTAGCCTACTCACCCGGAGTTGCTGCGCCATGTTTAGAGATTGAACGTGATCCTTCAACTGCTGCTAAATATACAGCGCGCGGAAACTTGGTTGCTGTAGTCACTAACGGTACTGCTGTTCTTGGTTTAGGTAATATTGGCCCATTGGCTTCTAAACCTGTAATGGAAGGTAAAGGCGTTCTCTTCAAGAAGTTTGCTGGTGTTGACGTATTTGACATCGAAATTGCAGAAAACGATCCAGATAAAATCGTGGATATTGTTGCCTCTCTTGAGCCAACTTTCGGTGGTATCAACCTCGAAGACATTAAAGCGCCAGAATGTTTCTATATTGAAAAGAAACTTCGTGAACGCATGAAAATTCCTGTATTCCATGACGATCAACATGGTACAAGTATTATTGTAGGTTCAGCTTTGCTCAATGCATTGCAACTTGTAAATAAGAAAATTGATGAAATCAAAATCGTAGCTTCAGGTGCAGGTGCAGCAGCACTTTCATGTTTAGACTTGCTTTGTGCTCTTGGTGCTAAAAAAGAAAATATTATTGTTGCCGATTCTCGTGGTCTATTAACGACTTCTCGCGAAGGCTTAGACGAATCTAAAAAACGTTATGTTCAAGATATTACAGCATCTCAGCTTCATGAAGTAATGACTGGCGCTGATATGTTCTTGGGTCTTTCTGCTGCTGGTATTCTCACCAAAGAAATGGTGAAACAGATGGCAGAGAACCCAATTATTTTTGCTTTGGCAAACCCAGATCCAGAAATTCTACCTGAACATGCACATGAAGTACGCTCTGACGTCATTATGGCAACTGGTCGTTCTGACTATCCAAACCAAGTAAACAACGCATTATGTTTCCCATACATTTTCCGTGGTGCGCTTGATGTTGGTGCAACTACGATTAATGAAGACATGAAAATTGCATGTGTACATGCAATTGCGCGTATGGCTCATGTAGAAGCTGATGCAGCAACTTATGGTGAAAAATCTGCTTCATTTGGTCGTGACTATTTAATTCCACGTCCACTTGATCAACGTTTAATTTTAGAAATTGCACCAGCTGTTGCTAAAGCTGCAATGGACTCAGGCGTAGCAACTCGTCCTATCGAAGATTTCGCTGTGTATCGTCAAAAATTGTCTGAGTTTGTATATAACTCTGCATTCTTGATGAAACCAATTTTTGCTCAAGCAAAAGCTGATCCTAAACGCATTGCATATGCTGAAGGTGAAGACGAACGCGTATTACGTGCAGTACAAATTGCAGTTGATGAAGACTTAGCCAAACCAATTTTAGTAGGTCGTACGGCTGTAATTGAAGCAAATATCAAAAAATTAGGCCTCCGTTTACAACATGGCGTAAATATTGAGATTGTAGATCAAGAACAAAACCCGATGTATGAAGAGTTTTGGAAAGATTACTATCAAACAATGCAACGCAAAGGTATCACTGTTGAATATGCTCAACGTGAAGCTCGCCGTCGTTCGACTTTAATTGCATCTCTACTGGTTAAATTCGGTAAAGCAGACGGTATGTTATGTGGTACTTACAGTAGCTATAACATTCACCTTGACTTTGTACGCAATGTTATCGGTCTTAAAGAAGGCATGAATAACTTCTTCACATTAAATGCATTAATGCTTGAAGATCGCAACTTGTTTATCGCAGATACCTATGTAAACACTAACCCGACTGCTGAACAACTTGCTGAAATGACTATTTTGGCGGCTGAAGAAGTACGTCGTTTTGGTATTACTCCACGTGTAGCACTGCTTTCTCATTCAAGCTTTGGTAGCGACCAAACTGATTCAAGTGCTCAAAAAATGCGTGAAGTTTATCGCATTTTATCTGAACAAGCTCCTGAACTTGAAGTTGAAGGTGAAATGCATGGTGATGCAGCATTAGACGAAAATATTCGTCAATTTGCATTCCCTGGTTCACGTTTTAAAGGTTCTGCAAACTTGCTCATTATGCCAAACCTAGATGCAGCAAATATTTCATTTAACTTGTTGAAAGCGACTTCTGGTAACAACGTTACTATTGGTCCAATTTTGCTTGGCGCAGCAAAACCTGTTCATATTTTGACACCGACAGCAACGACTCGTCGTCTTATCAATATGACTGCTTTAACTGTTGCGGAAATCCAACAACAAGAAAAGTAATTTAGAAAGAGCTTTTTACGAAAAGCCTGTCTAATGACTTGAGAAAACCTCTATTCTGTAGCATGATTGCTTGAAGAATAGAGGTTTTTTCATGCAAGTGTATTTAGTAGGCGGTGCCGTCCGAGATTCTCTACTTGGGCATCCCTATCAAGAAAAAGATTATGTTGTGGTCGGAGCAACGCCTGAACATATGCTCGCCCAAGGTTTTCAACCTGTAGGCAAAGATTTTCCTGTGTTTCTTCATCCTAAAACTAAAGAAGAATATGCACTTGCACGTACTGAGCGAAAGTCCGGTAAGGGCTATCACGGTTTCCAGTTTTTTACTGATACCACAGTAAGTTTAGAAGAAGATTTAATTCGCCGTGATTTAACCATCAATGCCATAGCAATGGATCAAGATGGCAAAATATATGACCCCTATGGTGGTCAGACTGATTTAGAAAATAAAACCTTGCGACATGTTTCAGAAGCTTTTGCTGAAGATCCTTTACGTGTTTTACGTGTGGCACGCTTTGCAGCTCGATATTCTTCATATGGCTTTCATATTGCATCTGAAACCTTACAATTGATGCAAACAATGGCTGAATCAGGTGAACTCGACGCCTTGACACCAGAACGTGTGTGGAAAGAGACGTCTCGCGCACTTTTAGAAGACCATGCAGATATTTATTTTCAGACACTACGGGATTGCGGTGCCTTAAAACATCTTTTTCCTGAAATTGACGCATTGTTTGGTGTACCACAGCGTCCAGAATATCACCCAGAAGTAGACTGCGGCATACATACCCTAATGTCTTTACAGCAAGCGTGTAAGTCAAACTACTCGCTTGATGTTCGGTTTGCTGTTTTAGTACATGATTTAGGTAAAGCATTAACGCCTGTTAACGAACTTCCTCGCCATATCATGCATGAAGAGCGTGGCGTGAAACCCGTTACCGAATTATGTGAACGTTTAAAGGTTCCAACTCAAACTCGACAGTTGGCATTATCGGTGTGTAAAGAACATCTAAAATGCCATCAGATTATGTCGTTAAAACCCGGAACTGTATGGCGTTTATTACAGCGTTTAGATGTATTACGTCGCCCTGAGCGAGTGGAAGCTTTTGTACAGGCATGTGAGTGTGATGCTAGAGGAAGACTAGGTTTAGAAGACCGCCCTTATCCTCAAGCTCAGTATATGTTAGATGCAATGCAAGTGGTTCGCTCTATTAAAGTTCAGGATTTACCCGAGAATATTAAGGGTGCTGAAATTGGTGAAATGTTAATTCAATGTCGCATTGATGCTTTAACTGAGTTCAAACATCAACATCAAACACCCACACATTCTTAATTTAAGCCAATAAAAAAGCCTCATTACGAGGCTTTTTTGTTTTTACTGTTTAGGCAGTGGTATATATTGAGATTGTGTATTTTGGTTTTTTCTTTCCCCAACTGCTACCACAAAGTTTTCTTGCTTCCCAGCTCGCTCAACCACTACATTAATTTCGCTATTAGGCGCTTGTAATGCAACGTAATTAATCAAATGAGATGCCGAAGTGATTGGTTCATTATTGACCTGAACAATCTTATCGCCAACTTTTATACCTGCTGAAGCCGCTGGACCACTTTTTAATACATCAGCAACAACTACACCAATTTGCTGTTTTGGTGCCAATACGTCGTCTTGTGTAGGCGGTACTAAACTAATGCCTAACCATCCACGAACTACACGACCATCTTTCAAAATCGAGTTTAATACTTGTTGGCAAATTTTAGCTGGAATTGCGAAACCAATGCCTAAAGAGCCGCCTGACTGCGAGAAAATTGCGGTATTTACCCCAATTAGGTTACCAGCGACATCAATTAAAGCTCCGCCTGAGTTACCTGGGTTAATTGCAGCATCTGTTTGAATGAAATCTTCATAGGTATTGATGCCTAAATCAGAACGCTCAGTGGCAGAAATAATACCTTGAGTTACCGTTTGCCCTACGCCAAATGGATTACCAATCGCTAAGACAACATCACCCACTTCATTACCGCTAAGCTTAAATGGCAACACGGGTAATTTATCTAAATCGATTTTAATTACAGCTAAATCCGTATCAGGATCTGTTCCAACAATAGTTGCCTCTGCACGACGTCCGTCACGCAATGCAACTACAATTTGGTCAGCCTGAGCAATCACATGATTATTGGTAAGAATATAACCATCAGCACGAACAATAACCCCAGAACCTAAACTATTTTCATTTTGCTGTTGTTGTTCAGGAACCTGATTTCCAAAAAATTCGCGGAATACTGGATCACTTAACAATGGATGATTTTGTTTAACTTTCTGGGTCGTAAAAATATTAACAACTGCCGGCGCTGCAACTTTCACTGCAGCACTATAAGACACCACCCCACCCGCTCGTGAAGTATCAACCAGTGGTTCAACTTTTTCAGCAGGCATTTGCACCCCATCAACTGCAACAGTTGGTTTCGGCTGATGGTATTTTTGCCATGCAATAAAACTGGCAATTACAATAATAAGTAACACCCAAGGTAACCATGTAAAGGTGCGGCGCACGTTCATATCCTCTACGCAAAGAAGCTTTTAATTAAATTAATATATTGAACAAAAAGAGTTTTCAGTTAAGCATTTTAAATTAAATATGTCGATATACATAAAAAACTCAAAAAAGATTTGTCTAGCTTTAGTTACACAACAAAATATGTTTCTATAGCTTTAGCAATTATTTACTACTCAATTCAGGAAATATCATGGCGAATTTGCATGAAATTATTCAATGGTGCGACCAAACCTTAAAAGCAGCAGAATTTAAAGATTACGCACCAAATGGCCTGCAAATTGAAGGTTCAACTGAAGTAAAACGTATCGTTTGTGCCGTTACTGCTTCCGAAGATGCGATTGATGCAGCTATTGCTCAAAATGCCGATCTATTACTCGTACATCATGGTTATTTTTGGAAAGGCGAACCGTACCCAATTACAGGAATGCGCGGTAACCGAATTAAAAAATTAATTCAAAATAATATTTCACTCGTGGCTTACCACCTACCTTTAGATGCACATCCAAGTTTGGGTAACAATGTAGCCATTGCAGAAAAATTGGGCTTACACCATTTAGAACCACTCGATTTAGCCGAAAAACATCCAATTGGAAATATTGGATATTTAGAGCAAGCTGTTTCTGTTGAAGAGTTTAACGCAAAATTACAAGATAGCTTTGATTTTAAAGTGATTCATTTACCAGCCGAGAAGAAAAGCATTCAAAAAGTAGGCTTTTGTACGGGTGGTGCTCAAGATTTTATTGCTAAAGCAGCTTTGCAAAATTGCGATGCTTATATTTCAGGCGAAGTCAGTGAACGAACTTTCTATGAAGCAAAAGAATTAGGAGTTCACTATTTTGCGTGTGGTCATCATGCAACCGAACGTTATGGAGTTCAACGTTTAGCACAAGCAATTTCAAAGCAGTTTGCAATTGAAGCCGAATATTTTGAATTGAATAATCCGATTTAATTAAGTCTTTTTTTCAATCTGTGTTATGCGTATTAATTAGATCTTTATTGTGTATAGTTCTTTAAAACGATGCCCTATTGTGAACAGAATCATTTACAATAGAGCCACTTAATTGTATAACCCAGCAAATGCAAGGAATAGGAACATGACAACCATTACTTTACCTGCACTTCCATATGGCTATGATGATTTAGCGCCACATATTAGTAAAGAAACTTTAGAATACCATCACGATAAACACCACAATACCTATGTTGTTAACTTAAACAACTTAATCAAAGGGACTGACCTTGAAGGTAAAACTTTAGAAGAAATCATCAAAGCAACTGCTGGTGATGCATCTAAAGCTGGTATTTTCAATAACGCTGCTCAAGTTTGGAACCATACATTCTACTGGAATTCTATGAAGCCAAATGGTGGTGGTAAGCCTACTGGCGCAATCGCTGCTAAAATTGAAGAAGCGTTTGGTAGCTACGAAAAATTTGCAGAAGAATTTGCTGCTGCTGCAACAACTCAATTCGGTTCAGGCTGGGCTTGGTTAGTTGCTGATGAAGTAAACGGTAAATTATCTATTACTAAAACTTCTAATGCAGACACTCCACTTGCACATGGTCAAATTGCTGTATTAACAATTGACGTATGGGAACATGCTTACTACATCGATTTCCGTAACCTACGTCCTAAATACATCGCAACTTTCTTAGAAAGCCTTGTGAACTGGGACTATGCGAATGCAAAACTTGCAGGTCAACCAGCTGGTGTAGAGAAATAATTTTATTTCTTTATAAAAAACCACCCTCTTTTGGGTGGTTTTTTTTATTTTTAGTACCTTAAAAGCATATTAATCAAGCAAACGATTCATTTTCTTTAATATTCTTATTGACGCTTTTAGATTTCATCCATAAAATGCGCATCAGATTCTCCAATAGCTCAGTCGGTAGAGCGACGGACTGTTAATCCGCAGGTCCC
>NZ_JAVQNT010000037.1:0-86414 GCF_031799075.1 Acinetobacter sp. V91_7
CGCCAGCTCATTATTCTAAACACCCTCAACTTTACAGTTGAGGGTGTTTTTTTATATCTAATTTAAAATAAGTGCGCTGATTTCCTATAGTAATTTAATCTAAAAGATGAAAAAATAAGCAAAATAGGAAGGTATAAACGAAGAAATAATATCTTAATTTCCTTTTATAATTTTAATTTAGGTATTTTATGAGAATAATAGTTTTTTTATTTGCTTGTTTTGCCTTTTATAGTTATCCAGCTGAATCTATTGATGAAAAATTGGTTTTAAATCTTTTAGAAAAAGAAAAAACATCAGTACAAAACAAGGAAATAATGAGTTTTATGGCCTTGTTATCAGAAGATTTTTTGGGTGCTAAGAAGGATGGTACCCCTCTCACTAAAGAGAGTTATAAAGAGGGAGTAATTATAACCTTTATTAATGCTTCCAAAATTCTTCATAATGCTAAGATCAAGTCCCTTTATATATCTGAAAATAAGCAGTCAGCAGAAGTAGTGTTAGAAAGTGAAACTAAGTTTTTGTTAGAAAGAGGAAATTATAAAGAAGTGGTTACAAGTAATAGCGTAACGAAATCTACATTAATATTAGAAAATGGTACATTAAAATATAAAAATTCTAGCTATATCAAATGATTAATTTTAGATATTCTTCTATATAAAAAGTTTGATGATTTATACTTTAGTCCCTCATGAAAAAAGCTTTATTATCTTAAAAGTATAAATTTTTCTAAAACTTAATGTTTTCTACTTTCCTGTTTATTTGACAGGCCTATAATGATTAAGAATCATTCCAAATCTAATAAGGATATAACATGTCTACCGACCAGCAATTTCCAACACCCAATAATTTAGGGATCGCAGTTTATTCAAATAATGCAGAAGCAATTGGTAATACACCTTTAGTTCGTATCAATCGTTTGATTAAAACTGATGCAACTGTATTAGCAAAAGTAGAAAGTCGGAATCCTGCATTTTCTGTGAAATGTCGTATTGGAGCGGCACTTATTGCAGATGCAGAAAAGCGTGGTGTGTTAAAAGAAGGCATGCATATTATTGAACCAACCAGTGGTAACACGGGGATTGCATTGGCTTTTGTTGCTGCAGCTAAGGGTTACCCCATTACTTTAACTATGCCTGCAAGCATGAGTCTTGAGCGTAGAAAAGTGTTAAAAGCACTCGGTGCCAATTTAGTTTTAACTGAACCAGCGAAAGGGATGAAAGGTGCAGTTGATGAAGCTGTGCGATTAGTAGCTGAACAACCAGATGTTTATTTCCTACCTCAACAATTTGAAAATCCAGCAAATCCACAAATTCATGTGGATACAACTGGTCCTGAAATTTGGCAAGCAACAGATGGACAAGTCGATATTTTGGTTGCGGGTGTAGGTACTGGCGGCACAATTACTGGTATTTCTCGTTATTTCGAACAAGTTCAAAATAAACCTTTGTATTCTGTAGCCGTTGAACCTGCTGAGTCTCCAATTATTACTCAAACTAGAAATGGTGAGAATATTACACCTGCACCGCATAAAATTCAGGGAATTGGTGCGAATTTTATTCCAAAGAATCTTGATTTAGATCTTGTTGATGAAGTCCTACCAATAACTAGTGAAGAAGCAATTCAGTGGGCAAGAAATTGTGCAACGCAGGAAGGCATTTTAGTGGGTATTTCAAGTGGAGCAGCTTTGGCTGCGGCTGCTAAAATTGCAGAACGTCCTGAAAATGCTGGCAAAACGATTGTTGTTATTCTTCCAGACAGTGGTGAGCGTTATTTATCTTCTGTTCTATTTGAAGGTTTATTTGACGAATAAAATTACTTGTATAAAAAAGCCCATCAACAGATGGGCTTTTTTATTTGACTTTAATTTATAAGGCGCTTTTTAGAGCTTTTTGATGACGTTTAACAGATCGGGCATATTTCTTAGCTTTGTGACGTGTCCAGAAACTTCGCTCATATCCTGTAGGTCCAACATTGTAATAAGCAGTGGCTTTAAACCAACTATCAGCTGACTGATAATAATGATTTAAAATATATGCACCGCATTGAATATTTGTAGATTCATCATACAAATTACCAGCACAAGTTTGTTGCCAATAGCTAGGAATAATTTGAGTTAAACCGACTGCACCCGTAGGTGATAGCGCATTAGTATTGTAACTAGATTCTTGTCTTATGACCGCGGCAAGTAAAAGAGGCGGCACATTATATTGATCAGCACTTTGAATAATAATTGGAGATAACCGATTAGCTGTGCTTTGTGGAACAGAATAAGCTTTTTGTAAACCAGACGAGAGTTTATTTGAACGCCATGAAAATGAACCACTATTCGGGCCTAAGCTCGTACACCCCGTCATTATTGTCATTAAAACAATTGTAAAAAATTTGAGGCTCAAAATGTGTATTTGAGTTGGTTTAAAATAATTGTTAGATAAAGATGAGGTAAGCAAAATATAAAACCGATAATCAAGTTTCAAATGAAATCATGGTATTCAGCTGTAACTAATGGATCAATATAAGTTCTGTTGCTCAGCACAAGAAAATAGTGAGAATTTTGTATGATTAAAATGAAAAAACCCCGACATCCTGTCGAGGTTCCTTCGTATTCAGCTTATGTAGCTAACTCCTGTCAACTACCGCTTCCTGCGTTCTTATTCTTCTTCAATGAGACATCCTGTCTCTCTATGTTTCATATATTATAAAAAAATACTAAAGCTGGATATCCGCAATTCACCGCAAGTTTTGTACGTTTTAACTTACAGATATACTTTTTCAACTTTCTTAAATACGATGTCGACTAGTTTTTGTGCTACAGGAGTACAGATCAACACACTTGGGAAAGCAAATATCCATGCAATACCCTATGCGGATATCCATAATGAAAAGAAATTTTGAACCGAGCCTAGTGCTTTAAAAGTCGTAATTCCTGAAATTATAAATGACATCGTTGCGGATAAAATTAAGAGTAATAAAATCCTTTGTGCTGTCATAATCTTACACTCCAAGATAAGCATTCAAGGTCATTGCAAAGTTATTTCCAAATAATCGGGCAGTTTTAATGTCTCCTTCATCAAACCTATCGGGACTACTGCCGTGTTCAGCCTGAGCCATTAAGCCTGACCATGAACCGAGACGATTAGCTGCTTCAGCATAAGGTACACCTTGATGTTGCTCGGGCAGAATTGGATTACCGACCCATAACATGCCGTGTTGCATACAAAAGGTAAAAAGTGAAATTAATGTCGATTGTTTATCACCCGCGGGAAGGGATGATACGGTAAACCCAGCCGCTAGTTTTCCTTTAAAGCTCTGTTTTTTCCATAGTGGGCCAGTTGCATCCATGAGTTGTTTTAATTTCGAGGATACACCACCTAAATAAGTGGGAGTTCCCCAAATCAAGCCATCGTATTGGATAAGTATTTCAGGGTTTTCAATGAGATGTTCAGCACTCAGTAGATCTACTTTAATATTTTTTTGGCTTAATACGCCAGTTTGAATTTGCTGAGCAATAAACTGGGTATGACCCTGACGACTATAGTAAATAATGGCAACGGTTTTCATGAGATTTTCCTTTATTTTAAATTTGAAAGATTTTTGCAGTGAGATATAAACCACAGCCAAAAACACTATGGTTAAGCAAACTTTTTAGACAATTCAAAAATGGATGAAGGGTTTTTGAAGAAGCGAAACCACTACCCATCGCAGGTTGCATAATAAAAAAAGGAATGAGAACAGTGACTAAACCAAACAGGAGCGCTGAGTAAAACTGAGGATGAATGAGCCAATCGGAGCCGACAATGAGAAGAAAGCTCAAGGCAAAAATCATCCCAACGCTATAGTGTGTGATCCAACCCAGTAAATATTCACCCTTAATTTGAGAGCTTTGGGCAATGGATTGATGTATGAATTTGCCTTGAAATATCCAACCAACCCAGCGTCCGAGAAAGGCAAAGTTTAAGGTCGGAATTTTGAATATCTTTAATATTAACAGCCAGATATCCATAATTACTGTTGCCCCGATACCGAGGCATAAAGCTTGAAAGAACAATGTAGAGATATTCATTTTTACACCTTGCTTTTATACGTATGAAACGTGATAAATTTATTGTGCAAGTTGAAGTTCACTTGAAGTCAAGAGGGTATTATGGATATTGGTGAAGTCGCGAAAAAGGCAAAAGTCACAACAGCAACGCTACGTTTTTATGAAGAGAAGGGATTAATTAAGTCGATAAGGCGGCAAGGTTTACGCCGGCAGTATGGTAAACAGGTGCTTGATCAACTGGCATTAATTGCTTTAGGTCGTGCTGCGGGTTTTTCTTTAAATGAGATTGCCACAATGTTTGGACAAGATGGTAAACCTGATCTTGATCGTCAAAAATTAAAAGATAAAGCTGAACAATTAGAGCAAATGGCAAAGCGATTACATTTTATTAGTCAAGGATTACAACATGCGGCAGTGTGTCCTGCTGAAAATCATATGCTATGTCCTACCTTTCAGAATTTTTTGAAAGCAGCAATTGCTGGAGAATATCAGCCAACGAAACTTTAGTGAAATCTTGAGCCAATAGTTTTTTAACATTGATCTAACAGATATATTTGTCATATTTTCGCCATAAAGATTTCATCTTTTTGAAGTAAAAACTTCATATAAGCTTGATTAAATTTGCTTAATTTTTTACCGACTGTATAAAACCATGAGCAAAAAAACTTTAGTCGCATTATTATGCTGTGCCAGTTTAGGATTGACGGCATGTAACGATGATAACGATCAAGAACGAACTTCACCCACTGAAAATATTACGGAACCGACCTTAATTTCTTTTGCCAAGTTACCTGTAGAAACCTACGCTGCTGGTCCAGACTCTGGCGCATATGTGAAAGGTGCAAATGGAATTTATCCTCCATTTAAAGGCCAGCCTGTACAGGGTTTTCTGCTGCATTAAAAAATGAAGATGGCAGTTATATGGCAATGGCCGATAACGGCTTTGGAACTCAAGCTAATTCATCAGACTTTTTACTTCGTATTTATAAAATAAAGCCTGATTTCAAAACTAAAGCTAAAGGCGCGGGTCAAGTTACTGTGCAAAGCTTTATCCAACTGCGTGATCCAAACAAGTTAATTCCATTTAGTATCGTCAATGGCGATACAGCTGAGCGTTTATTAACAGGTGCTGATTTTGACCCAGAGTCAATGCAACGTACTGGTGATGGGACTTATTGGATTGGGGATGAGTTTGGTCCTTATTTACTTCATTTCTCTGCAGATGGTGTGTTGTTGGATGCTCCGATTGCTTTGCCAAATCCACTAAATCCGACGCAAGAACTTCGCTCTCCTCAAAATCAGTTTAATAAAGCGCAAATTAATTTTGTAGAGCCTCTAGTTCAGCAAAGTGGTGGTTTTGAAGGAATGGCAATCTCTCCAGATGGCCAATATCTCTATCCTCTTGTAGAGAAACCGCTTAAATCAATTCGAGAAACGGAAAGACAATTATTGATTTCCCAATTTGATCTGAAGAAAAAAGCGTATACAGGAAAATATTATTGGTTCCAGTTAGACAGTAAGGCAACCAATATTGGTGACTTCCAACTCCTTAATGATAAAGAAGGTATTATTATTGAGCGTGATGCGACTCAGAATAATTTAGGCGGATATAAAAAATTAATTCGTATTAAATTAAATGAGTCAGGCCAACTAGTAAGCCGTGAAGATTTAGTCGATTTAATTAAAATTGCCAATCCTAATTTACTTTATGGCGCAGCAAGAGCAGGAGATGTTGGGACAGGACAGGTTTTCGCTTTCCCTTTTGAAACTATTGAAGATGTCATCATTGAAAATAGTACAACGTTGACTGTTCTAAATGATAATAACTTCCCTGGGTCTACAGGGCGTAACGCAAAATTGGCTGACGATAATGAGATTATTCAAATTCGTTTGCCAAAAGCTTTGTTCTAAGCCCTATAAATAAATGAGTTAAAAATGCGGCGGCTTTTATTCCACCGCATTTATTAGAAGAATAAAATATTGGATAAACTTTAATCAAATTATTTTTTATATCCTTGTTTTCGTTTGTTTTATAAACAGGGAAAATGAATGGAATTCATGTTAAAATGATCGGCTTTCATCTTTAGATGTCTCTCCTCCATCTGCTAGCCGAGATTCGCAAGCCATGTCTACTGCCTACACCATGCAAACTGCGCCAAAAGCGTTGTTTGATTACGACAAATATTGGGCGTCGTGTTTTGAACCAGCGCCATTTTTGCCGATGTCACGAGAAGAAATGGATCAACTCGGCTGGGATGCGTGTGACTTCATTTTAGTTTGCGGTGATGCCTATATTGACCATCCATCGTTTGTTTCAGGTGTGATTGGACGTGTGCTTGAGGCACAAGGTTTTCGTGTCGGAATTATTGCACAGCCAGACTGGACCAATGTTGAAAGCTTCCGCGTTTTAGGTAAGCCCACCATTGCTTGGGGTGTGACGGCAGGTAATATGGATTCGATGATCAACCGTTATACGGCAGATCGTAAAATTCGTTCAGATGATGCTTACTCTCCAAACAATGAGCCGAACAAACGTCCTGACCGTGCAGCAACAGTATATTGCCAGCGTTGTCGTGAAGCATTCCCTGATGTACCTGTGTTATTAGGTGGAATTGAAGGCAGTTTACGTCGTATTGCACACTACGATTATTGGTCAGATAAAGTTCGTCGTTCGATTTTGATGGATTCAAAAGCCGATTTGCTTATGTATGGTAATGGTGAGCGTGCCATTATTGATGTGATGCATCGTTTGGCTAAAGGTGAAAAAATCCACGAGATTACAGATGTTCGTGGTACAGCATTTATTATTAATAAACATAACAAAGCATCAAAAGCAAAGTTTGTTGAAGTTGCGAGTAATGATGTAGATACGATTGGACGTGTTGATCCAATTATTAACCCATATGTCATGACTGAAGATATTGATGGCTGTGAGGTTGAAAAAGAAAAAGGTAACTCATTAGCTCAGTATCAAGATTTCCAGAAAGAGATTGTTGCAAATCCGATTGTGCGTGAAGGCGACAAACTAGATGACGACACTCAAATCGTTCAATTAAAGCTGGCACCGTCAAAAGCAATTAAACATAAGTTACCTCCACGCGAGTTAGCGGTCATTCGTTTACCTTCTTTTGAAGAAGTATCAAATGATCACGTGCTTTACGCGCATGCAAACCGTATTTTGCATCTTGAAACTAATCCAGGTAATGCCCGTGCTTTGGTTCAACGCCATGGTGAGCGTGATGTATGGATTAACCCACCTCCAATTCCTCTAACCACTGAGGAAATGGACTATGTGTTTGATCTTCCATACGCACGTTTGCCTCATCCAACTTATGGCGATGCTCGTTTCCCTGCATTTGATATGATCAAATTCTCGGTCAACATTATGCGTGGCTGTTTTGGTGGCTGCACTTTCTGTTCGATTACAGAACATGAAGGACGTATTATTCAAAACCGTTCTGAAGACTCAATTTTACGTGAGATTGAGAAAATTCGTGACACGGCACCAAACTTCACAGGCATTATTTCTGAC
Source organism: Acinetobacter sp. V91_7 (assembly GCF_031799075.1). Classification (NCBI taxonomy): domain Bacteria; kingdom Pseudomonadati; phylum Pseudomonadota; class Gammaproteobacteria; order Moraxellales; family Moraxellaceae; genus Acinetobacter; species Acinetobacter sp. V91_7. Next base: position 7,572 of record NZ_JAVQNT010000037.1, read on the forward strand.
TTAGGCGGTCCAACCGCAAACATGTACCGTTTGCACTGTAAAGACCCTGAAATTGAAAAGAACTGCCGTAAACCTTCTTGTGTATATCCGGGTGTTTGTCAAAACTTGCATACCGATCATGCACCTTTAGTACAGCTTTATCGTAAAGCGCGTGCGATTAAAGGTGTGAAGAAGATTCTAATTGGTTCAGGTTTACGTTATGACCTTGCAGTACTGAATCCGGAATATGTAAAAGAACTGGTACAACATCATGTTGGCGGTTATTTAAAAATTGCTCCAGAGCATACCGAAAATGGTCCTTTATCTAAGATGATGAAACCGGGTATTGGTACGTATGATCGTTTCAAGCAAATGTTTGACCGTTTCAGTAAAGAAGCAGGAAAAGAGCAATACTTAATTCCTTACTTTATTGCTGCACATCCGGGTACTTCAGATTATGACATGATGCACCTTGCAATCTGGCTTAAGAAAAATGGTTTCCGTGCTGATCAGGTACAAACGTTCTATCCATCGCCAATGGCAACTGCAACCACCATGTACTATTCGGGTAAGAACCCGCTTGCTAAAGTAGCTCGCTATACTGAAAAAGTTGATATTGTAAAAGGTGAGAAGCGTCGTCGTTTGCATAAAGCATTCTTACGTTACCATGATCCAAACAACTGGCCATTACTTCGTGAGGCCTTAAAAGAAATGGGCCGTGCCGATTTAATTGGTAATTCGAAGCAGCATTTGATTCCAACCTATCAGCCACAAGGTACTGCTGAAGGTGAATATAAATCTGCGCGTAAGAAGAACTCGTCTGTGGCGGGAGATTCAGCAAAACGTGGTCAGGGGCAAACTCGCTCAGCAGCAGGGCAGAAACGTCCACAAAAAGGACAGGTTCTAACCCAGCATACTGGTTTGCCTCCTCGTGAAACAGGCGAGAAGAGACCATTTGGTGGTAAAAGTAAACCAAAATCAAAAGCTCGTGGATAATGATAAAAAAGGCTCTTAAACAGAGCCTTTTTTGTTTTTAATGTGTCTATTTAAATCGCATAGTGAGATTTTTGCAGATTTAAAGTACAAAAAACGTAACGAAAAATGATAAATACCATAAATCTGACGAGCTGCACTTGATTGTTGTTGATTCTATGATTATAAATAATGTGAGGGTGGCTAAATTTAAGCCAAGCTTGATAACTACAAGTGAAATTACTAAGTGAACCTTTTAAAGAACGGCTGTGTCGTTATCAATTAAAACAAAGTGTGATCTAGCAAAATCATTATAAAAAACTTAAAGGATTAAGCCCATGTATTATCTAATTACGATCTTATTATTATTTTTGGCTGTTGTGATGGCAGTGAAAAGTCTTTCACGAAGGCATCAACATGATAGTGCCTTGAAGCGCCGTGCAGTATTAACGAGTCATGAGCAAATAACATTAACCAGACTACAAACAGTTTTGCCTAAATTTACGGTATTGGCACATGTATCCTTTGATGCACTATTAACTACAAAATATGCGCATACACGTCGAAAATATCAAAATATGGCAGCTGATTTTGTTGTACTTGATCAAAATTATCAGGTTGTTGTCGTTGTTGTTCTTGGCGAAAATGGTTTACGCCGAGCGCATCAACAATATGAACGTCGTCTGTTGCAACTCGCTGGTTATCGTGTGCTGCATTACGGTGAGGTACCTGACTATCATGATCTAAGAAGAGACTTATTGAGTCCAGAAACAGAGATGGCAACTTTACATGCAACGCCGCAGCTAGAAAGAATGTCAAATGCTTTTGTGAAGTCTTAAAAAGTAGATAACGTCGGATTGAGATAAGCGTTCGGTGCAATAAAGATTAAAAATAATTGTGCCTCATCTTGAATAACAAGTATGGACAAGCTTAGCAATTTGATAAGCCCTAATAAGATACTGACATTAATTATTTAAGCAGTAAAAAATTGAGCAATATAACTAGAGATATTGCTCAATTTAATCTCGATTTATATTTATAAAAATTATGGAAGTACTGCAACAACAGTCATTTCTACAAGCACGTCCGGCGTATAAAGTTTGGACTCTACACAAGTACGCGCTGGTGGATGTCCTTCACTAATCCATGCATCCCAAACAGCATTCATCGCTGCATAATCTTTTTCGATATCTTTTAGAAAAATCATGACAGAAAGAATGTGGGTTTTATCGGTTCCAGCTTCTGCCAATAAGCGATCAATATTATCTAAAGTTTGCTGAGTCTGTGATGTAACATCTACGCTTGTATCATCTGCGAGTTGCCCAGCTAAGTGTACTAAATTACCTGAAATCGCGACTTCGCAGTAGCGTGAAGTAACATGTAAACGCTTTACCGTCATAAAAATGCTCTAGAGTGGCTTTATTTAATAGTTTTGATTTTATGAAGAGTTGCTAGGTAGGTGCAAGCAAGTAGAAAAGAATTTCAGTAGATTATTGTGATGAGGAGTATCAGATCAACCATGTATCGGAAGGGCCCTGTAATATTCGGATTTGGTCGTCACGCCAATCACAGGACGGTATGCCAAAAGTAAAGGTTGCTTTAAGCATGTTGCAAATACATGGGTAATGAATATGCGCTGATTAGGTTACTCTAAACTTGGAGCAAAAGGGAATAGATTTTGTTCAAAATCCACTCTTTTTGAGTGAAAAGTAGTCAATCACCAAAGGTTAAGTTGAAAGTCATCTGATTGAGTTTGTAACTGATAAACCCCTATACCAATTAAGCGAAACTGGAAATGTTCGGGAATCTGCATTTCATTTAATAATAAAAATAAAACTTGGATTAGGTCGTGTAGCGACTGGATCGGTCTTTTAAAGCTTTTACTATGTTGTAAAGTCTGAAAATTCTTGAGTTTAAGTTTGACATTAACACCACGTGCATTGAGCTGTTTTTTCTCTAAGCTTTGCCAGACTTTTTCGGCTAATCCCTGCCAATAGGGCTGACATTGAGTTAAAGTAAAATCACTATCAAAGGTAGTCTCTTTTGAAATTTGTTGGCGAGCTCTTTCAGCTTGAACAGGTCTATGATCAATCCCTTGCGCATATAGATAGAGCTGTTGACCATATTTACCGAAATGGTGAATTAAAATAGCCTCTTCAATTTTTTGTAAGTCACCCAGCGTATGCAACTGAAGCTGTTGTAATTTTTCCTGAGTGACTTTGCCGACTCCGGGAATTTTTTTAAGTGGAAGATCTTGAATGAAATTAGCAACCTGCGAAGGTTTTATTACACATAAACCATTCGGTTTATTCCAGTCCGAAGCAATTTTTGCTAAAAACTTATTGGGTGCTACACCTGCCGATGCAGTCAGTCCAGTTAATCTAAAAATATCTTCTCGAATATGCATGGCAACTTCAGTTGCACTCGCAATCTGTTTTAAATTCTCAGTGACATCCAAATAAGCTTCATCTAAAGATAATGGCTCAATAAGTAGCGTATATTGCTGAAAGATAGAATGAATTTGAGCTGAAACTGTGCGATATTTTTCAAAATTTGGTTCAATAATAACGACTTGAGGGCATAGTTTTCTTGCCTGACTCATCGACATGGCTGAACGCAAACCAAATTCACGGGCAGGGTAAGATGCAGCAGCAATCACAGCTCGCGGATGATGAGATGAAATAACAACGGGTAAATGCCTTAATTCAGGTTGTTCCCGTAGCTCGACTGATGCATAAAAGGCATCCATATCGATATGAATGATTTTGCGCATATTATTGTGCTTTCACGATGCCTTGATGCTGTAAAAATTGGTGCCATTCTTTGACTGAACCTTCATAGACATTGAGATCTACAGGCTTTATCACCCCTTCAATTTTACCTTGATTACTATGCTGCCAAAAGAGCCATTTTCTTTTATCTTTGAGTTCAGGTTTAGCTTCATAATCACGAACCCAAAGGGGAGTAGCAGAAAAATTTCCAACTAGGACAATGTGATAAAAAGTTCTAGAAATATAGAAGATAGGCTGTTTGCCATAATGCTGTTTTAAACGGTCATGCATGATGCCAATTTCTTTAATTAACTGCTCTTTGGTGTATGTATTAATACAGTTACTGTCGTATTCCAGATCAATAACTGGCGGAAGCGCATCTGATTTTTTAGGCACAGTCGCAATAAAGTTATCTGCTTGTGTTTTACCATCTCGACATAGACGGTAAAAGTGATAAGCCCCTACATGAAACCCATGTTCACGAGCCTTAAGCCAATTTTCTTGAAATTTTGAATCTTTATAATCACCACCTTCAGTCGCTTTTAAATAAACGAATTGGAACTTTTCTGGTGATATTTTTTTCCAGTCAATGTCACCTTGATGGTGAGAGACATCGAATCCTTGAACTGGATAATCTTGTGCCACGGCTTTTTGTTGATAGAACAGACCAAAATAAGCCAGAACTCCCATAACACATGCCAAGCCAATTCCCATTAGGGTATTGTAGTGCCGTGCTGTGAAAAAGGTTTTAGCCAGTTTGGTCATGCAAAACTCATTAAAGATGTTAGGCCGACATCATAACGTGATTCAAGAGTGATAAACCACGCTAAAAGTGCAACGGCTTATACGGGGGTATTTTTGGGAATCTGCCAGAAGATAAGTGCAGCAATGACATTGATACAACCGAGGCAAATTAAGGTGACATGGAATGCTGTTGTCACGTGATCGGCACCATAATAACTGGTAAATACATTAATGAGTGTACCTGCCAGCGCCACGCCAATACTCATTGATAGCATCATGATCATCGATAAAAAACTATTACCGCTACTCGCATCTTGTTGAGGCAAATCTTTTAAGGTCAAAGTGTTCATTCCAACAAATTGTAATGAATTTAATGTACCAAATAAGAAAAAGTGTAAGGCTCTAAACCAAGTTGGAGTGTCGACTGTCATGATGGCAAAAGATGCAATACATAACCCGACCAGCGTTGTGTTGATGAGTAAAAAACGTCTATAGCCAATTTTCTGAATAATCGGTCTGACGATTGGCTTTGAAAATAATGAACCTAAGACCAGAGGAATCATCATTAAACCCGCAATAAAAGGTTCAAAACCAAAAGCGACCTGTAACATGAGCGGTAAAACAAAAGGTAAAGCATTACCACCAAAGCGGGCAAAGAAATTACCTAAAATACCAATCGCATAAATTTTATTTCTAAAGAGTCGACTGCGGAATAATGCGTTTTGATGGGTGTGAGAATGATAGGCATACCAAAGGGTTGCGATTATGCCGACCACCAATAGCGAAATGCTGAACCATTTTGAATATTCAGGTGATGCTAGATGTTCGATACCCAACGACCATCCGATCATTGCTACCACTAATAATATAAAACCGATCAGATCAAATGTCTTAACTGTAGGCTCTTTGACATTTGGCATTACTTTTAATGTCATTAATATGCCTAAGATACCCATAGGAATATTGATGAGAAAAATCCAGTGCCAAGTTGCAACTTCAACTAACCAGCCGCCTAAAGTTGGACCAGCCAAAGGTCCGAGTAAACCTGCAAGACTCATTAAGCTCATTGCAGCTAAGAACTGAGTTCGAGGAATAATTTTTAAAAGAGATAATCGACCAACAGGGAGTAATAATGCTCCACCCACGCCTTGGATAACTCGGAAAACTAACAGCTCATTGAGACTTTGAGAAAGACCACAACCTAAAGAAGCCAGAGTAAAAATAACGATTGCCGATAAGAAAATATTTCTAACACCAAAGCGGTCTGCTAACCAGCCACTTAAAGGAATACAGGCAGCTACTGATAAGACATAGGCCACTACTACGCTGTGCATGCGTAATGGATCTTCATTTAGATGATGAGCCATTGCAGGAATAGCGGTATTTACAATCGTTGTGTCCAAAGCCTGCATAAAAAAGCCAATGGAAACCAAAAGTACGAGTAAGCGATATTCAGGTTGCAAGGCTTGGTGGGTCGGCGTGGCATTCATAACATTTGAAAGTTAACGTTTTGGTCTAGTGTAAAACAAATTGAAAGTAAAAAAAGTAAGACAATGTTGAGTACCCCTTTACTAAATCTAATTGCTTTTGAAGGCAACGGTGAAAATAGTTAAAATAAAAAAAGCGGCAGAACCGCTTTTTTATGGAGAGTAGGTGGGCAACTAGACAACAAATCTTTTCGGCATTTTTAAGTTTTTAATCACGTTATAAATCTGATCAACATCATCACATACAATTAATTTAGCTCGGTGTTGAAGGGGAAGAAAACCTTCTTGAACCGCATGGTCTAGCTGGGCAATCAATGCATTATAAAAGCCATTTACGTTATACAAAATCATGGGTTTTTGGTGTTGGTTAAGTTGACCCCAAGTGGCTATTTCTAATATCTCTTCGAATGTTCCTAAACCACCCGGTAATGCAACAAATGCACTTGCACGTTCAGCCATCATGGCTTTACGCTCATGCATGGTTTCTACTACGTGTAATTCGGTTAATCTTGAGTGTGCTTCTTCATAGTTAAGCATAAAATCAGGGATCACTCCCACAGCTTCACCGCCATTTTCAAGTACGCTGTCGGCTACTTGTCCCATTAAGCCAATGCTTGCACCGCCGTAGACCAAACCAAAGCCTTGCTCAGCAATGCCGCGAGCGAGCTCAATTGCTTTTTCTCGATAGATTGGATTATTTCCTACACGTGAACCACAATATAATGCAATAAGAGGTTGTTTTGTTTTTACAGCTGTTATAGATGAATCATTTACTGCCATTGTTAATACGCTATTCATTGCTTTATTTTCACCTTATCACGTTCATATTTCTTGTCTACACTAAGCCAAAGATATGACAACTTTATAAGCAGATTTATAAGAAAGATTCATGTTTTGTATGGGTTTGGTGAATGCCCTTCATGAACAAATAAAAATGATGAATTTCTATTAAATCTTGCCTATACTAAAAATTCGTTTAACAACATATGAACAAATATGGGTAGTGGTTGTAGTCGCTCCGTTTTAATTTCTTGTCCTAAAAAAACATTTTCCCTCCTTTGTATGGGCATGCCTGCTGTGTTGCCAAATAAAGATAAAATCCAGTCAGCGCAGGAGCAGGATCGATGATCTTTGAGTGGATGTCTGATCCCGCTGCTTGGGTGGGCTTAGCAACTTTAATCGTTCTCGAAATTGTTCTGGGGATTGATAACCTCGTTTTCATTGCTATTTTGGCCGAAAAACTGCCGCCAGAGCAGCGAGCTAAAGCGCGTGTAGTGGGTCTGGTACTCGCCTTAGGAATGCGTCTAATACTTTTAGCTTCGATTGCTTGGGTTGTGACTCTGACTGAACCACTCTTCCATATTCTTAATCATCCATTCTCTGGTCGTGATTTGATTTTGTTGTTCGGTGGTGTGTTCTTGCTCTTTAAAGGCACCATGGAATTGCATGAACGAATGGAAGGTAACCAACTTCATAAAGAAGATAATCCTGTTCATGCTGCGTTCTGGATGGTCATTGTCCAGATTGTTGTGCTTGATGCTGTGTTCTCGTTAGATAGTGTGATTACAGCTGTAGGTATGGTGAAAGAGCTATCAATCATGATGGTTGCCGTTGTAATTGCTATCGGAATCATGTTGTGGGCATCAAGACCACTCATGGACTTTGTTAATAAGCATCCAACGGTCGTTATTCTGTGTCTTGGTTTCTTGATGATGATTGGTTTCTCTTTGGTCGTGGAAGGTTTTGGTTTCCATATTCCGAAAGGCTACTTATACGCTGCAATTGGCTTCTCGGTTTTGGTAGAAATTATCAATCAGAGCATGCGCCGCAATCAGGAAAAGCTGGTTACAACCACAGACTTGCGTTATCGCACTGCCTCTGCGGTTTTACGTATGCTAGGAAGTAAAAGCAGTGGTTCTAGCTCAGATACACAATCTTCTGATAAAGAGGACGTATTAGCTACTCAAGCTTTTGCAGATGAAGTTTTTGATGAAGACAATGGTGTTTATCATAGTGTACTTGTGCAAGGTGTTCTTGGTTTATCAGAACGTCCAGTAAAGTCCGTAATGACGCCACGACCTGAACTTGAATGGATTGATTTAGACGATGAGCCGGAAGTTTTAAAAGAACGTTTAATGTCAATGACACACTCTCGTTTGATTGTTGCACGTGGTGAGCTTGATAATATTGAGGGTATTGCACTCACTCATAAAGTTTTGAATGGCTTTATTGAAACTGGTGTGGTCGATTTCCAAAAGCATTTACGTGAACCTGTCATTGTGCATGAAAATGCTCAGGTACTTATGGTGATGGAGCAATTACGTCAAGCGCCCTTACAAATGGCAATCGTTTTAAATGAATACGGTTCAATTGAAGGTATTGCAACACCAATCGATATCTTAGAAGCAATTGCGGGTGAATTCCCAGATGAAGATGAACTAGATGCAGCTGCTGAGAGCTTGGAAGATGGTTCATTAATACTTGAAGGTTCAACCGACATTCGCCACGTATCTTTGTTATTAGGTCGTGATTTGGTTGATGAAAGTGAGCAATATTCAACTTTGTCGGGTTATTTATTATTCCATTTAGGTCGCTTGCCTGAAAATGGTGAAACTGTTGAAGCCGATGGTTATCGCTTTGAAGTGGTGACGATGGAAGGCCATAAAATCGAGAAAGTTCATATTGTTTCTATCGAACAAGATGAATCAAAAGATTAAAATACATTTCAAGTCTAGAAACATCATAAAATAGCTCAACTCTGAGCTATTTTTTTATTTGAGAAACACAGAATGACTCAACACACTTGTCCATGTGGAAAAGGCAACTATGCAGAATGTTGTGAGCCTTTACATTTAGGTACAGAAAAAGCCCTAACAGCAGAGCAGCTTATGCGTTCGCGTTATAGTGCATTTGCATTACAACAAATTGATTATATTGTGAAAACAACTGCTTTGGGTCAGCAAACTGCGCTTGATAAAGAGGCTATTGCAGACTGGAGCAAACAAAATCAATGGTTGGGTTTAGAGGTGGTCAATGCCAAAGAAAAACTAGACAAAACGCATGCGCAGGTTGAGTTCAAGGCCCATTATCATGATGGACAAAAAGCTCAGGTCCACCATGAGGTTTCACATTTTGTGTGTCACCAACAACAATGGTTTTTTCTTGATCCGACTGTAGATATGCATGTCACGATGAAACAACCGTGTGTATGTGGCTCCGGAAAAAAATTTAAACAATGCTGTGCACAATTCATATAACTTTACCTTAAAATACGCCCACCGTTTGGCCTGAGGGAAAGGGCGATGTTACTCACCGTTATTTATATTATTGCGATTACTGCCGAAGCCATGACAGGTGCATTGTCTGCTGGGCGACGGAGTATGGACTGGTTCGGTGTCGTACTGATTGCCTGTGTGACGGCCTTGGGTGGTGGTTCTGTACGTGATGTACTACTTGGCCACTATCCTTTAACTTGGGTAAAACATCCTGAATATTTGGTTCTGACTTGTTGCGCTGCATTTGTCACAATCATTATTGCCAAATGGATGCGTCACTTACATAACATCTTTTTGGTGCTCGATGCTTTAGGTTTAATCGGGTTTACCATCATTGGTTGCCAAATTGCATTGCAAATGGGACACGGTTTTGTCGTATCAGCTGTAGCTGGTGTATTGACCGGAGTTTCTGGCGGTATTTTACGTGACATTTTATGTAACGATGTCCCATTTGTTTTCCGCCGCGAACTTTATGCGAGTATTTCTTTTGTGGCGGTCATCTGTTACTGGGTATGCCAGGATTTAGGATTAAGTTTAGAGTTAACCGTCATTTCAACCTTAATTTTTGGTTTTACCCTGCGTTTGATAGCCATCTATTTTGGTTTAGAAATGCCTAAATTTATTTATAAAGATGATGATGCAGAATCGGCTTCTTCAACCGACGAACATTAATCATGCAGAATGCTATGTGAGCATGCTATAACAATTAAATATATTGTCTTGCTCACTAATTCTTTCCAGTAGAGTTTTTCCTATGGACCTGATTTCACGTATACAAAATCTTCCAATCGGCAAATTCCACTACACATTATTGTGGGTGGTTGGGCTAGGTTGGATGTTTGATGCGATGGACACAGGAATCATTGCTTTTATCATGACAACCTTAGTCAAAGACTGGGCGCTAACTCCAGCCGAAAGTGGCTGGATTGTGAGTATTGGCTTTGTGGGAATGGCGATTGGCGCAGTTTGTTCGGGAGCTTTAGCAGATCGCTTTGGCCGTAAGACAATATTTGCGACCACCATGGCAATTTATAGTATTGCCACAGCCTTATGTGCTTTTGCGCCAGATTTAAAGTGGTTATTAATTTTTCGTTTTATTGTTGGCGTTGGTCTTGGTGGACAGTTGCCTGTTGCTGTAACACTGGTTAGTGAATATATACCCGCACATGTACGTGGTCGTTTTATTGTACTCCTTGAAAGTTTTTGGGGTTTAGGCTGGTTAGTTGCTGCATTAATTTCTTATTTTATTATTCCTAAGTTTGGTTGGCATATTGCATTTCTCATGGGTGGCCTCCCACTGATTTATATTTTAGTGATTTGGAAAAAACTTCCTGAGTCGATACCGTATCTCATTAATCGTGGCCGTATTGAAGAAGCGCATGCATTAGTTCAAAAATTAGAAGCTCAAGCTGGTGTTCAAATTGTTCATCATATTGAAGTCATGCCGGTAGCTATACGACAAAAGGTTTCTTTTAAACAACTTTGGAGTGGTCCTTTTGCACGCCGTAGTTTAATGCTCTGGCTCATTTGGTTTGGGATTGTGTATTCATACTATGGCATTTTCACTTGGTTACCGAGTTTATTGGTGAAACAAGGCTATGACATTGTTAAATCGTTTGAATATGTTCTTCTTATGATTTTGGCACAGCTACCCGGTTACTTGGCAGCTGCATGGTTTGTAGAGCGCTTGGGAAGAAAGATTACACTGGCTTCTTTTATTGGCTTTTGTGCATTGTCTGCATATTTCTTTGGACAAGCCGACAGTGTGAACAGCATTATGTTTTGGGGCTGCCTCATGTCATTCTTTAATTTAGGAGCATGGGGCGTGCTGTATACCTATACGCCAGAGCAATACCCAGCCAATATTCGAGCTTTTGGTTCTGGTTGGGCTTCGGCAATGGGGCGTTTAGGCGGGATTTTGGCGCCGATCGTTGTCACACATATGATGGTGGCTAAGAATGGATTTAGCCACGTTTTTATGATGTTTACAGTTGTTTTGCTTTTGGTTGCTGCTGTAATTTTGATATTGGGTGAAGAAACCCAAGGGAAAAGATTAGAGTCGATAGGCCTCTAGTTTTGCCTAACTTTATAGCAAGTAACTAAAAATATAGAGAGATGAGACATAATTTGACGCTCAGGTGACAGACTCCCTCTTGTGTCTGTAACATAGCCCACTTAGCATAAGACTCATTTAAAATAACGACTGATTTGGAAGATAAGCTGACTATGACCAGCCTTGCGCATCAAGCGACAGAAAACCGCTCTGTAGCCGAATTTACTGAACAGGCTTACCTGAATTATGCCATGTACGTCATCATGGACCGTGCATTGCCACATATCAGTGATGGTTTAAAGCCTGTACAGCGCCGTATTGTATTTGCCATGAGCGAATTAGGGCTGAAAAATAGTGGTAAGCCAAAAAAATCAGCACGTACAGTCGGTGATGTACTCGGTAAATACCATCCCCATGGCGATTCTGCATGTTATGAAGCCATGGTATTGATGGCACAGCCGTTTAGCTATCGTTATCCTTTAATTGAAGGACAAGGTAACTGGGGGGCACCAGATGATCCTAAGTCATTTGCTGCGATGCGTTATACCGAAGCAAAACTTTCTGCCTACAGTGAGTTATTGTTAAATGAGTTAGGGCAGGGCACAACTGACTGGCAAGATAACTTTGATGGTTCATTAAAAGAACCCATTACGTTGCCAGCACGTATTCCTAATATTCTACTCAACGGCACAACAGGGATTGCTGTTGGTATGGCGACAGATATTCCGCCGCATAATTTACGTGAAGTGATTAAAGGAACGATTGCCTTAATTCGTAATCCGCAAACTTCAGATGAAAAATTGGCTGAATATATTCCAGCGCCAGATTTACCAACAAAAGCTGAAATCATTACTCCACCAGAAGAATTACTCAAAATCCAGACTACTGGTCGTGGTAGTTACCGCATGCGAGCGGTGTACACCATCGAAAAAAATGAAATCGTGATTACTGAATTGCCTTATCAGGTATCGGGCTCTAAGGTCATTACTCAAATTGCTGATCAAATGCAGGCTAAGAAGCTACCATTGGTGGTGGATATACGTGATGAGTCGGATCATGCAAACCCAACACGATTAGTGATTGTACTTCGTTCAAATCGTATTGATGCTGAAGCGGTGATGAGCCACTTATTTGCAACGACGGACTTAGAGTCAAGCTATCGTGTTAATTTAAACATGATTGGTGAAGATGGGCGTCCTCAGGTTAAATCGATTCGTCGTATTCTGCTGGAATGGATTGAGATCCGTAAAAAAACGGTAACCCGCCGTTTAGAATATCATTTAAACCGAATTGAAAAGCGTCTGCATATTTTGGCAGGTCTTTTAATTGCTTATCTTGATATTGATACGGTTATTCGTATTATTCGTGAAGAAGATCAGCCTAAACCTGTATTGATGGAACACTTTAAGATTGATGAGATACAGGCAGAAGCAATTTTAGAACTCAAGTTACGTCATTTAGCAAAGCTCGAAGAGATGGAAATCCGTCAAGAGCAGGATGAACTTGCAGCAAAAGCAGCAATTATCCGTGAGCAATTAGGAAATCCAGAATCTTTAAAGAACCTGATTATCGGTGAATTAAAAGAAGACGCGAAAAAGTTTGGTGACGAACGCCGTTCTCCAATTGTGGTACGTGCTGAAGCTGTTCAGATTAAAGAACAAGACCTTGTACCAGCAGAAACAGTAACGGTTGTTTTATCTGAAGCAGGTTGGATTCGTGCCGCAAAAGGTGCAGATGTTGATGCAGAAAACTTAAACTACCGTGCTGGCGACCAATATTTAAGTCACGCTGTGGGCAAAACCAATCAACGGATTTATTTCCTTGATGAGACAGGGCGTAGTTATGCTTTACCTATCAGCAGCTTGCCATCAGCAAGAGGTTTAGGTGAACCATTAAGTTCCAAACTTGCTCCTGCAAGCGGCGTGTCGTTTATTCAGGTTTATCTAGAAGATGAAGCGTCTGAACTTATCGCTGCTAGTACATCAGGTTATGGATTTAAAACTCAAGCTAAACAGTTAGATACCAATGCTAAGGCAGGGAAAACATTCTTGTCGGTGCCTGATAAATCAAAAGCTTTACCATTAATATCTGCTCAAAATATGACACATTTGGCTGTGCTCAGTTCAGCAGGTCGACTCTTAATCATTGATTTGGCAGAGCTCCCAAATTTAAATAAGGGTAAAGGTAATAAGTTGATACAACTTGAAGCGAAAGAGCAAATTTTATCCATGACAACCCTGAACTTAGATGAAATAATTCAGGTGGTTGCAGGGCAACAACATTTAAAATTAAAAGGTGATGATCTACAAAAATACCTGGGTAAACGAGCTTCAAAAGGTCAGCTCTTACCACGTGGATATCAAAAAGCAAATAAACTGTTGATTCAGAGATAAAGCTAGCGTCTGGCAACATAAATACGCTATATATGGCAACATGTTCAAGCAATGAACTGAACTTGTTGGTATTGAATAATGATTAAAAGGACAGCAATTTGGAGTACGTAATTTGTACTCCATGCAAAAAATTGACAGGGTCAAATTGTCAAAATTTCTGTCTCATAATCTTGTTCGAAGTGTCATGAATGTGCCAATAAGTTTTAAATATGTTCTGGCACCAAGAAGCTAAAGAATAGCTGGGGCATTGAATAACAGTTATTACTAAGGATTACGAATCGGAGATAATGGCATTATGGAAAAAATTTGGTTTGCAGAATACCAAAAGACAGGGATTCCAGAAACAGTAGCATTGCCTGCGGAAAATACCTCACTTGTTGATATTTTTGAGAGTAATTTCCAAAAATTTGGTTCTCGTGATGCCTTTATCTTTATGGATAAAGCGATGTCATTTAATGAGTTAGAGCTTGCGAGCCGTAAGTTCGCGACCTATTTGCAAAATTTGGGGTTAGCAAAAGGAACTCGTGTGGCAGTGATGATGCCGAATGTGTTGCAGTATCCTGTAGTTGCATTAGCTGTGTTACGTGCGGGCTTGGTATTAGTGAATGTTAATCCACTTTATACCGCGCGTGAACTTGAGCATCAATTAAATGACTCAGGTGCAGAAGTACTTGTGATCATCGAGAACTTTGCTAGTGTTTACCAAAGCATTTTAGGTAAAACTCCAGTGAAGCATGTTGTAGTTGCATCAGTAGGAGATATGCTTGGTACACTTAAAGGTACTCTAGTTAACTTTGTATTACGTAAAGTACGTAAGCAAATTCCGGCTTGGAATATTCCGGGGCACGTTAAATTTAATTCAGCATTGAACAAAGAAAATGCAAGTAATTATAAGCGTCCGACTTTAACTTTAAGTGATACGGCTGTACTTCAATATACTGGTGGTACTACTGGTGTTTCAAAAGGTGCAGAGCTTACTCATCGTAATCTTGTCGCAAACTTACTTCAGTGTGATGGTATTTTCCAAAGTAAATTTGGAGCAAACGATGGCGCTAAAGGCGATCGTATTGTTTGTGCATTGCCGCTTTATCATATTTTTGCGTTCATGGTTTGTGCCATGTACGGTATGTATAAAGGTCAGGCAAATATCTTGATTCCGAACCCTCGTGATTTACCAGCTGTTATTAACGAACTGCGTAAATATCAACCATCATTCTTCCCAGCAGTAAATACATTATTTAATGCTTTAGTGAATAATGAAGAGTTCAGACAACTTGACCATAGCAAGTTAAAAATGGCGATGGGCGGTGGTATGGCCGTTTTACCTTCTACAGCAGAAGCTTGGAAGAAAATTACTGGCACTACCATTATTGAAGGTTATGGTTTGTCAGAAACCTCACCGGTAGCAACTGTAAATCCACCTGCTTCTACTGAATTTAGTGGCACAATTGGTATTCCGTTACCTTTAACTGAAGTTGCCATTTTAGATGATGACGGTAAAGAAGTTGCTTTAGGTGAGCAAGGTGAAATCTCGATTCGTGGGCCTCAAGTCATGAAAGGCTACTGGAACCGTGCAGATGAGACAGCTAAAGTCATGACAGCAGATGGTTTCTTCCGTACTGGCGATATCGGCGTTATGGACAGCCGTGGATATGTCAAAATTGTAGATCGTAAAAAAGATATGATTTTGGTTTCTGGCTTTAACGTTTACCCAAGTGAAATCGAAGAAATTATTGCTAAACATCCGAAAGTATTGGAAGTTGCAGCGATTGGTGTTCCAGATGAAAAATCAGGTGAAGTGCCAAAACTCTTTATTGTGAAAAAAGATCAAAGCTTGACTACAGAAGAAGTTTTGAGCTTTGCTAAAGAGAATTTAACAGGCTATAAGCGCCCTCGTTATGTTGAGTTTATGGATGAATTACCAAAATCAAACGTAGGCAAAATTTTACGTAAAGACTTACGTAAACCAGCCTAATTAGTTAATAAAAAAAAGCGCCTTAGGGCGCTTTTTTTTATTTTAAATTTTATGACTTTTTATAAACCAGCGGTCTATATAAGGGCGTCCAATTCCAACCATCCCCACAAAAACAAGCATTGTGCCGAGTTGCAGGCGTAGGTGAGTTAAATCAAGCTGACCATAACTTAAATAATTATCTGCTAAGCAATATATCGTAATCACAATGAGCCAGTGCCACAAAGGAAGTCGTTTAATACCAACTGCAATAAAGGTAATTGTTAAAATAACAAAGGTGCCAAGTGTAGATTGCCAATTCAAATTTGCACAAATCACACTCAGTAAAAAAGCGACAATAGGGAGTACGATCTTTAATATGCGATCTATCTGAAGTTGATTCTGTTTTTGCTTATCCAAGACTTCAAACAGTTCTTTTTGATCAGGTTGTTGCATACATGGCCCTATTCATCAGTGTTGACAAGTGATTGCATAAAATTTCAGGTAAAAACGCAATGTTATGATAGCATGATCAACAGTATTTTCAGTGATGGATGGCACTATGCAGGGCATCAGCGGCATTATCTATATTATTTTAGTGGCATGTTTGCTGCCATACGCATTTACCGCAATTGCAAAAATTACAGGTGGTTTTCAGCCTGCCGATAATCAAAACCCGAGAGCTTTTTTTGCCAAAACAACTGGTCTGGCTGCTCGCGCTAATGCCGTACAACAAAATAGTTTTGAAAGCCTACCTTTATTCTTAACGGCTATTTTAATGGCCGAATATATGGTTGTTCCAGAATATTTTATTCTGAGATTAGGTTGGGCATATATTATTTTAAGAGTTATTTATGGGATCTGCTATTTAAGTAATTGGGCAACTTTACGCTCGATTGTCTGGTTCTTATCTATATTGTGTCCAATCTTCTTATTAGTGGTCACGATTAAACTGACTTGAGTGTCATTCTGTCATCATTCATATCAACTTTCGCGTGTGCGCATTGTATAATCGGCATCATTTTGATGATATCCACGCTATAATCGAGTGGATTTTACATCTGACTTCATAACGAAAGAGTATTGATATGAGTTACAGCGATATCCCAGCAGGTAAAGATGCCCCAAATGACATCTATGTCATCATTGAAATTCCTGCAAATGCAGCACCAATTAAATATGAAATCGACAAAGATTCTGATGCATTGTTTGTAGACCGTTTCATGGGCACAGCAATGTTCTATCCAGCGAACTATGGTTATGTTCCAAATACTTTGTCTGAAGATGGCGACCCGTTAGACGTACTTGTTGTAACTCCACATCCTGTTGCTGCTGGTTCTGTAATTCGTTGCCGTCCAGTGGGCAAATTAAAAATGGAAGATGACGGTGGTATCGATGCGAAATTAATCGCTGTTCCACACGAAAAATTGTCTCCACTTTACAAAGATGTGAAGGAATATACAGATCTTCCTCCATTGTTGATTAGCCAAGTTGAGCATTTCTTCAGTCACTATAAAGATTTAGAACCTGGTAAGTGGGTAAAAATCAGTGGTTGGGAAGGTGCTGATGTTGCTAAAGCTGAAGTACTAAAAGCAATTGAAGCTGCTAAATAAGCTTTAATTGATAAGGCTCAGAGTTTCTCAATTGAGATTCTGAGCCTAATAAAAAACCTACATCTGTTGCCAGACGTAGGTTTTTTTATGCTTGATAGATCTATGAATTAGAATAATTTCACAGGGATATCAAGGAAGATACGCCATTCGTTTGTATCACCGATGTACGCATTAGATTGGTAAGCATCACTTGCACGGTAGTAAGAGTTACGAATACGAAGGCTCGCATCTTTAGCGAAACCACTTTGAACTGTGTATTTCACTTGGTTAAAGAATTCGTGTTCTTCAGCATCATCAGTTAAACCTTTAACTTTGATGTCCCAACCGTATACAAATGCAGTTGTCCAGTTTAGACCAGGTAATACGCCTAACTTACCAAAATCAAGACTGTATTGGATTTGTGCAGATTTTTCATCGTTGCCGATGAAGTCAGACATATAAGAGTTTGGTAAATAAATACTTTGGAAACCATCAGCATTTTGGCCGTAATCATAACCTACGTTACCACTGTTCTGTTGGTAGGCAACCATTACATTATGTGGGCCAGTGTTGTACGCTGTAGAAATTGCCCAAATATTGTTCTTACGGTTAGACTTGTCATCAGTAGTTTCTGAATATGTGATAGCATTTTCATCAAACTTAGTATGATAACCACTGAAATCATAAGTTAATGAACTGTCATTAGCCAGAGGCTGTTTAAAGTTCACATTCACATAATGACGTTCAAGAGCATTTTTGCTGTCTAAACCGTAGTAAGATGCATTTAAATTGTCATCAAACTTATATTTAGCACCCCAAACAATGGCGCGATCAAGCCCATTACCATTTACATCCGCATCGGTATTGATTTGATCAGACATTTGGTCTTTAGTAAATTTACCAGCAACCAATTCAAGGTCCTTGATTTCATGGCTGGTTAATAAAGTACCTGTAAAATATTCAGGAACCATACGTCCAGTATTACTTGCAAGAACAGGCAAATCAAGTACTTGAGTACCATAACGTACTGTTGTATTCGAGAAACGTGCTTTAACGCTACCACCACCACGAGCCCAGTGATCATAAGCTGAGCCATCGTTATGTAATGGAATCATTTGGTTTCCGGCATTTTTATTTTCACCGATTTTAAATGAACCATCACCAACAACGCCAACACCGAAGCCAACAATACCAGGGGTAAAGCCGGAATCGATACTTACAATTGCTGACTGAGCAAATGAGCTAGTATCTTTCGCGCCCTGTTTTTTGTCACGGCTGATATAACCTGTACGGAAGAGAATAGAACCGTTCGCATCTTCAACAAATCCTTTTGCCTCACTTTGCTCACTTGCCTGAGCTGAGGAAATTATTGCCGCAGAAATGAGAACTGCTAATGTAAGTTTTTGTGCATTTAGCATATTTAAAGAACCTCATAAAAACGATAAATCCTGTGCCTTGTTATTGTTCAGGGCCTAGGATTTGAATCAATTGTATAAGTAATCTATAAAAAAGATATATTTTTGTTGATTTTATTTTATATATCCTATGCAGAAATTGATTAATGTGTTACTGGTTGTTTACTAAATTTACTATTAAGCTTTTATACTTAATGTATTGTTTAAAATAAAAAAAGTAATTTATTTTTTAGTGGATTTTTACCATTTATTTTATATTCTAAGCTCAAAAAATAGTTGATTCTTGTGTTTATTTTTTGATCTTTTTTGGTGGATATGTTTACTTTTTAATCTTCTCTTAAGTTGATTTTTTTTACTGTTTATTTCCGATGCTCTCTAAATTGTTACTATATAACATTATTTTTAATGCATGATGTGCAAAAAGAGATCACTATAATAAGCCAATAGACTTTAGTTAATTTGATCAAATTTAGTGCGATATTTTGCGTAAATTTTGTGCATTACTCTTTTTGCTCATACTATTGCTTAAAAAAGACCCAAAATAGTTCATAAGTTTTAAAACAGAAAAAAATGAAGAAATCTAATTAAAAGAAATGCCCATTCACAGACCATTACAAGCTCGGCCTTAAGAAATTTACGTAATTTTTATATCTCTTATTTAAGTTTAAATAGAAATTTTACATTGAGTAAATGGATACTTCTGACGTCGCTAATTTATTTCCGACAAGGTGTTTTCTCATGTTGCTCTTTTCTAATCGGATAGATGTCTTATTTTATAATATTGTTTTTTATGAATATATTTTTATAAAAATTAAATGGAATTTTTATTGTAGAGATATTTTGATTTCAATATTAATGATATGCAGCGAAGGGGAATATGGACTTGGCACAGCAATTGCTAAAGCTTAAGTAACACAATGTGTTTTATATACATAAATCGTGCATTCATTATGGGGGAGATCAAAATGATGAAATTTGCACTTAAGACCTTAGGTCTTGGTATTTTCGCAGCTGGTTCAACCATGGCTATGGCTGAAGAAGCACCATCTTTTTATGGTATCACTGCAACAGGTAGTGTAGCGGCAACTACAGACTACCGCTTCCGCGGTGTTACACAATCGTCAAATAACCCAGCCATTCAAGGTGGTTTTACTTTTTCTCATAAGTCAGGTGCCTATGTCGCGCTATGGGGTTCCAGCGTTGACTTTAATACGCCGGGTGTTTCAACTGAAACCGATATCTCTTTAGGTTATACAAATACATTAAAACTGTCTGATACGCTTGCACCAACTTATGATGTAGGTGTAATTCATTATGGCTATATTGGTTCTGACTCAAAATTTACTAACCCATACAATGGGGATACTGGTTTTGACTTTACAGAGTTTTATGGAAAATTAACTTTTGCTGATTCTTTATTTAAAGGTGATGCACTTAGTGTGGGCGTAAGCTATTCAGATGATTATTGGGGTCACTCTGATGAGTTCTGGTATTTTAACGTAGGTTATTCAGCACCAATTGCAGATACAGGCTTCACAGGGCTCGCTTCAGTTGGCTATAACAAACTCAAAAATAAAGACTCTTTACTTGTAGTTGCTGGTGGACCAGGTGAAGACGATAGCTATATCGATTATAAAGTGGGTGTGAATTATAATATTTTGGGTATTGTCGCTGAGCTAGATGTTGTGGGTACAGACATTAGCACTTCTGGTATGACTGATGCTGGTAAAAAACCTTATGACACAGGCTTAGTGTTTAGTTTAACTAAAACATTCTAAGTTTATGTTGTAAAAAAGCGGGTTTCTTTACCCGCTTTTTCTTCTTGAAGAACAGTGGACTCATAATCTTTTGTTCTAATCTTAGTGCTGATTATCTCTGATAAGACAGCGCCGTTGTAAGATGAGAGCTTTGAATTACATCACTTTGAGCCAAATCGACAATGGCTCGTGCTACTCGTAAACACGGTGATCAGCTTACTCTATTGATCTTGATACTTTTGAATCTCGGAGACAAAGCTAAGCAGAAAAGGTGTAATTTGTGACTTATATTCTTCAGTTTGTAGCATCTCAACAATTTGTTCAGGCGATTTGCTAAGAAGAGAGAAGCGTAAAAATAAATCTTCAAAAAAATTGCTACTCACTGTCGAAAGTACTCTTCTTAAAGAAACCAGCATATCGTCACCGCGGCTAGATGCATGAACTAGAACGATAGGCTTGTCTATGATTTCGGTGCGGGAAACCATCCAGTCAATTGCATTTTTAAGACCGCCTGGAATACAACGGATATATTCAGGACTTGAGATGATAATGCCATCTGATGCAGAAATAGATTTGATAAATTCTTCTACTATAGCAGGCGTTTTTTCTCCCTCATCATCTGGAGAGAAAATGGGAAGCTTATTAAGGCTATGGAAAACTGAAAATTCAATACTGGACGGTGCTATATCTTTCATTGCTCGCAATAGCGCTGTATTTGCTGATGCCTCTCTTGCACTGCCGGATATAGCCAAAATTTTCATAGCTTCCTCTTTGCCTTTTTATATAGGCAGTAATAAATTCTTTAATTAACAACTCATATAAATATTAAAAAACAGCGGACTCACGATCCGCTGTTTTTTCATTTGTTAACTATTTCCTCGATAGGATAAAGCTTCTGTAAGGTGAGAACTTTGAATCACTTCACTTTGAGCTAAATCGGCAATAGTACGAGCAACCCGTAAAACACGATGATAAGCGCGGGCCGATAAATTTAAACGTTGTTGAGCCATTTCAATCATTCGTTGAGAAGTACTATCAAGTACAGCATGTTGTTCTAGCTGTTTCGGCGAAAGCGCCTGATTTAAACAATTTTGTCTTTGAATCTGTTGTTCATAGGCATAAATCACACGTTGTCGAACACTACTTGAATCTTCAACAGGCGTTGGATCTTGTAGCTCTTGGGCCTTTAACGGTGGCACATCAATATGTAAATCGATACGGTCAAGTAAAGGTCCTGATATACGGTTTTGATAGCGCTTAATACTCTCAGGTGAACACTGACAACGACTATCTTGATTAAATGCATAACCACATGGACATGGGTTCATTGCTGCAATCAGTTGGAAGTTAGCCGGATAAGTAATTTGCCGAGCTGCTCGTGAAATAATGATTTCTTTTGACTCAAGCGGCTGGCGTAAGACTTCTAATACTTTTCTATCAAACTCGGGGAGCTCATCTAAAAAAAGTACTCCTAAATGCGATAATGTAATTTCGCCCGGTTTAGGGTGAGAACCGCCCCCAACGAGTGCAATCGCTGATGCTGTATGATGGGGCGCTCGAAATGGTCGCTGACCAAAAGTATGTGATGTATTTGAAATAGAGTAAATGCTAGCAACTTCAAGCGTTTCTTGATTAGATAGAGGCGGTAAAATTGAAGGAAGCCTTGAGGCGAGTAAAGTTTTACCTGTGCCGGGTGGTCCTTTAAAAAGTAAGGAGTGCCCCCCAGCAGCAGCAATTTCAAGTGCACGGCGTGGGCGTAACTGACCTTTTACATCTGCAAGGTCAAATTTATAAGGCATTTGGTTTGAAGTGGCCGTAGGCTCAACCGAAGATAGAGACTTTGTGCCCAAAAAATGTTCACAGACTTCTTTTAAGTGACTCACTGGATAACATTTAAAGTCAGATAAGTGGCTAATATCCTGACTATTATCAATCGGAAAAAGCATTTTATGCTTGGCTTGTTGACAAGCCATTGCCAAAGTTAAAGTACCTGACACTGGCCTTACATGACCATCAAGTGCTAACTCTCCAATAAATTCAAAATCTTCGGCACAGTTTTCTGGGAGCTGGCCAGAGGCAATTAAAATACCTAAAGCAATTGGTAAATCTAGACGTGAACCATCTTTGGGCAAATCTGCTGGTGCAAGATTAATGGTTAGTCGTTTAGTCGGAAATTGAAATCCACTGTTAATAATCGCCGAGCGAACTCGGTCTTTACTTTCTCTTACTGCCGCTTCGGCTAGGCCTACAATGGTAAGAGAAGGTAAGCCTTGACTCACATGTACCTCTACTTCAATGAGAGGTGCATGTAAACCCAAAAGTCCCCGTGTATAAATTTTAGAAAAAGACATCTTGTTGTTCCATTATGGTGCTTCATTTTTAATCGTTGTAAAGTATAAGTGCGCTACATTGGTGCTTATTTTTTATTCTTTAAAGTTTCTTCTAATAGTTCCACTTGTTTTTGTAGCTCTGCTAAACGTTGGTTGGCTGATTGCAGTGCGGTCTTTTGGCGGTCAATTTCTTGTCTGGAAACAAGATCTAACTTTTCGACTGCTTCATTTAATAATGCACGTAAATTTTTTTCCAAATCTTTTTTAGGCTCATCAATTTGTTCCAGAATGGCCTGTAATAAAGTTTCTAGCATGAAATATCCAAAGTGTTGTATTACCTTATAGTTTACAGTTTACCACTGCTTGAAGGTGGGATATAGGTTTCAATTCTTTTAGTACAAATAGAACATTAAATCAGCATGTAAACATACTGAAAATTCATTTTATTTTTAATAGCTCATCTACATCTTGATCACTAAATAGGTTATAAAGAAAGTTCATGCAATAGATTCATTTCCCTCAACCTTTGAAATATTGGCATGAAAATTGAACATAAAACCTTACTGGTGAAAAGAAGCCGAAGGAAACAAACATGAAGCTTGTAACTGCAATTGTAAAACCGTTTAAATTGGATGATGTGCGTGAAGCGCTCTCTGACATTGGTGTACAAGGGATTACCGTAACTGAAGTTAAAGGTTTTGGTCGTCAAAAAGGACATACAGAACTCTACCGTGGCGCGGAGTATGTGGTTGATTTCTTACCTAAAGTAAAAATCGAAATTGCGATTAGTGATGAAATGGTCGATGCGGTAATTGAATCAATTACACGTGTAGCAAGCACAGGAAAAATTGGCGATGGTAAGATTTTTGTGACTAACCTGGAACAAGTAATCCGTATTCGTACGGGTGAAACTGGACCAGATGCTGTCTAATTGGCACAAAGCTTGCTGAGTAGAAAATAACTCGCAAATGAGGTTGGGGGACACGAATGAAAAAAATGCTTATGGCGCTGAGTCTATCAGGCGCTCTTTTGGGTGGTACTGCCGTTTGGGCAGAAGAAGCTGTAACAACGCCTACATCGGAAGTTGCGGCTACATCAACATCTCAAGCTACTGCAACCACTGCAGAAGCACCAGTTGCTGAAACTCCGGCAGCTCCAGCACCGACACCTACTCTTGATACGGGTGATACCTCTTGGATTTTAGTTTCAACCGCATTGGTTCTATTGATGACCATTCCAGGGTTGGCATTATTCTACGGCGGTATGGTCCGTAAAAAAAATGTACTCAGTACTATGATGTTCAGCCTTTCTGCTGCGATTTTAGTCAGTTTGCTGTGGGTGATTGCAGGATATTCAATCGCGTTCTCTGGCACAGGTGCATTTTTTGGTGATTTGTCTAAAGCAATGCTAAACGGAGTCGCGTTTGATGCATTGAGTGGGACAATTCCTGAAAGTCTCTTTGTTATTTTCCAAATGACCTTTGCCATTATTACAGTTGCGATCCTTAGCGGTTCTATTGCAGACCGCATGAAGTATTCAGCTTTCATGGTGTTTATTGCAGTTTGGGTTCTCGTAGTCTATGCACCAATTACTCACTGGGTTTGGGCGGCAGATGGCTGGTTATTTAAAGCAGGCGCATTAGATTTTGCTGGTGGTACAGTTGTACATATCAACTCAGGTGTTGCAGGTCTCGTTGCGGCTTACATGCTTGGAAAACGTATTGGTTTGGGCCGTGAATCTATGGCTCCGCATAACTTGACTCTAACTGTAGTGGGTGCAAGCTTACTTTGGGTAGGTTGGTTTGGCTTTAACGGTGGTAGTGCTTTAGGTGCTGGCGCTCGTGCAAGCATGGCAATTTTAGTGACTCAAGTTGCTGCCGCTGCTGCTGCGTTCTCTTGGTTAGTTGTTGAACGTATGATTCGCGGTAAAGCGTCTGTATTAGGTGGTGCTTCTGGTGCTGTCGCTGGTTTGGTTGTGATTACGCCAGCAGCAGGTTTTGTCGGTGTAGGCGGTGCTTTAGTCATGGGCCTTATCGGTGGCGTAGTGTGCTTCTGGGGTATTACTGCACTTAAACGCTTACTTAAAGCTGATGATGCTTTGGATGCATTTGGTTTACATGCTGTAGGTGGTATTGTCGGTGCGATTTTAACTGGCGTATTTTACAGTGATGAAATTATTAAAGCAGCCAACGTTACCTTAGCTCCAACCTTCGCTGGTCAATTATGGGTACAAGTTGAAGGCGTATTGGCAACCATGGTTTACAGTGGTGTAGCGACTTTTGTAATTCTTAAAGTGATTGATCTTGTGATTGGTATCCGCGTTAACGCTGATGATGAACGCATGGGTCTGGATTTAAGCCAACATGGCGAACGTATTGAATAATTCGTAATATATCTGCTGTCTTAAAAGAACAGTCTTGCGCTGTGATCAAAGCGATGCTTTGATCTTGCTCAGGACTGTTTTTTTGTCTCATAGAATGCTGGTTCTGTAAGTGTAGAAACTTTGCTACACTAGGTCAAAGTAATCGACCCTATAAATCCGCTATGCATTGTCCATTTTGCAACGCCGCAGATAGTAAAGTCATCGATTCACGTTTAGCCGCCGAAGGCTGTCAGATTCGTCGACGTCGTGAGTGTGTAAGTTGCGGTGAACGTTTTACCACTTTTGAAAGCTATGAAGTGGTGATGCCCCGTGTGATCAAATCGAATGGAAAGAATGAACCTTTCGATGAGGCCAAGCTACGCCGTTCGTTAATGCATGCATTGCAAAAACGTCCGGTCACCCAAGAACAGATAGAAACTGTTTTAAGTGATATCCAATTGCAGATTCGCCGTTTAGGTGAGCGTGACGTGAAGTCTAGAACAATTGGTGAAGTCGTCATGCAATCTCTATTTGCACTCGACCATGTCGCTTATGTTCGATTTGCTTCTGTTTATCAAGATTTTCAGGATGTTGAAGCTTTTCGCCGACAAATTGAGCAAATGCAGCAACGTGAACAATAATTATTTGAGATTTTTATGTCTGAGTTGAAAAAAGATCAATATTGGATGCAACAAGCTATTGAACTTGCCAAACGAGGTCTATATTCGACTAAGCCTAATCCAAATGTTGGTTGTGTCATTGTCAAAGATGATCAGTTAATCGGTGAGGGCTTCCATCCTAAAGCAGGTCAACCACACGCAGAGGTTTTTGCCTTACGTCAGGCAGCTGAGCAGGCTCAAGGTGCAACAGCGTATGTGACGCTTGAGCCATGTGCACATTATGGAAGAACTCCTCCTTGTGCCGAAGCATTGGTTAAGGCACAGGTTAAAAAGGTGGTTGTGGCATGTCCTGATCCAAACCCACTCGTTGCGGGTAAGGGTGTTCAGATTTTGAAAAATGCCGGAATTGAAGTAGAAGTTGGCATTTGTGAAGATTTGGCAGAAAAATTAAACCAAGGTTTCTTAAAAGCGATGTCTACGGGCATGCCCTATGTACGCTTAAAAGTAGCTTCAAGCCTAGATGGCCGTACTGCAATGGCATCTGGTGAATCGAAGTGGATTACCGGTGCAGTTGCGCGTCAAGATGTACAGCATTGGCGTGCCATTTCAGGAGCAGTGATTACAGGGATTGATACTGTGATTGCAGATGACTGTCAACTTAATGTACGAAGTCTGGACAGTGTTGATATTGAGACAATTGCACAGCCAAAACGGATTATTTTAGACCGCCAAGGTCGTTTGCCGCTTGCTGCTAAAATTTTAGAAAACCCTGGAACTGTGATGGTGATGGGGCCATATCGTCAAGAACTTGCCGATTTAGGCGTGATACAATTAGAAATTCAGCCTTTAAAAGTGCTGTTACAGACCCTATCTAAGCAATATCAAATTTATGATGTATTGGTAGAAGCCGGTGCAACATTATCTACTGCCTTTTTACAAGAAGGTTTGGTAGATGAGTTGATCAGTTATATTGCCCCAACATTATTGGGGAAAAGTGCAAGAGCCATGTTCAATGCAGAGTTTGAATATATGGCACAACAACTTCGTTTTACACTTCTTGATGTGACACAACTTGATCAAGATATACGCTTAAGGTTAATCCCTACGCAAGAGAAAGTATGAATCCAGAGCCTTCGGTTTATCACAAACGTCGTCATGCAGCCCGTACGACAGACGAATATCTTTTCCATCAGCTTGTTCCTTACTTGGGTAATAAGCGCCGATTGCTCCATCTAATTTTAGAAGCCCTTGAAATTACAGGGACGCTGAATAGCAAGAAAAAGAATCCTCCGATTTTTGCCGATTTCTTTGCCGGCAGTGGCGTAGTATCTCGTTTGGCGCGTCAAAATGGTTACCGAGTGATTGCGAATGACTGGGAACCTTATAGCCATGCGTTAAATCATGCGATTTTAGCTTGTATTGATGCACCTGCTTTTAAAGAGCTAGGCGGGTATCAGAAGGCAATCGATTATTTAAATCGCTTACCTGAAGTTAAAGGTTGGGTAACCCATAACCTTTGCCCACGTAATGATGATATTTATGATCCAGCTCGTGACCGATTGTTCTTTAAACGCCGTAATGGTATGCGTATTGATGCGATTCGCCAGCAGATTGCAACATGGCAATCTCAAGGCGCAATTAATGATGTAGAGATGAGTGCTTTGCTCGCACCATTGCTCTATTCCGCAAGTTTTGTCAGTAACACCAGTGGCGTATTTAAAAGCTTCCACCAAGGGTGGGGCGGACGTACACAAACTGCATTAGAGCGAATTGAGTCATTACTTTGGTTAACACCAAGTCGTTTTTGCGAGATTGGTGACCGTAAACGTCCTGCTGCTGAAATGTGGTGTGTAGATTCACAGCATCTAGCAAATCAAATGAGTGGTTTTGAAGTAGATGTTGCCTATCTCGATCCACCGTATAACCAGCATGCATATAGTAGTAATTACCATGTTTTAAATGCATTAACTTTATGGGATCAGGTCGATTTACCTTCACCAGATACCAAAGGTTATAAGAGTGGAATTGATAGAGCTTGGCGTAAAGAACGTCCAAGCCCATATAACTCTTCTAAATATGCGAAAGATGCGTATGAAAAACTACTTTCAACCATCAATGCCCGCTATATTCTGACCAGTTATTCAACTGATGGTAATATCGAGCCGAAAGATTTGCTGATGGCTAATCTGGAGCGGGGCAAAGTGACCTTGTTAACACAAGATGTTCCACGCTATCGAGTGAGTAAACAACGACAGTCTGAACGTGCACGCGTGCTTGAGTTTATTGTGATTACTGATACTCATGCCAAGTCAGGACCACCATTACGTCAGTTATTAGGCCAGCTTTACCACTTCGCCGAGCTAGGTGGTGTAGATACTTCAGGTAATAGTACACAGCTCGCACTTTGGTAAGCGCTGCAATTTAAGCAGTGTAAAAAGATTTGGAGATTGAGCCATGTTTACAGGCATTATTGAAAGTTTAGGAAAAGTTGAAAGCCTGCAAAGCGTAGGTGGTGATGTGCGTTTACGTATTCAGACTGATCTGGATATGTCAGATGTGCATTTGGGTGACTCAATTGCGACCAATGGAATTTGTCTCACCGTGATTGAATGGGGCGATAATTGGTATGCAGCTGATGTTTCTCGTGAGAGTTTAAATCGAACGACTTTGGGTAATTGGAAAGTCGGGCAACGTGTCAATGTTGAAAAAGCAATGTTACCGACAACACGCTTTGGTGGGCACATTGTAAGTGGTCACGTTGATGGCGTGGGCGAAATTACCGTAGTGCGTGAAGATGCTCGCTCAATCTATTATGAAGTGACGGCACCCGCAGAACTTGCTAAATATTTAGCGGAAAAAGGTTCTGTGACCGTAGATGGTATTAGTTTAACGATTAACCACTTACGTGGAAATATTTTAAGCTTGAACCTAATTCCGCATACAGCAGAGCGTACTAACATTGGAACATGGCAAGTAGGCAGTAAGGTAAATCTTGAAGTCGATGTTTTGGCGCGTTATATCGAGCGTTTATTGCTAGGTGACAAGGCTGCTGAACAAAAAACAGAGTCAAATATTAGTATGGCTTTTTTAGCTGAGAATGGTTTTTTAAAATAAAAAGCTAGATCGTTAAAATAAAAAAACCGGACACATGTTCCGGTTTTTTTATTTTAAAAGTTTAATGCTTGGTTAGAGTAACCGAGTGTGTGCCGACCCATGGTTTGTTATGCTGAGTGCGAGTAATTGTAAAATCACGGTTTTCAGACTCGCGTGTAAGTAAGATAGATAAGGAGTTAAAGTCGTTATGACTCATATAAAATTCTTGTGCTGAAAACGTCCATTGCTCACCCTGATTTAGCTGTTCAACTTGCTTTGAAATCTGATGCAGAATGTCCATCTCTTATCCTCATTAATTATCTTGAATAGCTACTTTTCATTCTTATAATTAATTGATCTATAAGAATAATCTATATGTCTATTCTGTGACATATACGTGTCACTTTTATGACAAAAGAAATATTTAAAGGTTTACTTTTCTATTTTTTCATCAGAAAACTTAGAATTCTTTAAAATGTATTCAATTTCTTCTTGAGCTGCCGAATGTAGCTTGGCTCGGAAAGCCGTTACAGACTGCTCAATTAAGCTCTCAGCTTCAAGTTCTAAACGAATGCGTAAACTTTCAAGCTCAGATAAGATTTGATCATCGGTAATACTAAGTTTTACGCCAGCAGAGTAATTGACTGCTGGTGTTTCAGGATTTTTCTGATAACGCGCGGTTTGCTCTGCAACCTCTTGTTCTAAATGACTACGTAATGTGTGTAATGTTTCAGTCTGTTCATTAAATTTTCGAACTTCGTCTGCTTGTAACTCCGCAGCATAAGCAGCTTCTGATGCACGTTTGTCAGCAAGCGATTTTTCTAAAGCAAGTTGACGACGAATACGTGCTTGCTCAATGAGCTCTGCTTTAAGATCTGCGTAGGCTTGTTCAATTTTTTGCTGTGATTCTAACTGCGCTTTTTCATCATTTAAAACCCAAAGCTGAATAGGCGTTTGAGGCTCTAGTAAGTCACAAATACGTGCCAGATCCTGTTGATAGGTATGACGGACAGCTTCAGGCGCATTTAACCATCTTTTTTTAAAATCTTGCCCGACATTTAATGCCACCATGTTTCTCCTTGATCAACAGTATTTACATTTTAGCGCGTTATAATTTAAAGGTCCGCGGTTCTATACCCAAACGGCGATACATTTTAAATTTTTCTCGACCAATTTGCTTGGCTGTTTCATTATTTTCAACAATTTCTATAATGTGGCTAAAATGATCAACTTGTTCAAGTGCATGATTGTTAAAATTAAATACTAACAGGCCTTGTTCAAGTGGTTGTTTAGCCGAAATACATACAGCAGCATCAGTCTGGTCAACTCCATGCGCAATGAAACTGACAGGGTCGAAGTCCCATAATCTTTCATCAAGAATCTGTTGTAGCTGCACATCTGGGCAATACCACCAGATTTTAGGATGCTTCAGTAATATTTTTCGACATAAACGGCAAGCACTATCGACTTGCCGTTCTTCGCTGGTTTCAAACAGATAAAAACTAACTTTAGCCATTCGTATTTACACGATTCGCTAAAAATTGCATGAGTAATGGTACTGGGCGACCTGTTGCACCTTTAGCTGGACCAGATAACCATGCTGTTCCTGCTACATCTAAATGAGCCCAACGATATTCACGTGTAAATCGCTCAAGGAAACATGCAGCCGTAATCGCGCCGCCGTATGGACCACCGATGTTCGCAATATCTGCAAATGGTGAATCAAGCAACTCTTGATAATCGTCAATGACTGGCATACGCCATACACGGTCAAATGATTGCTCGCCAGCTTGTTGGAGCTCGGCTGCCAAAGCATCATCTGGTGAGAACAAACCACTGAGTACTTTGCCTAAAGCGACTACACATGCACCAGTTAATGTTGCGATATCAACCACGACTGCTGGATTGAAGCGTTTGATATAGGTCAAAGTGTCACACAGCACCAAACGGCCTTCAGCATCTGTATTTAAAATTTCAACAGTTTGACCGCTCATGGTGGTCACAATGTCGCCCGGACGGGTTGCTTTACCAGAAGGCATATTTTCTGCTGCTGCAATTGCACCTACTACATGAATAGGAAGTTTTGCTTCGCATAATGCACGAATGGTACCTAGTACAGAGGCTGCACCACACATATCGAATTTCATTTCATCCATGCCAAGGCCTGGTTTTAAAGAAATCCCGCCTGTATCAAAAGTTACGCCTTTACCAACGAGAACAACTGGAGCTTGATCAATCTGTGCTTGATATTCGAGAGTTACGATACGACCCGGACGTTCAGATCCTTTGCTTACTGCAAGAAAAGCGTACATGCCTAAATCAGCCATTTGTTGCTCATTTAAAACAGTTACTTTAAGTAAGTCAGGGAATTCTGCGGCTAAAGCTAGAGCTTGTTCTGCCAAATATTCTGGGAAACAAATATTACCTGGGCGGTTGCCAAGATCACGTGCATAAGACTGACCAGACTGTACTGCATGTACTAAAGCCAGTTGTTTTTCATCTAGGCTAGTCGTTGAACTAATTAAATCAACCTGTTGTAACACAAATTCATTTTTTTTAGATTTAAACTCATCATAACCATAAGCTGCTTGAGTTAAGCTTAAAGCAAATAAATAATGGTGCTCGACAGGTAACGCAGCAATATCAATTGCGATATGCTTAAATTTATTTTGTGTCGATTTGATAATCGTTTGGGCAAGTTTAGCGAGCTTAACTGTCTGAAGTTCAGCTGTTTTTCCTAAGCCAAGTAATTGGCTGTGAGGCTGATTTGAAATCTGACCAAATAAAGGCAGAGTTTCATTGAAGTTGCCTTTAAATTGGGTAGCGCTAAGAACGCTTTCTAGGTTATTGATTTGATATGTGTTGACGTTGCTTTGTAGCTGTTCTGAATCAACTAAAACCCACAAAGATTCATTAGATGTCTGTTCGGGAAAAGTTGTATAAGTTGTAAATTTCATGGCTGTCGTGATTGCCTATAGAAAGTTATGATGAATTAAAACATTGAAACACTTTCAAGCATAGCGTTGCAATGTGCGGTTTTATATTTTTAACATTCGGGTAAACTAGCAGTCGTCCCGATTAGCCTTTTGGAAGTATTACTTTGATTATTCGGCGTTATCTCGTCAAGCAAGTTGTCTCTACCTCATTGGTGGTCATTTCTTTATTGACCTTAATCATGATGGGTGGTCGTCTGATCAAATACTTTGGTGTGGCGGCGCAGGGGCGTTTAGATGCCAGCATCTTGTTTAGCATCATTGGATATCGTTTACCTGAATTTCTAACACTCATTTTACCACTGGGTTTTTTCATTGGTTTAATGTTGGTGTTTGGTCGTTTATATGTTGACCATGAAATGGCAGTACTGAACGGTAGTGGTGTGAGCCGTCATCAATTAGCACGATTACTCATTCCAATGACGCTTGTTTATATGGTTTGTCAGTCTGTGCTTATGCTCTGGATGACGCCGTGGGGACTACGTGAGTTTGAAAAATTAACCACCACCCAAGCGGTTCGGACAGGCTTCGATTTGGTTCGCCCAAGAGAATTTATTTCTTCTGGACCCTATACGATTTATGCAGGTTCATTGTCAGAAGACCGAAAGAATTTGAAGGATATTTTCTTTTATCAACGTGCGACCAAAGAAGATAAGCCAGATGTCATGATCTTGGCAAAAGAAGCGACTCGTGTAGAAGTTGCAAATGACACAGCCAATGTCGTTGATCTGGTGCAAGGCCGTCGTTATGAAATATTCCCGGGACAACCAAAATATACACAAGCAGAGTTTCAGTCTTATCGTCTACGTTTAGAAAATGATAAAGATGTTAAGTTTGAGAGTGGCGATGTAGAAGCCTTATCAACGACTAAACTCTTTTCAAAAACAAATGATCCAGTCATAAGAAGCGAGTTGGGATGGCGTTTGTTTGGACCATTCACCA
The DNA here is from genome assembly GCF_031799075.1 of Acinetobacter sp. V91_7. NCBI lineage: Bacteria > Pseudomonadati > Pseudomonadota > Gammaproteobacteria > Moraxellales > Moraxellaceae > Acinetobacter > Acinetobacter sp. V91_7. The sequence goes on from NZ_JAVQNT010000037.1 coordinate 40,300, forward strand.
TTATGATTGCTTTAATGCTTTCTGTGGCATTGTCTGAGGTGAGTCCACGACAAGGTCGTTATTACCGTCTTATTCCGGCGATTTTTATTTTTTCCAGTCTGATTGTATTAATGATTGCAATCAAGACTCGTATTAGTAAAGAAGAACTCGATATTTGGGCTTATCCTGCCGTGTTGGTGGTTTATGGCGTTGCAGCAGCCTTATTTTCACGTAAACAGAAGTTGGCACCAAAAATCAAGAAACAGATCAAGCGAGTGAAATTATAATGTTAGCACGTCGAATAGTCGCCAAATATGTGACGAAAACCACTGCGCTTGCGATGTTTGGCACCACAGTTGTTTTGTCGATTTTACAGATCTTATTTACGTACCTTGGTGAGTTGGGTGAGCTCAAACCCGACTATAACGCATGGCAAGCTCTCATCTATGTGTTATGGGGTGCTCCTCGTTATCTATATGAAATTTTGCCTATTTCTGCCTTGATTGGTGCTGTAATTGGTTTAGGGTCACTAGCAACCAGCAGTGAACTTATTGTTATGCGCTCTGCTGGTATTAGCTTATGGCGTATTGTTGGTTGGGTGATGCGCTCAGCTTTACTGCTTATTATTTTGTCTTTCGCTTTAAGTGAATGGGTTATTCCATATACCAATGAAAAAGCAGAAAGTGTTAAAAGCCACCGCTCTGTAGCTGCTTTAGGCGAAGTGAAAGGTTATTGGTCACGTGAAGGACAGCGATTTATCTATATTGACTATGCTAACTCTCAGGGCAATTTAAAAGATATTCAAGTGGTCGATTTTGACCAGAACTATTACTTGCAATCATTAATCAATGCTCAGCAAGGACAGTTCGTAAAAGATGGTCAATGGGCTTTGAAGAAAGCACAACAAATGGATATTTTGGCGGCAGGAAATGCCATCAAAACCGACCATGACGAACAATCACTTTCTTTGGCATTACAGCCTAAATATGTGCACATGGTGACTTTAGATCCTGAAGATTTATCTCCAAGCCAGCTCATTAGTTTCATGCGCTATATGGATGAATATAGTCAGGTTCCAAAGACCTATCAATTGGCTTTCTGGCAAAAAGTTGCCTCGCCATTTTCGTTGATTGCTTTGGTTCTCGTGGCATGTTCATTCATTTTTGGACCATTACGCCAACAATCGATGGGTTTCCGTTTGGTAATCGCATTGTTTATTGGTTTGAGTTTCTATTATTTGCAAGATTTCTTGGGTTATGCCAGCTTGGTTTATGCCCCATCTCCTGCATGGTTCGTACTCGTACCTATCTTGTTAATGTTTGGTGCCGGAAGTTATTTGCTTTACCGCGCTCGCTAGTAATAATTGATATTTATGGTTTTCATCAATCGTAGATATTGGTGAAAGCCATAGGAAAAAATAGAGTCTTGACCGAAAATTCGGTAAGATATCGTGACGAAATTGTAGACAAAAGAGAAATAGATTATGACGGATGCAACTGCTGGCAAGATCCCTCACGTTCTGGTCATTATGGATGGTGTTGGTCACCGTGAAGCGATTGAAGATAATGCTTTTCTTGCAGCAAAAACACCGAATTTGGCGGCAATGACCGCAAAGCATCCAAATAGTCTAATTTCTGGTTCTGGTGAAGATGTTGGTTTACCTGATGGACAAATGGGTAACTCTGAAGTTGGCCATATGAACCTTGGCGCAGGTCGTGTGTTATATCAAGACTTTACCCGTATTACTAAAGATATTCGTACTGGCGACTTTTTTAAACATGAAGTGTTGATCGACGCTGTTGAAAAGGCCAAAGCTGCTAATGGTGCTGTTCATATTATGGGCTTGCTCTCAGAAGGTGGCGTCCATTCACATGAAGACCATATTGTGGCGATGTGTGAGCTTGCATTAAAACGTGGTGCAAAAGTTTATTTACATGCTTTCCTTGATGGTCGTGATACACCGCCACGTAGTGCTCAGCCATCTTTAGAAAAATTAGATGCATTATTTGCTCAATATCCAGGTCAAGGCCGTATCGCGACCATGATTGGCCGCTACTTTGCAATGGACCGCGATAACCGTTGGGATCGTGTTGAACAAGCTTATCGCTTGTTAACTGAAGGCGAGGCACTTCGTACTGCGCAAACAGCAGTGGAAGGGTTAGAGTTAGCTTATGCAGCCAATGAAAACGATGAGTTTGTAAAAGCGACTCGTATTGGTGATGTTGCTAAAGTGCAAGACGGCGATAGCGTTGTATTTATGAATTTCCGTGCTGACCGAGCTCGTGAAATTACTCGTGCATTTGTAGAAAAAGACTTTGCAGGTTTTGAGCGTAAAGTTGTACCAAACCTTTCTAAATTTGTCATGCTAACCCGTTATCAAGCTAGCATTGATGCGCCAGTTGCATATATGCCAGAAGCATTAAAAAATTCATTGGGTGAATATTTATCTTCTCTTGGAAAAACTCAGTTACGTATTGCCGAAACTGAAAAATATGCTCATGTCACGTTCTTCTTTAGTGGCGGGCGTGAAGATGAATATCCAGGTGAAAAACGTATTTTGATTCCATCTCCAAACGTTGCAACATATGACCTTAAGCCTGAAATGAGTGCTTATGAAGTAACTGATGAATTGGTTAAAGCCATTAATTCTGGCGAATACGATTTATTGGTTGTGAACTATGCCAATGGTGATATGGTAGGTCATACAGGTATTTTTGATGCTGCTGTTAAAGCAGTTGAAGCAGTCGACCTCTGCCTAGGACGTGTCTATGAAGCGGTAATGGCAAAGAAAGGCCATATGCTGATTACTGCTGACCATGGTAACGTGGAACAAATGCAAGACTACGAAAGCGGTCAAGTTCACACTCAACATACAACGGAACTTGTACCGTTTATCTATGTTGGCCCAACACAAGCAACCATTGCAGAAGGTGGTGTGCTTGCCGATGTAGCACCTACGATTCTCAATTTAATGCAGATTCCTGTTCCTGCTGAAATGCAAGGGCGTAATCTGATTACATTATCTGCATAAGCCAAAGGTGATTGGATGCTGCAACACATTAAATATAAAAAACTTATTGTAAGTATGTTGCTGTGTTGCAGCCAATTTTCTTTTGCGGCGCCAGTTGTAAAAGAGAAATTGTCACCTCTGCATTCCGATTCGGAAGAACCGGAACATAGTTATGCAGAGGTACCGATTGAGTCGATTCAACAGTTTGTTCAAATCTATGGAATCGTTCGAGATAATTACGTTGACGTGAAGTCCGACGATGCCTTATTTCAGCAAGCCATTAAAGGGCTAGTGAGTGGGCTAGATCGTTACTCGCGATATTTGTCGGCAGAAGAATATCGTCAATTGATTCAATATACCGAAGGTGACCTCGCCTCGGTTGATTTTGCTTTAAGCCCTGAAGTGCATGTCCATAAATGGATGATTCGTGATCTTAAAACTGGTTCCGACTCATACAAATTAGGTTTGAGAAATGGTCAAGCGATTCTCAAGATTGATAATCAAGACTTAAAAAATTTAAACCAAGATCAGGTGCTTGGGCTGCTTTATGGCTCTATCGGAAGTACGCTTCAAGTACAAGCAGAAGATTTAAATGGAAACCTCAACTTAGTTCGTAATAAAAAAATAGAAACCGATATAGAACCTGTAATGCTGCATAATCAGGTTTTGGTGCTAAAAATTAGAGTATTCCAGCAAGACACGGCAAATGAAATTAAACGGTTAATTGAAGAAAATAGTTCACCACGTTTAAAAGCCGTTTTAATCGATTTACGAAACAATCCAGGTGGGTTGTTATCGGCAGCAGTCGAGTCGGCAGATTTATTTCTAAATAGTGGGATTATCGTCTCAACTAAAAGCCGTTCGGAAGGTAATCAGCAATTTCAGGCTTTGCCAGGCAATGAATTTCAGAATATAAAATTAGGTATATTAATTAATCATCGTTCTGCATCGGCAGCCGAGGTTTTTACTGCGGCCATGAAAGAACATCAGCGTGCTTGGGTAATCGGTGAAAAAAGTTATGGGAAAGGCGTAGTGCAGAAACTGTTTCCTTTGCCAAGTGGTGCGGCACTACAAATGACAGTTTCACACTATTACACGCCAAATGGCAATATGATTGAAGGGCAAGGTATTCAGCCTAACCAGACCTATCCTTTGCCCCCAGAAATGAAAGAAGACGTATATTTAGATCGTGTTGCAGACTTATTTCTAAAGAAAAAATAGTCTTTTATACTTCCTCTCCTAATTCAGTATCTAAGCCAAACTTTTTCAATCGATAGCGTAAAGAACGGAAGGTCATTCCTAACTTCTTAGCTGCTAAGGTCCTGTTCCAATGTGTCATGTCCAACGCGTTCAGTAGAATATCTTTTTCAATATTTTCTAAGTAGCGTTCTAAGCCTTCCATTGGTAATTTTGGTCGAGTCTGAGCAATCGCAGTTGATGTGTCATTCACTGGTTTAGTTGCGATTTGCGAGTTAACGCTACTGCCTCTGAGAGGAGGTGCTAAATGTGTTAAATCAATACATTCATCATCACTTAAGGTAATAGCTCGTTCAATCATATTTCTTAATTCACGAACATTACCTGGAAAATCTTGCTGCAATAAATAAGTTTCAGCAGTAGTGGTTAATTGTTTGCTTGGAATTTCCCATTCCATACAAACCTTTTGAATAAAATGATTGGCTAATAACAAAATATCTCCACCGCGCTCACGCAGTGGCGGCAACATGATATCCATAACATGAATACGGAAAAATAAATCCTGACGGAATTTACCTTGTCGAACTAATAAATCTAAATCTTGGTGGCTGGCGCTAATCACCCGAAAATCAACATCGATTTCCTGATCGGAACCTACTGGACGAATTTTTTTCTCTTGTACTGCCCGAAGTAATTTGACTTGCATACTTAAAGGCAATTCAGCAATTTCATCTAAAAATAAGCTGCCGCCATGAGCGGATAAAATAAGGCCTTGTTTGTCTTGGGTAGCTCCAGTAAAACTGCCTTTTTTATGTCCAAAAAGTTCACTTTCCATGAGCTCAGTTGGAATTGCTCCACAGTTAATCGCAATAAATGGACCTTCACTGCGGTTACTCAAACGGTGAATAAGATTAGCAACAACCTCTTTACCTGTACCAGACTCGCCTGTAACAAACACTGGAGCTTGAGAGCGGGCTATTTTTTTAATAGCTGTTCGTAAGTTTTGTATTGGAGGAGAACGACCAATTAATAGGTCATTTTCCAAAGTTGTTTCACCGAACTCATGCTCTGGTTTTGGCTGATTTAATGCTTTTTTTAATAATTGATCTAAATGAATTTGGTTAATAGGTTTACTTACAAAATCAAAAGCTCCCGCTTTTAATGCTGCAATTGCAATATCCATATTGCCGTACGCAGTTAGAACTGCAATTGGTGTGTGTGGGTAAGTTTGAGAAACATGTTTAACTAATTCTAAACCGCTACCGTCGGGTAGGTTTAAATCGGTTAAACATACATCGTAATGAAACTGAGTAAAGAGTTGTTTGGCCTGTTCAACCCGATAAGCAAGATGTGTTTTAATCCCCATTCGTGCAAGAGTCATTTGCATTAAAAGGCACAAATCTTCTTCATCGTCTACAAGCAAAACTAGTGGTTGCTGTTCTGCCATTTCCCCAAAAACCTAATAAAAAAATCAATATATTATTGGGCATGCCATTCGGAAGCATGCCCCTTGTTTTTGCTCTACATACGTGAGCTTTGCATGGTTTGCCTCACAAAAACTATGAGACAAATATAATCCTAAACCAGTTCCATTAATTTCGGTACTAAAAAATGGTTTAAATAATTGAGATATATCACGTTTTGAAACACCTTCGCCGTAATCGATCACATCAATATAAATTTTATTTGTTTGTGAGTGAATGTTGATCAGAACATGGGGTGAATCGGGGGCATTATGTCGTAAAGCATTCCTGACAAGGTTAATCAGCACTTGTCTGAGTTGTTTCTCGTCAAATAATAATTTTAAGGATGAATCAGAGATTTTAAGCTGTATAGAATGTTTAACATCCGATAGATCTTCGTCTAATAACGTCTTTATGAAGTCATTTAATTCAATCTGGATTGGATGAGTTCTTTCGCTGCTGGCAAGTCCTAAGGTGTCTTGAACAATACTATCGATGCGTTTTGTTTGCTTGCCAATCATACGGCGTAAAGTATTTTGCTGCTCTAAATCACTATCTTTAAGTAATTCATTTGCTTGAACAATTGCTGCCAGAGGATTACGGATTTCATGTGCGATACTGGCTGAAAGTTGCCCTAAAGCAGCAAGTTTGAGTTGTTGAGCTTGCTGATTAATGTGTTGTGCATCTTGTAAAATGAGCAGCGTCAATGCTTGTTGCGGCACCACAAGATGCTGCACTTTAATGTTAATAGAGTAAGCCGACAGCCGAGACTCAAAAATAAATCGATCACCTTCTTGTAGGTTATCAAACTTAAGAATTTCAAATAAATCGGGGTGCCATTTAGCTAAAGGATATTTTTCACTGGCAAATTGTGGCGGAATGCCTAACAGAGAGCAGGCAGCCGGATTACTTAGAACTATGTCATAGTTTTCATCTAGAACAAGATAGCCTTCTTCAATTTGTTCCAGAATATAGCGGTTAATATTTTGTAGTTGATAGAGTTCTATTGATTGGTGGAAAGTTAGCGCCTCAAGTAATTTAAAGCGCTGAACTGCAATTTGTCCGATCCCATGCACCACAAAAAATAAGAAGGCTAATAAAGCACTATTACCAATTGTATTTAGATTATTGTAGTCAAATAAACTACCGACAAAACGTTGGTAAATAACGGCAATGACAGCAAGTAATGTAATGAGTAAAGACATTCTTGCGCTGAGTAAAATTGCCGAGGTAAATATAGCAATAACATATAGCAAGCTGAGTTGTAGATTTGGTTCGCCTACAGAAAATGTAAGTAAACTCAGGCAGATAACATCAACTACAAAAAATAAAATAAGCTGCTTTGTTGCCTGAGTTGCAACAAACTTAAAACACAAAAGCTGAAGAAGGCTTAATATGGAATAGCCAAGCAGTGTGTAAGAATATAAAGCGGGTTGTTGTAGACTATTGTCTATTTGAGCATCGGTTAAAACCAAAATAATATTGAGGCTAACCGCAATAATAAGACGATATAAACCATACCACGTGCCCAAACGAAAAATCGTATTGGACAACGATGAGTTTAAGGGAAATTGCATATAGTGTGATTATGGTTTGATCAGACCATACCGAATCGCAAGATGAGTTAGTTTAACATCACTATCGATGGCGAGCTTTTCAAAAATACGGTAGCGGTAAGTATTCACCGTTTTGACACTTACAAAAAGTTTGTCCGCAATTTCTTGAGCGCTAATACAATTTACAACCATCATTGCAACTTGCATTTCTCGTTCGGATAGGGCGTCAAAAGGTGATTGCTGTGTGTCAGACAGATAAGAGCTCGCCAACTGCTCAGCAATATCTGCACTGAAGTATTTACCACCTTGCATGACTTTGTTGATTGCTCGAACCATCTCTGTAATTGGAGCACCTTTCGTGATGTAGCCTTTAGCTCCTGCTTTAAGCAAAAGAGAAGGGTAAGGTTCTTCTGATAAGCCACTTACAGCAATAACTTTTGTATCTGGTGCGGTTTGTAGTAAACGACGTGTTGTTTCTACGCCCCCGATGCCTGGCATGTTGACATCAAGTAGCACAACTTGAGGATGTTTCTGACGAACAATAGCAATTGCTTCTTCACCCGATTCGGCTTGTCCAATGACCTCTACATCGGCATGATCTTCTAACATACGGCAAATGCCTGTACGTACAAGTTCATGGTCATCCACAACTAAAACTGTAATCAAGAAGACCTCCTTTCTTTCAAAAAACAAGTTTTTTGTTACATAAAGCAAAATTAGCTTGCAATGGAATGACAAAATTAGCAATCCTATTCTTATATAGTGAGCGAATAGTTGTGCACAATTGTGTCGGTAAAAGCGTTATACCTTATACCTCAAATGTAAGGCATAATTATAGTAAGCGCAAATGTGTATCACCCTGAGTCGAGTATTGTGCCGTGAAAAATTCTAAAAAGTCTTTAATACATGTGCTAAGCATGTCTATTTTGCTTAGTTTGAGTTCAACAAGCTTTGCAGAACTCGTCAATAACCCGTCCTCAGGGAGTGGTGGGAGTGCAAGTTTAAATTGGTCTTCAGCTGACGCTAGTCAACTTTTGAATGATGAAGATGATGAGCCAACTATACAAGGGTCAACATCTGTAACTACAACTTTACGTGGTGGTAATGCACCCAAAGTTGTGGCATCTGCACCAAAATTTGCTCAAATCCGCGATACCTCTGGTTACAATGCCCAGCCGAGTGTAAGTGCTCGCGCTGCGTTAGTGATGGATGCGCAAACTGGTGAAGTGTTGTTTAGTAAAAATACGAATGCTTCTGTGCCAATTGCATCTATTACTAAGTTAATGACAGCAGTGGTAACGGCAGATGCTCGTTTAAACATGTCAGAAGAAATTATGCTTGAGCAAATTGATTTTGCGGGGGCAAACGGTAAAAATTCAAGTTCAACACTCCGTGTTGGCGACAAGATGAACCGTGCAGAAGTGTTGTTGTTTGCTTTAATGAAGTCTGAAAATCCGGCAGCGGCTGCTTTAGCGCGTACTTATCCGGGTGGTCGCCCTGCATTCGTTGCTGCAATGAACTCTAAAGCACGTGCTTTAGGTATGAACGCAACTCATTATTATGAATCTACAGGCTTAGATCCGCGCAATGTATCTTCTGCGCGTGACTTAGGGATTTTGGCGAGTACAGCATCTCAATATGGTTTGATTCGTCAATTTTCAACCACACCAACTTATGATTTCAACTTGGGTTATCGCGTATTGAAATCTAATAATACCAATGCTCTAGTGCGTAATGGTGGTTGGAATATTAACTTGTCTAAAACGGGTTATATCAATGAAGCAGGTCGCTGTGTTGTCATGCATACGACTGTAAACTCACGTCCAGCAGTGATTGTATTGCTTGGTGAGCCAAGTTCACAAGCACGTAATAATGATGCAACTAACCTATTGAGTTGGTTAAGTAATTTACCAAAACGTATTTAATTTAATTATTCTAAAAACGCTTCTAGATAGAAGCGTTTTTTAATAGCTATAAAAAAAGACATAAAAAAACGGCTGTGTTGAACAACCGTTTTTATGAAAACTCAGATTTTACATGTTAGATAAAATCGAATCTTTTACTTGGCTCATTGTTGCATCAATTGACAACATGACTGCATCAGCACATTGTTTGATTGCAGTATCAGGGTCTTTCAAGCCATTACCAGTCACTGTACATACAATGACAGAACCTTCAGCAATTTTACCTGCTTTAATGTCACGAATCGCACCACCGATAGAAGCAGCAGATGCTGGCTCAACAAATACGCCTTCGTACATAGAAAGTAAGCGCTGAGCTTCTAAAATTTCGCTGTCTTGAAGTTCATCAAACCAGCCTTTAGAGTCACGTACTACCGCTTTAGCATGGTTCCAGCTTTGTGGATTACCAATACGAATTGCAGTGGCCACTGTTTCTGGATTTTCAACTGGAGCGCCACGTAAGAATGGAGCTGCGCCAGAAGCCTGATAACCTACCATTGTTGGTAAACCTTCAGGTTTTGGACCAGTAAACTGATCTGTGGCTGCGTCATAAATAACTTGTTCAAACTGATCAGCAGGCTGATTTGCTACTGCTTCAGTATAGCCCATCCAGTGAGCTGTGATGTTACCTGCGTTACCTACAGGTAAGCAGTGATAATCAGGTGCACGGCCTAAAGCTTCAACGATCTCATAAGCAATGGTTTTTTGGCCTTGCAAACGGTAAGGGTTGATTGAGTTTACAATCGTTACAGGCGCTTGATCAGCGACTTCTTTTACAAGACGCATACCATCATCGAAGTTACCACGGATTTGCATAGTGATCGCACCATACATCATCGCTTGCGCCATTTTACCCATCGCAATTTTGCCTTCTGGAATCAAAACAAACGCTTTGATACCTGCACGTGCAGCATAAGCAGCAGCAGCAGCAGAAGTGTTACCAGTAGATGCACAGATAATCGCTTTAGAGCCTTCTTCAACCGCTTTGGTTACAGCCATGGTCATACCACGGTCTTTAAATGAACCAGTTGGGTTTAAACCCTCATATTTCACATAAATTTCAACATCTTTGCCAATAATACGTGGAATATTCTCTAGTTTAATGAGTGGGGTGTTGCCTTCCCCCAAAGAGATAGCACGAGTAGTTGCCGAAACTGGCAAACGGTCACGATAACGATCTACAAGACCAGTATAACGATTGGCATTAGACATGATGGTGTTCCAATTAGAGATGAAGCGGGAGAGGGAATCTTTCCCTCAACCTGATTAACTATCGAGCGATTCTAAACGAATTCTTACGATTTCGCCACGAATTGCAGGTAATGCTTGAATTTGTGCAAGTGCCTCATCCATTTTAGATTCGACGATTGGATCAGTGAGAATCACGATTGGAATAAGGTCTTTTAAACGAGATTGTTGCATGATGGCATCAATACTAATTCCAGCACGGCTTAAGATTGTAGTGACATCTGCAAGTACGCCAGTTTGATCTTCGGCATTTAAGCGGATGTAATAACCTGTGGTCATTTCTTCACGGCTTAAAATTGGCACATTTGTTAATGCTTCAAAAGCAAGTTGAGGAATAGTTCCAGCACCATCTTCGGTATAAGAAATATCACGGACAATATCAATTACATCGGCAACAACAGCAGAAGCAGTTGGACCAGCACCAGCACCAGCGCCGTAATAGAGTGTAGGGCCTACAGCATGCGCTTGAACTAAAACAGCATTTTTAACACCATTTACATTCGCAATAAGCTGCTCATCTGGAATGAGTGTTGGGTGAACACGTAGTTCAATACCCTTTTCAGCGCGACGCGCAATTCCTAGGTGTTTAATGCGGAAACCGAGATCTTCGGCATATTTCACATCTTGTGCAGTAATTTTGCTAATACCTTCGGTATAGACTTTATCGAACTGAAGCGGAATACCAAAAGCACAAGACGCTAAAATTGTAAGTTTGTGCGCAGCATCGATACCTTCAACGTCAAACGTTGGATCTGCTTCTGCATAACCAAGTTCTTGAGCTTCTTTTAATACATCATCAAATGCACGGCCTTTCTCACGCATTTCGGTCAGAATAAAGTTGCCTGTGCCGTTAATGATACCTGCCAACCATTGAATATGGTTTGCAGCAAGACCTTCACGGATGACTTTAATAATTGGAATACCGCCAGCAACTGCTGCTTCATAAGCGATTTGTACAGCATTGTCTTCAGCTGCTTTAAATAGTTCGTTGCCATGTTCAGCGAGTAAAGCTTTATTTGCAGTAACGACTTGTTTGCCGTGTTTGATCGCTTCCATGATGACTTCGTAAGCAGGGTGTATACCACCCATCACTTCAACAACCATATCAACATCTGGTTGACGAACGATATCAAGTAAATCTGCGCTTTGTTTAATCCCTTCTAATTCGAGATCTGGACGAGGGCGGCGTGTTCCAACGTGGGTAATTTGAATTTCTCGACCGGTGCGACGTTTAATTTCAGCGGCATTTTCTTGTAGTAGTTTAAGGGCTCCTCCACCTACGGTTCCTAGACCGAGTATTGCCAGGCGAACTGGTTTCACGTCACACTCCATTCATCATTTAATCATTTAGTTGAAGCTAGATCATAGCTAAAAAAAACGCCAGACTCTAGCGCTTTTAGTGCCTGTTCAATGAATTAGAGTGCGATGTTTGGAAAAGAAGAGTAGATCAGTCTTTAAACACAGGTGGATAAAGTATTAATTAGTGAAAAAACAAAGCGCTGCAATAAGAGCAGCGCTTTTCTTAAGAGCCAGATGATTAATCATTCATCAACTTTAAGTGGATTATTTATCCAGACGTTTAATTAATTCATCTGGTGTTAGATATCCACCCAAGTACTCGCCATCAGCATTATAAATAGCAGGTGTACCATTTACACCCATATTCAAGCCAAGTTGATATTGCTCTCGAACAGGGTTTTTACATTGAGCTGGTGGAATGTTGATACCTTGTACTGCTTGATTAAAGGCAGCTTTACGATCTGCACTACACCATACAGCTTCCATGGTCGGCATAAATTGTTCGCCGCGTGGCCAAGCGATATAACGTACCTCAATACCCTTTTCATTAATTTCGGGTATGTGCTCATGTAGCTTATGGCAATAAGGACAGCTTGCATCGGTAAACACATAGATCACGTGCTTAGCCTTGCCTTTTGCAGGGTAGACAATAAGATCTTCATTTTTTAAAGCGGCAAGATGCTTTTTATTTTCTGATGCTTGAAGTGAGTCACCAATATTATGAAGCTCTTTGCCTCCTAATCGGATTACATCACCCTGAATTAAATATTTACCATCACTTGTTGTATAAACTGATGTCATCCCTTCAAGATTTACCCAATATAAATTAGGAACTTCAGTCGGCTTGATATCTAAAATTTTGGCGCTGATATTTGCATTTTTAAATTGTTTTTGCAAAGTTTCGATTAAGCGCTGCTTGGCATTACGCTCGATAATGGTTGAAGCTTCCCCTGTAGCAGGTGCAGTCGCTGTGAGCGCATCTTCTTTTTGTGGTTTGTTTTCTTTAGAACAAGCACTGAACAAAAGGCTAGATGCCAAAGTACAGGCAAGAAAAATTTGAGAGCGGGTAAAAGACATAGATAACCCTTATTTCATCAGTATTTATAGTCAGAAGCTGCTAAGCATACCAAAAAATCTAACGTGTATTGTTAAAACTTTCTTAACCTTTGTGAACGAAATCAAACGATTGATCTGAAATACTTGAGTGGAGCCTCAAAGCTTTATCATCCTCTAGGATGATGTTTTTCATGTAATTGTTGCATTCTCACTTGTGCTACATGTGTATAGATTTGAGTCGTAGATAAATCGCTATGACCCAGTAACATTTGCACGACGCGTAGGTCTGCGCCGTGATTGAGCAGATGCGTTGCGAATGCATGGCGTAAGGTGTGAGGCGAGAGTTCAGCTTGAATATTGGCTTGTAGCGCATAGCGTTTAATGGCATACCAAAAGTTTTGTCGACTCATAATCCCGCCATGTTGGGTTAAAAAGAGATAGTCAGTCGAGCTTTTATAGAGTTGAGGTCGAGCATTATTCAAATAGCGTTCTACCCACTCACAGGCAAATTGTCCTAACGGCACCAAACGCTCTTTATTGCCTTTACCTGTAACACGTAAATAGCCTTGTTTTAAATTAATGAGTTCCAGACGCAAGTTAAGTAATTCTGAAACACGCAAACCACATGCATAAAGCACTTCAAACATTGCTCGGTCACGTAAGCCAAGTGCTGTATTGATATCTGGTGCTTGAATTAGTGATTCGACATCTTCTTCAGATAGGTCTTTCGGTAGTGCTCGCCCAATTTTAGGAGAGTGGTGGGTCGCAACTGGATTATCACTCCGTAACTTCTGTTCACGTAAAAATTTGTAAAATTGACGTAGGGCAGATAAACACCGTGCAATTGAGCGGGGACTTTTTCCTGCTTTTGTCAGTTCGATAAGAACATCTGCAATATCATCACTTGACCATTGTGGAAGAGCATTTTTTTTATGGAGTTCGCTGCATTGAATGAGGTCAGATAAATAAGCATTACGTGTATGTGGACTAACAGTCTGTGCAACGAGATAGTCGCGAAAACCTTGTAAAAAGCTTAAATGTTCTGGAATTTGAACAGGGCTTGGAATACGCGGTTTTTTATTTAACATACACTACATCCTCTAAACCTCTGTACTGTAAAAGAAACTTTAAGGTTTGTCGATTAAACTAAATAGGAAGTGAAATTTAACCTTATTTGGTAATTATTCTCATTTATATGTATACTAGAAAAAAAGGTTTAGGATCGGATGCGGTGCGTTTATCAGCTTTAAAAGTGAAGCAAGCGGCGACCATCAGCAAAGTGAATCGGATATCAGTAGAGTCCGAGCAGCAAGATTTGGTCGCAATTCGTTTGGAAAGTTTGGGCTTTGTGCCAGGCACACGAGTGGAAGTGATTACCAAGGGTATTTTTGGTGGTGATCCGATCTTGATCCAAATTGGCTTTACTCGTTTCGCTTTGCGTAAAGCAGAAGCGGACAAAATCGAAATTCAAGTAGAAGAAGGAGTACCCGCATGAGTGATGCGTTACGTATTGCCCTTGTGGGAAATCCAAACTGTGGTAAAACCTCTCTTTTTAACCATTTAACTGGAACTCGACAAAAAGTTGCAAACTATGCGGGCGTAACGGTCGAGCGTAAAGTAGGTCATTTTCAGTTACCTTCAGGGCGTTCAGTGCGTGTACTCGATTTACCGGGTACATATAGTCTAAATGCAACCAGTCCTGATGAAGTTATTACCCGTGATGTTTGCTTGGGTAAGATTGCCGAAGAAGGTCAGCAAGATGCTTTTTTATGTGTAGTCGATGCGACTAACTTAAAATTGCATTTAGGGCTAGTGCTCGAAATGATCGAGCTTGGCCGTCCGATTTTACTCGTACTGAATATGATGGATGAAGCGCGTCGTCGTGGTATCCAAATTAATACTCAAAAGTTGTCTCAACGTTTGGGCGTAGCAGTCGTTGAAACAGTTGCTGTTCGCAATGCGGGTATTGAAAATTTATTACATGCCCTTGATCAAGAAAAATACAGTGTGCCACAAACAGAACTGAGTGGTTTAACTGGGACGCATCATCAAAAAATCGATATGATTTTTAAAGATGTTGTTCAATATGTCGATCAGGGAGATAAGCGTACTGATTTTCTAGATCGAATTTTCTTACACCCAGTTTTAGGCCTATTTAGCCTTGCCCTCATGATGTTTATTGTGTTTCAGGCAGTTTTTGCTTGGGCAGCTCCGTTCATGGATGGCATTGAAGGCTTCTTCGGTTGGTTAGGTGAAGTGGTGGGAACTGTGATTACACAGCCACTACTACATAGTTTGGTCGTTGACGGAATTATTGCGGGTGCAGGTGGCGTAGTTGTGTTCTTGCCACAAATTTTAATCTTGTTCTTCTTCATTTTAGTATTAGAAGAATCGGGTTATTTACCACGTGCAGCATTCTTACTTGATAAATTAATGTTTCAAGCGGGTCTAAGCGGACGTGCTTTCATTCCTTTACTTTCAAGCTTTGCCTGTGCAGTACCAGGAATTATGGCAACGCGTAGTATTAGTGACCCTCGTGATCGTTTTACGACCATTATGGTTGCGCCTTTAATGACCTGTTCGGCACGTTTGCCCGTATATGCTTTGCTTATTGCGGCATTTATTCCAGAGAAAATGATCTGGGGTATTTTCAACTTACAAGGTCTGGTGTTATTCGGTCTGTATATGGCTGGTATTGTGAGTGCTCTTTGCGTTTCATTTTTAATGAAGTTTTTGCAAAAAGATAAGTCACAGCATGCTTTACTGCTAGAGCTACCAAGTTATCGTTTCCCCGATTTAAAAAGTGTGGGAATTGGTTTGCTGGATCGTGCAAAGATCTTCTTGAAACGTGTCGGTGGAATCATTTTTGCGCTTTCTATTTTGCTCTGGTTTTTGTGTACTTTCCCACAGCCACCAGAAGGGGCGACATTACCTGCGATAGATTATAGTTTTGCCGGTATGCTCGGACATCTTATTCAACCTTTATTTGCTCCAATTGGTTTTAACTGGCAAATCTGTATTGCTTTAATTCCAGCAATGGCAGCACGTGAAGTCGTAGTGGCAGCATTAGGTACAGTTTATGCCTTGTCTGCAACGAGTGACGATGCTGTAGCTCAAGGTTTGTCACATCTGATTAGTGCAGATGGCTCGGGTTGGTCTTTGGCAACAGGATTATCGCTTTTAGTGTGGTTCATTTATGCTCCACATTGTTTGGCCACATTGGCAACGGTACGACGTGAAACAGGTTCATGGAAACATGTTGCTGTCATGACTGCATATCTGTTCGGCTTGGCTTATTTGGCATCGTTTGTTACCTATCAAATTGCTTCCCACTATTGGGGTTAAGGCAAGAAAGGAGGTTGTACATGATTCAATATCTGATTATTGCGGTTTTAGTGAGTTGGAGTGCTGTTGTTGTTTTTAAGAAAGTATTTCCAAAAACAGCAAATTCAGTCTTTTCTACACTCTCTTCATTTTGTGAAAAGCAGGGTTGGACAACCTTGGCAAAATGGCTTAAGCCAAAAATGACCTTTGGCTGTGCTGGCGGCTGTGGTTGCTCAAGTGAAGATAAACCTAAGAATACAGTTCAAGAAATTAAGCCGATTAAATGGCAATAAATTTAGTATTTCTTGTTTCGTCTAAAAAGCCATCATATTGATGGCTTTTTTACGCACTGACACAAAAAAAGATGAATAAAGTTCAAACTGAAAAAGCATTCAAAACAGCAAAGTGCTAACATTTTTGCCATTCTGTCGATTGATAAATTGTGGGGCAAAAATGTTAATACAACGTGGTGGATTAAAAGTTGTCGCAGGCTTAGGAATATCAGGCGTTTCTGCTGTTAATTTCCTGCATGAACAAGGCTACCAAGTTGCAGTAACGGATTCTCGTCCCACACCCCCAGGCTATGACCAGATTCCAGCTGGCGTTAAAACCAGTTTCGGTCAACTTGACCAAGAATTATTATTACAAGCAGAAGAAATTATTTTAAGCCCAGGCCTTGCACCGCAATTACCAGAAATTCAGGCAGCTATTGCTCAAGGGATTTCAGTTGTAGGTGACATTCAATTATTACGCCGTGCGACCGAAGTACCTATTGTGGCGATTACGGGTTCTAATGCGAAAAGTACAGTAACGACTTTAATTGGCTTAATGGCTAAAGATGCTGGTAAGAAAGTTGCTGTTGGTGGAAACCTTGGACGCCCAGCTCTAGATTTATTAAAAGATCAACCAGAGTTGCTTGTACTTGAGTTATCAAGTTTTCAATTAGAAACCACGTCTCATTTGAATGCTGAGGTTGCTGTGGTTCTTAACATGAGTGAAGATCATCTAGATCGTCATGGTGATATGTGGGGTTATCACCAAGCAAAACACCGTATTTTCCAAGGCGTTAAAAAAGTCATATTTAACCGTGATGATGCTTTAAGTCGTCCTCTTGTTCCAGATACAACACCAATGCAAAGCTTTGGTCTAAATGCTCCAGACTTAAATCAATATGGTGTTTTAAGAGATGGCGATGGCACGCTTTGGCTTGCACGTGGTTTGCAGCGTTTAATTAAAAGCTCAGATTTATATATTCAAGGCATGCACAACGTAGCCAATGCTTTAGCTTGTTTAGCATTAGGTGAAGCAATTGGCTTACCGATGGAATCTATGCTTGAAACGTTAAAACAATTTAAAGGATTAGAGCACCGCTGTGAGTATGTGAGAACTGTACATGATGTACGTTATTACAATGACTCTAAAGGAACTAACGTTGGTGCTACACTTGCAGCAATTGATGGTTTAGGCGCTGCAATTGAGGTTAAAAAGGGTAAGGTTGCCTTGATTTTGGGTGGGCAGGGCAAAGGTCAAGATTTTGCTCCATTACGTTCTTCTATCGAAAAATATGCCAAAGTTGTGGTATTGATTGGTGAGGATGCTCCAGTTATTGAACAAGCTATTCAGGGCGCAACCAAAATTTTGCATGCAGCAACGCTCAAAGAAGCTGTAGAGCTGTGTCAACGTGAAACACAAGCTGAAGATGTTGTGCTGTTATCACCAGCCTGTGCAAGTTTTGATATGTTTAAAAGTTATAATGACCGTGGTCAGCAGTTTGTTGCCTGCGTCAATTCGTTGGTTTAAAGAAAACATGATTAGGAATGTAGTATGGCAGGCTTAGCTCAGACCACAATCCAGAAAATCAATCATTGGTATGAACGGATATTGCCTAAATGGCCAGCGGAAGTGACGCCACGTAATGTCCTGATTTTCTGTGTCGTTGCATTATTGTGTATCGGTTCAGTGATGGTCGCATCTGCTTCGATGCCCTATGCTGAATATATGCATGAAAACCCATTTCACTATGTGATTCGTCATGGTATTTCGATTGTCGCTGCGGCTGTGGTGGCTTATTTGACCTATCGGATATCACTCAATACGTGGTTTAAAAATACTTTCCCGTTGTGGTTGTTGACCATGGTTCTTTTGCTTGCTGCTTTGGTGGTGGGTTCAGAAGTCAACGGTTCTACACGCTGGATTAAGATCGGTGGCTTTACTTTGCAGCCAACCGAGGTTGCCAAAGTCATGATGGCAATCTTTACCGCAGACTACGTTGTGCGCCGTGCCAAAGAGGTTCGTACTCATTGGAAAGGCTTATTACGTTTAAGTGGGGTCATGGCAATCACGGTCGGTTTGATTATTGCTGAGCCTGACTTGGGTGCTACGATCGTAATTGTGTTGATGATGGTCGGTGTATTCTTTTTAGCTGGCGCGCCGCCAACACAGTTCTTAATCATGCTTGGTGCAATCGTAACCGGTATTGTGTTTTTGATTCTGTTTGAACCTTACCGTTTCCAACGTTTGATTTCGTTTACTGACCCGTGGGCAGATCCATTAGGGGTGGGTTACCAGTTATCAAATGCGTTAATGGCCTTTGGCCGTGGTGAATGGTTTGGTACAGGCTTAGGGCACAGTGTACAAAAGCTATCTTATTTGCCAGAAGCACATACTGACTTTATGTTGGCTGTGTTAGGTGAAGAGTTCGGTTTCTTTGGTATTTCGATTGTCATTGGTTTGTCTTTCTTGATGTTGGCATGCTGTATCAAAATTGGTCATCGTGCATTGAAACATCATTACCTTCGCGCAGGTTATTTGGCGTACGGCATTAGTATTATTTTCTTGCTCCAGATTTTGGTAAATGCGGGCATGAATATGGGGTTGATGCCGACTAAAGGTTTGACTCTGCCATTTATTAGTTATGGTGGTACATCTTTAATGATGTGTGCTGCGATGATTAGCTTGATCTTAAAGATTGATGCTTCAACCCAAGAAGTTAACCCAGAAAGGGAAGAATCAAACTTCTAGTTGAGTATTTAGGTATTAGAAAACCCGATTTGATATCGGGTTTTTTTTATTTATAGGTAGGTTCCGCGTAGCTGCTCTACATGTGGAATTAAATCTACATTCCACTGCGCTACTGCTTGTTTAAGCATAACTTTAGGCTGGTCTAAATCAACGTTAAGTTGTCCTAGTGCTTGTATTGCTTGTTGTAGTAATTGAGGAGCTTTTGACAAATCGAGTGCTTGAGCAAGGTTTTGCTTAGAAAGCTTTTGCCCTTGATCGTTCATGGCGAGGGGAAGGTGCATATAACTCAGTTTAGGGTAACCTAAGAGCTCACCAAGCCAGATCTGCCGTTCAGTATTATCTAATAGGTCTGCGCCTCGAACGACATGGGTGATGCCTTGCAGATAATCATCAACGACTACGGCAAGTTGATAGTTAATAATCCCGTCACGGCGTTTAAGAACAAAGTCTCCAAGGTCGTGTTGCAGATTAGAACAATGAGTTCCTTGTAGTCGGTCTTCAAAACAGATCTGCTGATCTTGAACTTTTACCCGAATCGCTTGACCTTGAAAATCAAGATTTAGATTGCGACAAGTCCCTGCATAGATTGCATTTGAACCCAACATTTTGCGTGTACATTGACAAGCATAGACAAGACCCTCTTTTTTAAGTTGGTCTAATACGCTTTCATAAATGTCTAAACGGTTTTTTTGAAAGATGATTTCTGCATCGGGTTCGAACTGGAAGGCTTCCAGTGATGTGAGAATATGATCTTCACTGCCGGGATAAATACGAGGGATATCTGTGTCTTCGACACGAACGAGCCATGTGCCATGATGGGCCTTTGCATCACAATAACTGGCAACGGCAGTAATGAGTGATCCAAAATGCAAAGGGCCGGTTGGCGATGGCGCAAACCGGCCTGAATATGCAAAGCTAGGTTTCTCTTTAGGAGTTACCTCGGTCATATTAACCGTTATTTTGCTTCTCTTTGATTTCTGCCAAAGTTTTGCAATCAATACATAAAGTTGCCGTTGGACGTGCTTCTAAACGACGTAAGCCGATTTCGATACCACACGTTTCACAGAAACCATAGTCTTCATTTTTAATGGCTTCCATAGATTGTTCGATTTTACGAATTAACTTACGTTCACGGTCACGTGTACGCAATTCAATTGCAAACTCTTCTTCTTGGGTAGCACGGTCATTTACATCTGGCAATGCAGTTGATTCGTCTTGCATCGTATTCAACGTACGATCAACTTCAGACATCAATTCAGCTTTCCATGCTTGCAGAATTTGTCGGAAATGCTCGAGCTGTCCTTCAGACATGTACTCTTCATTTTTCTTAGGTTGATAAGGTGCAATACCAAATAAACTTGCAGTTGTGCCTATATCAGAAGTTTTAGGTTTCACTTTACGTGCACGTTTTGCAGAAGCTTTTTCACCTTCCACTACAACTTCTGTATGTTCATCCAAAACTTGGTTGTGGTTGTCATTCGCCATAATAGGGCATTCCTCATCATACACGTATTATCTATACGCAAAAAATATGGTGATATGCAAGTGTTTTTATAGAAAACCATCGATGGATTTTACCATCGGGTCGTCATCATATAGATTTTTCCTGCAAGATGATAGTCATTCCGACCCGTAAATATTTTCAAAACGTGTTTACCCTAGTCATAATTGCATATAAGCATATAAAAAATAGAGCTAATAGCCTGAAATATCAGTATTTATAAGGCCCTGAAAATTTTCAAGACGGAAGACTTCGGTTTCAAAACTACCATCGTTTTTTAGACGAATGTAACGGTAGCCGGGAGCATTTTGGTCTAGGGCAAAGTCATTACTAAACGGTTTAAACTGAACACTGGTCGATGGGGTCGAGAAAAACTCGATCCCTTGCCA
Organism: Acinetobacter sp. V91_7; assembly: GCF_031799075.1. Taxonomy (NCBI): domain Bacteria; kingdom Pseudomonadati; phylum Pseudomonadota; class Gammaproteobacteria; order Moraxellales; family Moraxellaceae; genus Acinetobacter; species Acinetobacter sp. V91_7. The sequence continues at coordinate 61,304 of NZ_JAVQNT010000037.1, forward strand.
AGTGTTGAGTGAGTCTTGGTGAACATGCCCGCAGACTAAAGCTTTTACATTTTTAAATGGAGCTAATGTTGTAAGCAACGCATTAGAATTTTGTAACTTGTGATGATCAATCCATTTGGATTTCATTGCAAAAGGATGATGATGACAAGCCAATAAAACAGGGTTATCTGAAAATTCTTCGAGTAATGTCGCTAAATTTTGTAGTTGTTCTGGTGACAGATGTCCATCAATCTGACCTTGTACCGCACTATTTAATAAAATAACACGCCAGTTTCCTAAGCCAATCACCACAGGTTCCTGATGGTTTTCTTTATGCAATGGAAAATGGTCAACGTTATCATGATTACCCAGTGTCTGAAAAAATGGCAGACCTAACGTTTGCATATATTGAATATAACGTTTGTACGTAATAGGCGTTGGTGCTTGAGCCAGATCTCCGGTATGGATAATGGCATCAGTTTCAGGATGTTTTTTCAGGATCTGTTGAATAATTGCATGAAAACTTTCTTCAGGATTCATCCCCACAAATTCTAAGTGCGGATACTCCAATAAGTGAGTATCGGTAATTTGTATAATGACATGGTCTTTTTGTGAAAGTGTTGAGACTTGAAAAGTCACCGTCCTACCTCGTCGGATTTTATTATCGTTGTGATGTGTTGAGACAGCCATTGTAATGCCATAATGACAGGAGCATTTCTTAAACGTCCGCTGTCGAGTAACGTCTGGATTTCACTATAATTAAATAAGTGCAGTTGAATATTTTCACCCTCATTATCTACACCAAAAACGCCGCCTTCAGCAGGTAAATCGGTTTCGCTAACATAGAGATGAAATAACTCTGAACACGCACCAGCTGACGGATAAAAGCTAAATAGATGTTGTAAATCCTGAACTGCACACCCTGACTCTTCGAGGCTCTCTCGACGAATACAACTTTCGGGTGTTTCATCACCGTCTAACACGCCTGCGATTATTTCCAGTTGCCATGGGGAGTGAGGGTCATCTAAAGCACCAACACGAAACTGTTCAATCAATGCGAACTGTTGTTTTTGATCGTTGTAGAGTAAAACGCCTGCAGCCTCTGGGCGATGAATAAGCTCGCGCTGTATTACAGGAGTATATTCAGACTGGTTAAATAGACGATGTCGAAGGCTGACTTTTTCAACCTGAATAAAACCGCGGAATACATATTCACGGGATGTTATTTCGACATCTTCAGATATATAGCTTGGATGTTCAACAATGCTCATGAGCCAGTCAGGATAAAATCTATTTATTTCATCCTAACTGAGAATCATGGCTAGGCAAGTGTTTTTTTTGAATATTTACACTTTGTGATACAGTTTTTGTCCTTGTTCTTGATAAACCTCTTTCATGGTTTTGAGGCCTTCTTCAACCTCTGTATTGATATTGGTGAGGTTGTTGGCATAGTCGCGAACATTCTGGGTGATTTTCATCGAGCAGAACTTTGGTCCACACATTGAGCAAAAGTGTGCAGATTTGTGAGCCTCTTTTGGTAAGGTTTCATCATGCATACTACGAGCTGTGTCAGGGTCTAGACTTAGGTTGAATTGATCATCCCAACGGAATTCAAAACGTGCTTTTGACAAGGCATTATCGCGAACCTGTGCACCCGGATGTCCTTTAGCAAGATCGGCCGCGTGAGCCGCAAGCTTGTAGGTAATAATCCCGTCTTTAACATCTTTCTTGTTTGGTAGACCCAAATGCTCTTTTGGTGTGACATAGCAAAGCATAGCCGTGCCGTACCAACCAATCATGGCTGCACCAATTGCAGAAGTAATATGGTCGTAACCAGGAGCGATATCAGTCGTTAAAGGCCCAAGAGTATAGAATGGCGCTTCTTTACAAACTTCTAGCTGCAAGTCCATGTTTTCTTTAATCATGTGCATTGGTACGTGACCAGGGCCTTCAATCATGACTTGAACATCATGTTCCCATGCACGATGAGTGAGTTCACCGAGTGTTTTAAGTTCGCTGAATTGTGCTTCGTCATTTGCGTCTTGGATACAGCCCGGACGTAGGCCATCGCCTAAACTGAACGAAACATCGTAGGCTTTCATGATTTCACAGATTTCATCGAAATGTGTGTATAAGAAGTTTTCTTCATGATGCGCTAGACACCACTGTGCCATGATTGAACCACCACGAGACACAATACCGGTCAAACGATTTGCAGTGAGTGGTACGTAGCGAAGTAATACGCCTGCGTGAATCGTGAAGTAGTCAACGCCTTGTTCAGCTTGTTCGATGAGCGTGTCTTTAAAGATTTCCCAAGTCAGGTCCTCTGCAACACCATCCACTTTTTCTAGTGCTTGATAAATTGGTACGGTGCCGATTGGAACAGGTGAGTTACGAATAATCCATTCACGTGTTTCATGAATATTCTTACCTGTCGACAAATCCATAATGGTGTCAGCACCCCAACGGGTTGCCCATGTCATTTTGGCAACTTCTTCGTCAATTGAAGAACCAAGCGCTGAGTTACCAATGTTGGCATTAATTTTAACCAAGAAGTTACGACCAATAATCATTGGTTCAAGTTCTGGATGGTTAATGTTTGCAGGAATAATTGCACGACCTTCAGCAACTTCTTGGCGAACAAATTCAGGTGTAATTTCTTTTAAATTTTTTGCACCAAAATTTTGTCCCGGATGCTGGCGCGTATCAACACCTTCACGCTGGCGCTGATTTTCACGAATTGCAATATATTCCATTTCAGGTGTGATAATACCTTGCTTGGCATAGTGCATTTGAGAGACATTTTTGCCAGCTTTGGCACGGCGTGGATTTTGAATGTGGGCAAAGCGAATATCTGCGGTACGGATATCTTTTAAACGTTCTTGACCAAACGTTGAAGTTAAACCAGAAAGTACGTCAGTATCGTTACGTTCTTCAATCCAGTTTTGGCGAACTGAAGGTAAACCTTTGTCTAAATCAATTTGAACATTTGGGTCGGTATAAACACCTGAAGTGTCATAGACCATTACAGGGGGATTATGTTCGCCACCAAGTCCGGTTGGGGTATCGGTGAGAGAAATTTCCCGCATTGGAACCTGAATGTCAGGGCGAGAGCCTTCAATATAAACTTTTTTTGAAGCGGGTAAGATGCGAGTTAAATCTTTTGCATCTTGTTCATGTTGCGCTGAAATTTCAACAGAAGAGAGATTCGTTAACTGGTTCATTACATGATCCTTATGAATAACATCAACGAATCAAGCACGACCAAAAACGATGGCGGATTTATCTTTACTAGATAAATTTGAGGCTTTAGTTTTTAGATGGCTTGATTCCTACGCAGGTCTTAACCTGATCAGGTTCAACGGTACTTGTGATCAAACTTGTGTTGCGATAACACGAAATTTACACAATCTCAGCGAGCTATTACTCGCGCTCCGTCAAGCGAATTACAGACTAACATGATTTAGGTTGGCTGGCATTGTCAATTTGTATCTATACAAACCGCATCTATATGGCAGTCACGATAGACTTCAGTGTTCCATGGCGAATCAAATTTTAATAGCTGCTCAAGTTGTTCATGGGTAATCTGATAATTTGATTTTTTATCGCCATTCTTTTCAGTTAAATCTATTTTAAATTGCTTATTACGTTCCTCTACAGGTGTGGCAATAAACTTAAGAAATTGCTGGGCAGGTTTTGCTAAACTCGATTGGTTTTGTGTAGATAGAAAACGGATTTGTTGAAGTGCATCTTTATCAAACCATGTGTTCGGAGCATATTCATCTGAAACAGGGGTGTTATCTAGGCCAAAGAAAATAAAATAGCGATATTCGTTAAAGAGTAGTTTTGCATCACCAATAAAGTGGCTTTTTGGATATTTTTGAATAAATTTTTCCCAAAAAAGTGCTCGTTCAGTAAGTTCCTTCCATGAAACAGCCAAAGCACCATCGTTATAGAAAATATCCTGATTGTCTTTGGCCATACGAGTTAAGAACTCTTTTTGGTCCGTGGTTAAGGCTTTAGAAAAAACATCGACTAGATAGTTTGGCTGACGTCGATAGGTAAACATGCCTTCGCCTTGATAAAGGAGGTCAATATAGGCTTCACCATTATGTTGAAGTAAGTATTGGTCACGTGGACTAAGTTGGTCGAATAATTTTTTCTGGCTTTGAATGACTTTTTTAGGGTCTCGTTGTTTTTGTTCTAAAACGGCATAGCCAAAAGCTTCAAAAGCTCTGGCTGTTTTGTCAGTGTAGTCTTGCTTTAGAAAACGTTGATACATGGTAGTTGATGCATTAATAAGCTTAAGCTGTTCATCATTCTTCAAAGATGGAACACACGTTTTTAGCTTCTCATTAATTTGATTTAAGTCTTCTATTTTGCTGGTTTGATTGATTTTCTGCATAGCAGCCATAATTTGTAAGCAGCTACTGTCTTGTTTTTGAGTGGCCTTTTGTTCAGTTGATTTTTGCTCTTTAGAAACAGCTTGATCTTGCTGCGATGTTTTATTACATCCAGATAAAATGAGTGCGCTGCACACACTCATCATTAGAAATTTTTTCATCATTGTATTTTTATCGAAGTGAACATTGCTCAAATTATAACTCGGAAAAAGATTGCATCATTGTTAGAAATCTTTATTATTAGGTAGATCGGTCTACTTAAAAATAAAACTATGAATGATAAAACAGCGAGACAGAAAATTCTCGATGCTGCAGCAACTTTGTTTTATAACGATGGCATTACTGCAACTGGAATTAACTCGGTTACGGCTAAAGCAGATGTTGCTAAGATGTCGCTTTATAATAATTTTTCTTCAAAAGGTGAGCTTGTTGATGCCTACATTGCTGCGCGGCATCAAGAATGGCTTGATCTTTATCAAAAACGTTTAGAACAAACGAAATCAGCTACAGAAGCTATTTTGGCAGTGTTTGATGCCTATCAAGATCATGCGGAATTTGCCTATGAAAAAGGCTTTCGAGGTTGTGGTTTGCTTAATGCAGCAGCGGAATTTCCAGCGAATAGCGCAGGACGAAGTGTGGTAAGGCAGCATAAAGAAGAAGTCGAGGCTATTGTTGCTGAACATTTAAAAAAATTAATACCAGACTCACAGCGCGTTAGCTACGTGGCTACGCAGCTTTCCTTTCTTTTAGAGGGTTCTATGGCAAGAGCTGGGTTGGAAGGAAGTAGTCGTCAGCTTCTATTAGCAAGACAAATGGCAGAAGATCTTCTAAAGAGAGAAGGCCAACATGATTAGCCTCATTAAAAATAGTAGTTATGGTGGCACAATTGCAATTTTAGTTGCCTCTGTTTTATGGGGAACAACAGGTACTGCTGCCGCATTTGCACCAACACTTGGACCACTCACCATTGGTGCTGTGGCTATGGGTGGCGGAGGTCTTTTGCAAGCTTTGGTTGCATCGCGGGCTATTCGAGAAAACCGTCAATTTATAAAGCAAAACCTTCTAATACTGCTTTTAGGGGTTGCGGCAGTTGGTATTTATCCTTTGGCCTTTTATTCCTCAATGCATTATGCCGGAATTACGATTGGCACCGTGGTTTCTATTGGTGCAGCGCCACTGATTGCAGCGATTTTAGAACGATTCTTTGATCGTAAGTCTTTGTCAGCGATCTGGTTCTTAAGTTTTATTTTTGGTGTTATTGGCGTAAGTTTATTATCCATGGGTGAAAACCATGCGGTCCAAGAGGGTACAAATGAATGGAATAAAATCTTCGGTATTTTTCTTGGGCTTGTCGCGGCTACAACTTATTCACTTTATTCATGGGCTGCTAAAAGATTAATAGATCGGGGTGTTGCTGCTAAAGCTGCAATGGGCATGATTATGGGTGGTGGGGCAGTTATTTTGCTTCCTACTTTACTGGTTACAGGTGGAGGGTTGTTGCAAAGTTCAACCAATTTACTTGTTGCTGGTTATATGATGCTGATTCCTATGTTTTTGGGTTATTTACTTTTTGGCTTTGGTCTAAAAACAGTAAATGCCAGTAAAGCGACGACCTTAACTTTATTTGAACCTCTAGTTGCCGCGCTTTTTGCCATCGTGTTGGTTGGTGAGCATATTTCATGGTTGGGTTGGATAGGCATGTTTTTGATTTTTATTTGTATTTTAATATTGTCAAAAAATGAGAAAGCTTAAAAAACTAAAACTTTTAATGGCTTGAGTTTGCTTGGAATTTTTCTTAGTCTTAAAGGCAAGTTTTATCGTTGATTTGAACAATGAAAGTAAAATTAATGGTCGCTGTTGGCCTTTGGAGTTTTGCATCTTCCAGTTTTGCTCTAGATTTAGTTGAAGCATATGAGCGCGCAAAACAAAATGACCCAACATGGCAAGCCAATCAACAACAATTTGAAGCAGATCAACTTAATTTAGGCTTGGCAACTGGTGCCTTATTACCAACGGTCACATTGTCAGGAAATATTACTCGTAATCGGCAAACGGTGAAGCGTTCTAATTTTCCTGGAGTTGATCAGGAAGGGCTTTCAGATGCCTTGGTGAGTAATACGTCTACTACTCGTCAAGCGACTTTAACTGCACGTCAGCCACTGTTTCGAATGGATGCTTGGGAAGGTTATAAGCAAGTTAAAACTTCAGTTGCCTTAAGTGAAATAACTTTAAGACTGCAAAAGCAGGATCATGTTTTCAATGTAGCAGAAGCCTATTTTAATGTGCTGCGTCAGCAGGCGTTAAGCGTTGCATACTTACAAGAAGAAAAAGCTTTGCTTGAGCAACTCAATATGATGAATGCCAAACTCAAAGAAGGTTTGGTGGCGCGTAGTGATGTGAGTGAAGCAAATGCTCAATACCAAAATGCCAGAGCCAATCGTATTTCAACCAATGTTCAATTACTTTTAGCGCAAGAACAGCTTTCCGAATATATTGGTTCTTATCAAGATAAGCTTGCTGTACTGCGAAGTGATTTTAATTTTCAAAAGCCGTATCCAGCCCAGCTTAATGATTGGCTTTCTTTGGCCCAGCAAAAAAACTTAAAGATTCAGCAAGCGCGCTTACAGCAACAATATAGCGAAGATCAGCGTCGTGTGGAAAAGGCCGCGCTTTATCCTCAAATTGATGCTGTTGCAAGTTATGGATATACAAAGCAGACACCAGAGACACTCATCTCGACTGATGGAAAATTTGATCAGGTCGGTGTGGAAATGAACTGGAATTTATTTAATGGTGGGCGTACTAAAACATCAATTAAAAAAGCGACTGTAGAGGCCAGTAAAGCTCAGGCACAACTTGATGCAGCTATTCGCCGTGCCAATGTTGATGTGAAAAGTGCCTTTATGCAGGTAGATACAGACCAAGCAAAACTCGAAGCACGAAAAGCTGCAATGGATTCATCTTCGCTTGTTTCTCAAGCTTCAAAAGCGAGTTATAACGAAGGCTTAAAAAGTATGGTTGATGTTTTATTAGCGCAGCGTAATGCTTTTTCGGCAAAACAGGATTATCTTAATAGTCAGTATGACTACTTATTGAATGTACTTCGGTTAAAAGCTGCGGTGGGCCAGTTAGGCGAAAAAGATCTGGTCGAATTAAACAGCTGGCTAACCTATCAGTGAGCAAAAAAAGCTTTTATCTGAATTTTAATTTTGTCATAAAAACTTAATGATTGCTGTGTTCTAATGCTCAATCATTTTATTCCTGCGCCATCATGTTGGAGGCTTCCCTTGAGTCCAAGTAATCCGGTGTTAAGCCATCATATTTCTTCTCAATTTAATGAAGATTTGCAAGATGTAAACACAAAGTTCATGACCATGGGTGGCTTGGTCGAACAACAGGTGGCGAACGCAATTCATGCCTTGCTTGATACAGATGCAAATTTAGCGATTGATGTTCAATTTAAAGATAACGCCGTGAATCAATATGAACGTGATATTGATGAAGGTCTTACGCTAATTTTGGCACGTCGTCATCCAGCAGCGATCGACTTGCGTATGGTTATTGCAATGAGCAAAGCCAATACTGACCTTGAGCGTATTGGTGATGAAGCGGCAAAAATTGCCCGCATTGCACAAAACCTCTGTGAAGAGGGTGGTTCTCCGCGTGGCTACATGGAAACTCGTCATATTGGTAACCAAGTTCGTGTCATGATTCATGACGCACTTGATGCTTTTGCGCGTTTAGATGCAGATCAAGCTTTGCGTGTGCTTTTAGCCGATGCAGATATTGACCGTGAATACCAGTCAGCAACACGTACTTTAATGACTTATATGATTGAAGACCCACGTCATATTGCTCGTGTAATTAATGTGATGTGGGTGTTACGTTCTTTAGAGCGTATTGGTGATCATGCCCGTAACATTGCTGAGCAAGTGATTTACATGGCAAAAGGCTTTGATGCCCGCCATACCAAAATTGAAGAAATTGAAGCCAAAGTCCACGAAAAGTAATCTTAAGCTGAAATATTTAAAGGCCTTGTTTGAAACAAGGCTTTTTTATTTTTTAAAATAATAGATAAAAAAATGTCCCGAACTTTGGGGGGAAGTTCAGGACAGAAAATCAAGTGCATAAACACGACAGGGATCGTGTTCTTCTTGCTATGAATTGATATTAAGTTCTTCGCTTTTTTATGTCATGTAGAGTCCTGTTCGCTCTATGTAAGGCTTTTTATGCTTGTGTAAGTTTCACGTAAAAAAAGGCGGATCTATGTATATAGATCCGCCTTTTAAATGATGATTAGGTTAAAACAAACCGCTTATTCTGGTTTCCAGCCTTCAGCTTTTTCTACGCTTTCATCATTATTGAAAAACTTCTCACGTTGTTCTTCAAGAAACTTCTTCGCTTCTGGTTCAAACACATTTAGGCGTTTTTCATTAATCAGCGTTGTTTGGTGTTGTAACCATTCTTGCCATGCTTGTTTAGAAACATTTTCAAAAAAATCTTGGCCTTTAGCACCAGGAAATGGAGCGAAGTCTAGACCTTCCATTTCTTTTTGATATTTGCGGCAAAATACTTGTCGACTCATGTTTTATCCTTAAGCGTATAACTGTTCTAAACGTGTATGGGCACGAGCAATTGCAGCTTCTACTTGTTTTGGTGAAGTTCCACCAATATGATCACGTGCATTTACTGAAGCTTCTAGTGTTAGAGCTTTATCAAACACATCTGCTGTGATTAAGTCAGAGAATTGTTGTAATTGCTCAAGCATTAATTCAGATAAATCTTTTTCTTCAGCTACGCCTAATGCAACTGCTTTACCTACAATTTCATGCGCATCACGGAAAGCAACGCCTTTTTTCACTAAATAGTCAGCAAGATCGGTTGCGGTTGAGAATCCACGAAGTGCAGCTTCACGCATAATTTCAATATTTGGAACCAATGCAGGAATCATGTCTGCGAAAGCCATGAGTGAACCACGAACCGTATCGATTGCATCAAATAAAGGTTCTTTATCTTCTTGGTTGTCTTTGTTGTACGCCAATGGTTGACCTTTCATGAGCGTAAGTAAGCTAATTAAGTCACCAAATACACGGCCAGATTTACCACGGATTAGTTCAGGAACATCCGGGTTTTTCTTCTGTGGCATGATTGAAGAACCAGTACAGAAACGATCAGGAATATTCACAAATTTGAACTGTGCAGAAGTCCAAAGAATCAGTTCTTCTGACATACGTGATAAGTGCATCATAATTAAAGACGCAGCTGCATTAAACTCAATGGCAAAGTCACGGTCAGATACAGCATCAAGAGAATTTTCACATACAGCTTCAAAGCCTAATAACTCTGCTGTGTAAGCGCGGTCAATCGGATAAGTTGTGCCAGCAAGAGCGGCAGAACCAAGTGGCAGACGGTTGACACGCTTACGGCAATCTTGAAGACGCTCAGAGTCACGCACTAACATTTCAAACCATGCTAACAGGTGATGACCAAAAGTCACTGGCTGTGCAGTTTGTAGGTGGGTGAAGCCAGGCATAATGGTGTTTACATTTTTGGCAGCCAAGCCTAACAAGCCTTTTTGTAAGCGCTCTAATAATTTTAAAATGTCATCAATTTCGTCACGTAGGTAAAGACGAATATCGGTTGCAACCTGATCGTTACGACTACGACCAGTGTGTAATTTTTTACCTGTAATACCAATACGTTGAGTCAAACGTGATTCAATGTTCATGTGAACATCTTCAAGATCGATGCGCCATTCAAAGGTTCCAGCCTCAATTTCTGAGCGAATGGTGCTTAAACCTTCAATAATGTCATCGCGTTCTGCTTCTGTGAGTACGCCAACTTTCGCAAGCATGGTAGCATGCGCAATCGAACCAGCGATGTCTTGTTTATAAAAACGCTGGTCAAACTGAACAGAGGCGGTAAATTCGGCTACAAAAGCATCCGTCGCTTCAGAAAAACGACCACCCCACATACCTGAGGTTTGGTCTGGGGTTACTGAATTAGGGGGATTTGAAGATGTGGTCATGGTGGCTCAGTAAAATAAAAAAGAGTATATCACTTGCCGAAGCTCAACAAACAAAGTTGTTTCCTACAGCATACCGAAATCAAAATTCCTCCTATTTTTTTACGAAAAACGGTCGTTGGCAACACTTATTCGAATTAATTATCGCAAGTAACATTTTGGCACTGGTTTTAGCACTGGCTGAAGCTCAGTCATGGCAAGCATTAAGCGGTGGACGTCTTTTGCAGTACATCGTTTTTATTAACTGGGTAATATTGTCGTTTTTTGCCTTGGTTGAACGCTTTCAGCATTTTTTTAGTGGGTTACGTCAAGAATTTGCTTTGGCTATCGGTTTTGTCATGCTGCAAGGTATTGTTGTTTTGACGACCTTAATAAGTAATTTTTTTCAGTTTGGTCTTTTAAATAAACATGCTTCTTTAACACAGGACTGGAACATTTATTTTGCCAATGTGCCTTTATATCTAAGCTATGGGATATTACTGGGGGCTTTCTGCTTGCGCTATCTCTATGTGAGAGAGCAATGGCTACATCAACAATATGCAGAGTTAAATGCCCGTATTCAGGCCATGCAGGCGCGGATTCATCCCCATTTTTTATTTAATAGTTTAAATAATGTGGTGAGCTTAATTGCGATAGACCCAGATAAAGCAGAAGGTATGTTGATTAGCCTGTCTCGTTTATTTCGCGCAAGCTTCCAAGAATTGAAATTGGTGAGTCTGCATGAAGAAATCGAGCTGAGTAAACAATATTTAATGATTGAGCAGGTACGTTTGGGAGAGCGTTTAAAAGTAGATTGGAAAATTGAACTTTCACCTGTGCAACTGAAACAGATCACCATTCCTTTATTGACATTACAACCTTTGTTAGAGAATAGTATTTTTCATGGGGTAGAACCAATGATAGGTAAAGCAACCATAGGGGTATTGGTTGAAATATTGCAAAATCAGGTCAGTATAGTCATTACCAACCCATATACAGACGATACAATAAATTCACGGAAAGGGCATGGAATCGCGCTTGAAAATGTAAAACAACGCCTGAAAGCATATTATGGGAACTCCGTTAGATTTCAGGTTTATAAAGGTGAAACCTTATATACCACCATTATGAGCTATCAATATCAAACAAAATAATAAGTTAGTCAGAGTTAACCATAAAAAAATGGATCAAGTTAACGGTGACAAGGAGGATAAATGAAGGTGCTGATTTGTGATGACGAACCACTTGCAGTGGAGCGATTATCACGTTTAGTTTCAAAGATGGGACATGAAGTTGTATCAACGGCTTATCATGGACAGGAAGCCTTGGAACAGGCGCGGCTTCATCAACCGGATGTAATTTTACTTGATATTCAAATGCCAGGTATGAATGGTCTTGTCTGTGCAGAACAGTTAAGTCAGCTGAACCCTAGGCCTGCGATTGTATTTTGTACAGCCTATGATCAACATGCATTGGAAGCGTTTAAATCTCAGGCTCAAGCTTATCTTCTTAAACCGATCGACCCTCAAGAACTTGAACAAGTTTTTAGTCAACTGACTCAGCTTACTCGAGCACAGCTCAATGCTTTACCACAACATGATTTTTTACATGATCTAAAAACACAGCGACATCAAATTGCTGCAAAAACCTATCGTGGGGTTGAGCTAATTCCTGTTGAAAATATCTATTATTTTTTAGCCGATCAAAAATATGTCACGGTGCGTCATCAAAATGGCAGTGTATTAATTGATGAAACATTAAAAGAGCTTGAAACCGAATTTGCAAATCAATTCATTCGCATTCATCGGAATGCATTAGTTGCTGTTGCCTATTTAGATGGATTGGAGTTGGTCAGTTCGGGGCAATATCAGGTTCGATTACGTGGTTTAGATGAACGACTTTCGGTGAGCCGTCGACATTTATCCATGCTTAGAGACCGGATTCATCAGCTCTAAACTTAAAAAGAGTTATCTTGGACGCGCGAGATTTTACTTGCAATTTTAAGGGATCAAGTTAAGTTTAGGGTGTATTGTTTGACCAGCCCATGCTTGAATTTATGAAAACCTTGAAAATTGCTACACGACAAAGCCCACTTGCTCTTTGGCAGGCAGAATATATTCGTGCCCGATTACAGGAGCTTCACCCGGATTTAACGGTGGAGTTGGTTAAATTTGTCACGCAGGGCGATAAAATCTTAGATACGCCTTTAGCAAAAATTGGTGGGAAAGGGCTGTTTGTTAAAGAGTTAGAAGCAGCACTTTTAGATGGGCGTGCAGATTTAGCCGTACATTCAATGAAAGATGTCCCGATGGCTTTGCCAGAAGGTTTAACCTTGGCGGTAATTTGTGAACGTGAAGATCCATTAGATGCTTTCGTTTCAAATCAATTTGAAAAATTTGCTGATCTACCTCAAGGTGCAAAAGTTGGTACATCAAGTTTACGTCGTAAATCTCAGATTTTAAAACAACGCCCTGATTTGCAAATTATTGATTTGCGTGGAAATGTTGGAACACGTTTAGGGAAGCTAGATGATGGTCAATACGACGCGATTATTTTGGCCAGTGCTGGTTTGAAGCGTTTAGGATTGTCAGAACGTATTCGTCATTGTTTAACACCAGATATTAGCTTACCTGCTGTGGGTCAAGGTGCATTGGGTTTGGAATGCCGTGCAGCTGACAACGAAGTTTTAGCTTTAATTCAACCGTTATTGCACCAAGAAACAGATGTTTGTGTGCGTGCTGAGCGTGCCTTTAATGCTTATCTTGAAGGCGGTTGTCAGGTCCCAATTGCAGGTTATGCCACACTACAAAATGGACAAATCCATATTGAAGGTCGTGTCGGAAGTGCTGATGGTCAAACATTATTACGTGCTGAACTGACAGATGAAGCCAGCAATGCTCAGCAATTGGGTGAAAACCTTGCTCGAAACTTACTTGATCAAGGTGCTGGTGAGCTATTAAAGGCTCTCTACTAAGCTATGTTGTTTATTAATACTCGACCTGATTCTCGGGCTGCAGAATTAACAGAAGTTTTGCAAAATGAAGGTTGTCAGGTTGAGTCTTTACCTCTTTTAGAACTCGTTGCTAAACCCTTTTCCGAACATTTACTTCAGCTTTACCAACAATTAGTTAAAGCACAAGCTATAGTTGTAGTGAGCCCAACCGCCGTTGATGTGGGGATGAAATATTTACTGCAAAGCGGTTTAAAGCTTAGTGATTTAAAACATATTCAGTGGATTGCCGTTGGGCAGTCAACGGCCAATTGTCTAAATGAATATGGAATAGAAGCACATATTCCAGATGTTGAAACCTCTGAGGGCATGTTAAATCTACCTATTCTCCATAATATGAAGCAAGCTGGTAGCGTCGCTTTTTGGCGAGGAGAAGGTGGTCGTCAATTTATGATGGAAACCTTGCAACAGCAAGGAATTCAGATTTTAAATTTCGTTTTATATCATCGGCAGTGCCCAGAAACCTCATATTCCACATTCAAACATCTGACACACAATTCAAATTATAATTTAAACAAATGGCTGGTCTTAATTACGAGTGAGGCGAGCTGGAAGTATTGGTTAGAGCTTTGTTCAAAAAGTAATGTACAACCTGATTGTGTATATTTGGTTTTAGGGCCACGTCTTTTTCAAATTGTTAAAGAATATCGCGATCAGCAACAGGCTCATTTTCACATTATTCAACTTGAAAATTTATCGCCTTCGGGGATGATTCATCACATTCAGGCATTATAAGGATTCATATGAGAAAACTTGTTTCTATCATCATTTTACTGGGCGTGGCTTGGTTGGCTAAGCTCAGTTACGATATGTGGCAAATTTCTCGTACTGTTCCCGAGCTTAAGCAAAGTTTGCTTCAATCAGAGCAGCACTATGCCAATCTAAATGATCAATTGGTTGCTTTACAACGACAATTACAGAATCAACCTGTAAATACAGGGAATAAACTGAGTCCGGCCGGCCATTTAGAAGTCCTGCCGATGGGTATTGCCCCTACAGTTTTAATAAAACAAAAGTTAGATTTAATTCAATTTGCAATTGATCAGCAACAATTGATTTACGCAGTTGATCAATTAAACCAATTACAGCAATCTCTTCTACACTATGAAATTGCCCCTGCATTGCAACATAGCTTGAACCAATCGCTTGAGCAGGATAAACAGGCAGTTCAACAATTCACATTGGCCCAAAATCAACGCCATCAATTGATTGACGATTTATTACAGACGATTGATAAAAATATTCAGCAAGCCTTAGCTCAGCCTAAACTTGAGATGGATCAGTCCGAGTCTGTGTCTTGGTGGAAAAAATGGTTCCGTATAGAAAAAGTAGAAACGCCGTCTATTAATTTAATGAATCGAAGTGTAGTGCTCAAAGAAGTGCAATTAAGATTATTAATTGCTGAACAGGCACTCAATGAAGGGAAAATGACAGAGTACCAAAACGAGTTGCAATCTGTAATGCAAAAGCTAGATGAAATGCCTGATGCAACGAGTCAGCAGTTAAAAAAACGTATTGCTAAAGTGGCACATTTATCTGTCGTGCCTGTTCCTAAATTATCTACACTTGGTCTAATTGGCTCATAAGGAGGAGATATGAAACACCTCCTGTCGGTTTATTTCGTAATTAGCTTAATACTCTTTGCCGCTTTAGCTTTATTTAGTTATGGCTATGGAATGGGGTATGTCTATATCTACTGGCGACAATTGCAGTTGCAAACAAATGTCTGGGGATTAACCCTTGCTTTTGTGGTAGTGAGTTTTATTGCACAACTCATATGGCTTTGGATTAAACGTTATTCCTCTCGTGAGCAAAGAAAAAGTGAAAACATCTTCCAGTTTAAAAACCTTCATCCCTATGAACAATTAGGTATCGTCTGGTTATTAGAGGCTGCCGAAGACCAACGTGTATTTATTGAACGTGTTTTTACTCAATCAGGACTTTTAAAAAATATTATTGATGCCAAGTTTCTGGTTTTAAGTGGAGACTATCCAAAAGCATTGGCTGCTTTAGATCAATCACCACCCATGGCATTTGAATTGGCCGAGTTAGAGCGAATCGAAATCTTTTTAGCCCAAAATGAAGCTGACCGTGCATTAACTCATCTTGAATTTTTATACCAGCATCAGTTATCGCCTTGGCTTGAGGAAATAGAAACTGCCTACCAGCAAAGATTAACTGCGTTATGGGGGCAATTAGCGCTGCAACATCCATGGGTATATTTACGGTCAATGAAGTATGGATTATTAGATGCTGAACACCGTGATTTATGGTTGCAGCAGCTTCTTCAGCAATTTGATCAAGCTTCTATTGATGACCTGCATGCCTTGCAACAACGTTATCTGGATTTAGAGTCTGAGATCCAAACTCGACCTTATAGCAGTAAGTTGTTATGGCTCAAACTATTAGCACGTATGCCTGATATGAGCATGCAGCATGCAGCCTTAACACTGCACTTATTAAAAGAGCAGTTTGATCCAGAAGTGTTTTACCTGTGGTTTCAGCAACAATTGCTTAAACAGGTTCCAGACTATGCTGATGTCGAAGAAAAAATTATTGAGCTTGAAAATCAATATATGAATTTGCCAGTTTTAACTTTTGCAAAATGGCATGTCTATATGGCAACTGGACGTCAAGCAGAGGCTGAAACATTATTAACATTATATCCAGATAATATTTTAATGAGCTATTTGCGTATTAAGTCTACCCTTAAAGAAGATGAAGTGTTAATCAATCAGTTAAACCTAATCTTTGAAAATGATGCGAATTTTTTAAAATTTAAAATATGAGGTAAAAATGAAAGAACTGTCTGTCTACCCGATAATATATGAACAGAAAGTAGCGTGGGGAGATATGGACGCTTTTGGTCATGTCAATAATGTACAATATTATCGATATATTGAAAGCTCACGTATTTTATATATGGAAGCGATAAATATATTAACCCCACAATTATATACCGTTGTCGCTTCAAGCCAATGCAAATACTTAAAGCCCGTTTTTTATCCCGATGTATTGAAAGTTGGTGTTCGCGTGGAGGAGCTCCGTAATAGTGCATTCCGTATGGCTTATATATTGTGGAGCGAAACACAACAACAAATCGTAGCTACGGGTGATGCTGTTATGGTATGCGTAGATAAATTAACAGAACGAAAATGTGAAATACCTCAAGAGATAAAACAAAAAATTATTGAGCTAGAAAAATCTGTTGGACATGACTTAATACATTTATCTTAAATAAATATTAATAAAATATATGTCATTTATAATTGGTAATGTAATTAAAAGGTAATTTTTTTGATTATTCTGATGAACACGGCTTTCAAACTATTGCTTATTGAATAGATTATAAATAATATTGGTCTTGATTTTATGTTTTTAAATTTTGTCTGTATTATTTTGAATTGTCTGTAAGACTGGAGTATTTATTAATGAAGCCGGATATCAGTGAATTATCTGTTGAAGAGTTAAAACGTTTACAAGAAGAAGCTGAAGCTTTAATTGTAAGTAAAAAAGATCAAGCAATCGAAGATGCTTATAATCAAATTATCGAGATCGCTGAAAATGTAGGTTTTAGTGTTGAACAACTTCTTGAGTTTGGTGCTCAAAAACGTAAGAAAACAACACGTAAATCTGTTGAACCGCGTTACCGTAACAAAAACAATTCTGAAGAGACTTGGACTGGCCGTGGTAAACAACCACGCTGGTTAGTTGCTGAAATTGAAAAAGGCGCAAAACTTGAAGATTTCTTAATCTAATCGTATTGCTGATCTAAAAAAGCCAGGCAAATTTGCCTGGCTTTTTTATGCGTGAAAATATTTAAAATTTTGCTATAAATATTATTTAGGAATTTGAGTGTTTAAATTCATCTTTAAATAGATTGTAGAGATCAAATGTACATTTAGTAAGTTGATTAGCCAGTTTTCATGATTTTGTCATACGTTCAACTTATAGTCTTAATACAGAAGCCAGGCCTGATTGCTTGGTTTTTTTATATGAAGTGAATTGGCGATGTTGAAAAAGTATGCATAATGTCAGACTAGGGAGCTACTCTCAAAATAAGGACGATAATTTGCATGTTGGTAAGGCTGAATGAAGAAAAAGTCTAAGCAGTGGAAGTGGTGGTTATTTGCCCTCATTGCATTTTTAATTTTTATTATTTTACAGATCCCAGCGACGTGGCTTATTTCTAAATTTTCAAAGAATAATCAAACTCTACACAATGTAAGTGGAAATATCTGGCAGGGCCAAGCAGATTGGCGGCGCGGTACTTTGAGAGGCTCGATTCATTGGAAAACTAGACCTCTTGACCTGTTTCTATTGAGGTTCGCGGCTGATGTGGATATCCATAGTGGAAATACCCAATTATCTGGGGTAATGGCCTATGGTGTTGGTAAAAAAGTACTTGTTAGAGCAATGAATGGTCAAATTGCGCCTGAAACATTAAAACAAATTGTGAACTGGCAATGGCCTGTGAACGGTATCCAGTTAAAAGATATTGATTTTAATTATAAAAAAGAGCAAGGTTTCGCTGCAGTTGATGGTCAATTGCATTGGGGTGGTGGTGCTTTAATTTATAATATTGGTGATCGTCAAGACCGGATGAATATGCCTTCTTTAAATGGGCAATTAACGGATCAAAATGGCCAATTACAGGTTGATATACGTGATCAACGCAGTCAAAAAATGGCAAATCTTCTATTAGATGCCAATATGATGCTTGATGTGCAGCTTACACAAAGATTATTACTGAATATTCCGTCTTATGATGGGAAAGCCGGTTTAGATACTTTTGTCATTAGTTCTCGTCAACCCTTAATACAAGGGAGTAACTAATAATGAAAGTATGGATTGAAAAATTACAGCAACTACAATGGCAAAAATTAGATCGGTTAAGTATTGTCGTATTTGCCTTTTTAATTTTATGGCTGTGTTGGAAATTAGCTTCATTATTTTGGTGGGTCATTGCCCCTCCCCAAATGATGCAATTCGATCGGGTAGAGTTGGGATCACAGCAGCCGCAAATTCCTAACATTAGTACTTTTTCGATTTTTAATGAACCTTCAGCCAATGCAGCTCAGGAAAATGTCAACCTAGAATTGCAGGGTGTGATGGTGGGCTATCCGAACCGTTTTTCCTCAGCTGTTATTAAGCTTGATAATACTGCTGACCGATATCGGGTGGGGGAAACAATAGGTTCTACATCTTATCAGTTGGCAGAAGTTTATTGGGATCACGTTATATTGCGTCAAGGTAATGGCAGTACTCGTGAACTTCAGTTCAAAGGTTTGCCAAACGGTTTATATCAGCCCATGACGCCAGATGCCTCACAACCAACTGCTACTGCGTCTCAACCATCGGCACCTGTTAATATGACTCAAGAAGCGCTTGGACAGGCTATTCAGCAAATGCAAGGGAACCGTGAACAATATCTACGTGATATGGGCGTAAGCGGTAACTCAAGTGAAGGTTTTGAAGTTACAGAACGTACACCCACTGCGCTTCGAAATAAGTTAGGTTTAAGGCCGGGTGACCGGATTGTTTCTTTAAATGGTCAAACGGTTGGGCAAGGACAAACGGATGTGCAGTTACTTGAACAAGCTCGTCGAGCTGGACAAGTGAAAATAGAAATAAAACGTGGTGATCAAGTGATGACCATACAACAAAATTTTTAGTGATAACACGTCACCATAAGAGTTAGGAATTATCGCAAGTTATGGCTTTATTGAATCATCAACGTCCACTTTGGGCATTACTTGCAGCAGCCCCATTGATTGCGACAGTGAGCAGCAGCGTCTATGCCCAGACATGGAAGATCAATCTACGTGATGCTGACTTAACTGCATTTATTAATGAAGTTGCGGACATCACGGGGAAAAACTTTGCAGTAGATCCGCGAGTGCGTGGCAATGTCACAGTAATATCGAATAAACCCCTCAATAAAGATGAAGTTTATGATCTGTTTCTTGGGGTCTTAAATGTAAATGGGGTCGTGGCAATTCCTTCTGGGAACACCATTAAACTGGTGCCCGATAGCAATGTTAAAAACTCGGGAATTCCTTACGATTCTAGAAATAGACTGCGTGGTGATCAAATCGTCACTCGAGTGATTTGGCTTGAAAATACCAATCCAAATGACTTAATTCCGGCACTTCGCCCTTTAATGCCTCAATTTGCACATATGGCTGCGATAGCAGGCACTAATGCGCTGATTGTTTCGGACCGAGCTGCGAATATCTACCAACTTGAAAATATCATTCGTAACCTCGATGGTACTGGGCAAAATGATATCGAAGCCATTAACTTGCAATCGAGTCAGGCAGAAGAAATCATTACTCAACTTGAGGCAATGAGTGCAACAGGAGCATCTAAAGATTTTAGTGGCGCACGTATTCGTATTATTGCAGACAATCGAACGAATCGTATTATGGTAAAGGGTGACCCTGAAACGCGTAAACGTATTCGCCACATGATTGAGATGCTTGATGTGCCTTCAGCAGATCGTTTAGGGGGCTTAAAAGTTTTCCGACTGAAATATGCAAGTGCAAAAAATTTATCAGAGATTTTACAAGGTCTTGTAACAGGACAGGCTGTTTCTTCATCAAATGGGAGTGGTGGTTTGGCTGCTTCTTCTGGATCGACTAATGGTTCGATGGGAAATAGTCAAAATTCTGGCGCGCCTAGCTCTTCAATTAGTACTCCTTCAATTAATCTTAATAGTAGTTCTAATAGTAACCAAAATAATATTACAAGTTTTAGTCAGGGCGGTGTGAGCATTATTGCGGATAATGCTCAAAATTCACTTGTTGTAAAAGCCGATCCACAATTAATGCGTGAAATAGAGTCTGCTATCCAACAACTTGATATTCGTCGCCAGCAAGTTTTAATCGAAGCTGCCATTATTGAGGTTTCAGGTGATGATGCGGATCAGCTTGGAATTCAATGGGCATTAGGTGATTTATCAAGTGGAATTGGTCTACTTAGCTTTAGTAATATAGGTGCTAGTTTGTCGTCTATCGCTGCTGGTTATTTATCAAGTGGTACGGCAGGTGCTGCAAATGCTATAGCAGCTGGTAAAAATAAGGGTGATGGCGCAACTTTCGCTTTAGGAAATTTTGAGAATTCTCGTAAGGCTTATGGTGCATTAATTCAAGCGCTTAAAACTAATACTAAATCAAATTTGCTTTCGACACCATCCATTGTAACTATGGATAATGAAGAGGCTTATATTGTTGTGGGGCAAAATGTTCCTTTTGTGACTGGTTCTGTTTCTACGGGATCTTCGGGAACAGTAAATCCTTATACGACAGTCGAGCGTAAAGATGTAGGGGTAACTTTGAAAGTTATCCCTCACATTGGTGAAGGTGGGACAGTTAGGCTTGAAGTTGAACAAGAAGTTTCTAATGTTCAATCAAGTAAAGGGCAGGCTGCTGACCTAATTACTAATAAGCGTGCCATTAAAACTGCTGTTTTAGCTGAGCATGGGCAGACAGTGGTTTTAGGGGGCTTGGTATCTGATGATGTTGAGTTTAATAACCAAGGTATTCCTGGATTAAGTAGTATTCCTTATTTGGGCCGGTTATTCCGTTCGGATACCCGAAGTAATGTGAAGCGTAATCTTCTGGTTTTTATTCATCCAACAATTGTGGGTGATGCAAATGATGTGCGTCGTTTGTCTCAGCAGCGCTATAACCAGCTTTACAGCTTACAATTGGCGATGGATAAAAATGGCAATTTTGCCAAACTCCCTGAACAAGTTGATGATGTCTATAATCAAAAGATGACGCCACCAAGTGTTGCAGCTCAGCCAAAAAATTATCAACAGGTTCCTTCGGGTGGAAAAAGCTCGACAGTAACAACACCCGTAGCGGTAGAACCTGCGGTTCGAAAGCAAACCTTACAGTTGCCTGAGCCTGAAATTAATCGTACTAAAAATACAGTAACAACAACGACACTGCGTCCAAGCACAGCGCCGTAGTAGCATGTTATGATTGATGAAAAGTGAAATAGGACATACGCATGACTTGGAAATTACAAGCAGTTACTGGCGAAATTACTGGCCAAGAAATTAGTATTGATCGTGATATGTTGGTGGGACGCCATCAAGATGCTGATGTGTTGTTACAAGCTGCTGAAATTTCACGCCGCCACGCTGCATTGCTTTTAAAAGATCAATTGCTATGGGTGCAAGACCTTAATTCATCGAATGGCACATTCATAAACGATATTCGTATTGAGCAAGAAAAACAGCTGCATGATGGTGATATTGTTCAATTTGCGAGCTTTAAATTTTCTGTATTAGCGCCTGTGCAGGAAATAGAGGATTTGCCTGAAATTGAAGCAGAACCTGTAAATACGACCCCATCTCAAGATTTAAGCGATCAAGGGATGCCAAGTCTTACAGAGCGTGCTGCTGAAATAGAAGTCAGTCGCGATGGTATGCCGCAGAATATCTCTATTCCAAAACCTGCCCCTATCCCAGAAGGGATAGATGTTAATGCACAACCACAACAGACACCTGTTGCCTTTGAGGAGCCTGTTTCTCGTGTTGCTGAAGAAAAAGAGCAACAGAAGAATGCCTCAGTTGGTTTGATCACTATTATTATTTTAGTAATCTTGGCTTTATTGGCATGGTTGTTCTTTAAATAATTTGTTGGTGCTTTTACAATCAAGGCATGCTAGCTAAACGCATGCCTTTTTAATTTTGAGTATAAGAAGATGTCTGTTGCACAACTAAATAAGCGCGATTTAATTTTATTTGACCTAGATGGAACGTTAGTTGACTCTGCAGCTGATTTATATCGATCCATGAATTTAAGTTTAGAAGCGCTAAGTTGGCCATCGGTAACTGAAGCACAAATACGAGAATGGGTGGGTAAAGGAGCTTCAAAACTTTGTGAAAGTGTTTTGCTTCATATATTTGGAAAATTAGACACTGAACAACATAAAGTTTTATTACAAAAATTTGTAGATGTATACGGTGCAGAGCTTTGTGTAAATACTCAAATTTATCCTGGAGTAACTGAGTTTTTAAAGCATTGTAAAACTTTGAATATACATATGGCATGTGTTACCAATAAGCCTGTGCAACTTGCTCAAGGATTACTGGATGCATTGGAACTTTCTTCTTATTTTCAAGTTGTACTGGGTGGTGATAGCTTGCCAGAGAGGAAACCACATCCATTGCCTTTGTTGCATTGTATGCAAAGTTTAAAGATATCTGCTTCGTACGCGCTAATGATTGGCGATTCAAGTAATGATATTGAGGCTGCACGGCGCGCGGGAATTGATTGTATTGTGGTTAGCTATGGCTATAATCATGGAGAAAATATCTATGATTGCCAACCTCAGCAAGTGGTTGATAGTTTGGCTGAGTTAATTATTTAATGAGTGAAATGGAGATCAGCATGAATAAGCGTATGGTTTTTCGATGGCGTGTCTAAATCGAAACTAGAAAAACACCGTTTTAAATCGAAACCATATTAGAGAAAAATTCATGACTACATTAGCGCAATTTGAACAACTTAAGGCATCAGGTTACAACACGATTCCTGTTTATCGCCAGCGTTTAGCAGACACGGAAACACCTTTATCTGTTTTTGCTCGTTTTAAGGACCAAAAACAAGCTTATTTATTTGAGTCTGTCGAAGGTGGTGAAAACTGGGCGCGCTACTCCATGATCGGTTTAGGCGAATCGACAGTTTTTTCATGTAATGCAGGGGTCTTGTCTATACAGCATGCTGATGGTTCGATCACACAAGAAGATTGCCTAGATCCATTTCAATATATTCGTGAATTTCAGAAGCAATTTACAGTGCCACCAGCTGAGCTTTTGCCTGCATTACCAAGTTTTACTGGCGGGCTAGTTGGTTATTTGGGCTATGATGCAGTTCGTTATATTGAGCCGCGCTTAAAGAATGTACCTGTCGCTGATCCAATTGCTTTACCAGACTTGTGGTTGATGCTATCAAAGACAGTCATTGTTTTCGACAACCTTAAAGATACTTTATTTCTAATTGTCCATGCTGATACAACGCGGGCACATGCTTATGAAGATGCTCAGCAAAAGTTAGATCAATTAGAGCAGTTATTAGCTACACCAGTGAGTTTGCAAGCTAAGCCACATACACCGCCTCATTTTGAATCGATTACGGGTAAGGCTAAGTTCCTTGAAACAATCGAGAAGGTAAAGGAATACATTAGAGCGGGCGATGTTATGCAGGTTGTTCCGGGCCAGCGTATGGTTTCGGACTTTGATGGTGAGGCTTTGCAGGTTTACCGTGCTTTACGTCATTTAAATCCTTCGCCATATTTGTTTTTGGTGCAGGGTCAAACAATTACAGATAACAAACCATTCCATATTGTAGGATCATCACCAGAAATTCTTTCTCGACTAGAAAATGGTATTGCGACAGTCCGCCCACTTGCAGGTACAAGACCGCGTGGAAAAACTAAAGAAGAAGACATCGCTTTAGAAAAAGATTTACTTTCTGATGAAAAAGAAATAGCAGAGCATTTAATGTTGATTGACCTTGGTCGAAATGATGTTGGTCGAGTTTCTAAAATTGGTAAGGTCAAAGTTACTGATCAAATGGTGATTGAGCGCTATTCGCATGTCATGCACATTGTTTCAAATGTGCAAGGTGAAGTTCGTGATGATATTGATGCGCTAGATGTGTTTAAAGCAACTTTTCCAGCAGGTACTTTATCTGGCGCACCGAAAATTCGTGCAATGGAAATCATTGATGAAGTTGAGCCTGTTAAGCGAGGCGTTTTCGGTGGGGCAGTGGGATATTTAGGATGGCATGGTGAAATGGACATGTCGATAGCAATCCGTACGTGTGTTATCCGTGATAAAAAGGTGTATGTGCAGGCTGGAGCAGGGCTGGTTGCAGACTCAAATCCTGAATCAGAATGGAATGAAACACAAATAAAAGCTCGCGCAGTGATCAAAGCGGTTGAATTATCGTCAAACGGATTGATTTTATGAGTTTTTAGCGATTTTTTTAAAAAAACCACTTGCATCGTTTGGAAGTTTTGCTAAACTGCACACCGTTCCGATACGAAACGTACGAAACACTAAGAAGCGCCGGCATAGCTCAGTTGGTAGAGCAACTGACTTGTAATCAGTAGGTCCACAGTTCGAATCCGTGTGCCGGCACCATCTAAAAGTGTGAAGTTGTTAAGTGAAGAATAACACTGAAATAAGTGTGAAGTGGTGAGATTCCCGAGCGGTCAAAGGGGGCGGACTGTAACTCCGCTACGAAAGTTTCGAAGGTTCGAATCCTTCTCTCACCACCATTAACTTCGATTGAAGTGCTAAGTATACCAGCATCGTGCGGGAGTAGCTCAGTTGGTAGAGCGGCAGCCTTCCAAGCTGCATGTCGCGAGTTCGACCCTCGTCTCCCGCTCCATCGAAGGATAATCGCTCTTATAGCTCAGTGGTAGAGCACTCCCTTGGTAAGGGAGAGGTCTCGAGTTCAAATCTCGATAAGAGCTCCAGATACAGTTTAGTAGATTTTCTACAAAGATTTAAAAAGCAGGCTTATTAGTCTGCTTTTCAAGTATTGGGTGTTTGATTTTTTAGGCGATATGTCGATGCTGGGTCTTACTCAGAATTGTGTTCGACGTAAACGAGGACTATAAACATGGCTAAGGCTAAGTTTGAACGTAATAAGCCACACGTAAACGTGGGCACAATCGGTCACGTTGACC